>OY782680.1:560750-881500 GCA_963678085.1 Aliishimia sp.
GCTAGAAGACATTTTGACCTCACACGTTAAATGAAGGTCCAAAGACCTTCTGCCAACAGTTTATGGTGTCTGATTTCGTCGTAGCAGTGAGAGCCCAATCGATGGCATCGCTCGCGTCACTTGCCGCATCCACAATCATATCGACCTGCTGGTCGGTATACAGCTTTGAGACATTGTTTTCTGGATTCACCGGGTCAATTATTTGCACGGGGTCTGTAAAGCTGCCGATGGCTGACTGAGCATAGTAGTCGTCAAACCAAATCCTATCTCGCAGCTCCGTTTTCAGAATGTATGTAAAAAATCCTTGGAGAGCTTCCGGGTAGTCTGAGAAGTCCAGCCCTTCATCAAGGAGTTTCGACATTATCATTTCGATCATAAACGACTTAAACCGGAACCCTTGATGCGTGTTTTTCATACGCCGAGCCCAGAACTTCGCAAGCCGAACTACTTGAGCGAAGTGCTTGTCCTGCTGCGCTTTGCGTTTTCGGCAAAACTCCAGATGCTTAGGGATGCTGGTTTTTAGAAAAGAGCCATCTTCCTGACTAACGAGATCACCGTACCAATCTGGTTCAGAGCCATTCAGAATGGGAACGACATCAACATCCAATCCAGTTCCTCTGAAAGACACTGTGACGCAATACGTTTGGGGCTGAATCTGGTCTGGTGAAAAATTCGGGAAAGCACTACGCAGTCGCTCTGCAAGATATTCCAGAAGTTCGCCGACATCCGTTGGCGCATCCGAACCGGAGATGTAGCAAGCAACGTCGATATCGTTGATACTCTTAAGCGCGGTGCCCTTCGCAATACTTCCTGAAAGAAGCATTTTTTTCAGTGCAAAGCTGGGATGCTCTTTCAGATATTCCTCAAGCTTGTCCCGTAGCCGTTTAGCTTGCCTCTTGTACTCGTCCGACTTTTCTTTCGGCAAGTTTACCTTGTCCTGAGCGAACTTGGCGATGTCAGCGTGACCAACGTGCTCCAATGCCACTACATGTCCCCTTTTCCTCTATCTATTGCGAATTGTTGTAAATGAGGGAGCAAATATAGTGGCTGTTTGAGTTGACGCCAAGGGGCGTCTTAAAGAATCATAAAACTTTCTATTTCCCTTGCTCGGCATGTGCCCTGTGCAGAGCAAGGGTTTGGCAATGAAATAGTGGAATTACCCTTTCAAAACCTGCCTGGCTTTGGCTTCTTCTTTCGATCCCTTCACCCATTGCCACGGAGTGCGCGGCTTGCGTGCCTTTGCCAATTCAGGGTTCGCCTTAGCATCACTGACGGCAGCGCGCAGGCGTTCACGGGCTTCGCGTGGGTCGATCTTGAGTTCTTCGCAAAGGGCTTTGAGTGTAACGATGTCGGCCATTTCGATCTCCTAAATTGCTGATGCAGATCGATAAGACGCGGATTGCGCTGATGTCAGGGATAACCCCAGCCCGTCTTTAGCTTTTCAAGAATTGCTGCTACCACTGGTCTCGACGTGGCAGACGCGGTCACGTTGGGGCGTGGAAACCCCTCACGTACTAGGTCGAGCAATCGGCTGAAACCTTGACCCTATGGTCGGGGTGCCTGTGTTATACAACAGGCCCCGGCTAAAGGCACAGGGTCCGTGTACGTGCGGATTTCCAACAACCCGATCACCAGTCAATGCGAGGGCGCTCGCAGATTGGGGTGGGCATGGAAGCCGACCAGATTGCAGCCAAAAAGGTTTTGGAACCGGCCCAGCTCATTCGGCCTGCTGACATATTGGCGCATATTGAAGAATACGAAGTCACGCATGGGCTGTACGGCTGGTGGTTCGATGGCTCGCTTCCTGAAGTTCCCAAAGGCGACTGCCTGGAACTTGACGGCAAGCACTTGCTCTACATCGGCATCGCACCCCCGAAAGACCGACCGATAAGGCCGGGTTCAGCCACACCTGTCAAACGACGCCTTTGGCGAAATCACCTGCGTGGTTCTATCCGATCCTCGACGCTGCGCTTGTCCCTCGCCGCCTTGCTAAAGGATCAACTTGGCTTTGATTTCTATCGCGATGCACGAGGCCGAGTTCGCATGACCAAAGATCACGAAGAACAGCTGACGACTTGGATCGAAGAACATGCAGGGATTTCTGTCGTCCATCATGACGCCCCATGGCAGTTAGAGGAAGCGCTGGTCAGAAACGGCCCACCATTGCCTTTGAACCTGAGCATGTCGGGCCATCCGTTCAAACCCACCTTGAGTGCGTTCAGGAAGGCACTGGGGCGCGACTGATGCCACCTGTAACCAAACCCCGGCAGGTAGAGTTAATCGCGTGCGCGGCGGCGTTACATTGAGCCAGCAGCGCCGGAAGCGCCATTTTCTGCGTAGACCCTGCGCGCATCATACCGAGGGCAGCCAGTGGCGCTGGGGTTACGCCTGACGCAGACCCCCAATTTTCTTATCGCATTGAGCATAGACCACAATTTACCACAGGAGAATTCGACATGACAATCGAGGCAACATGGAGCTTCAACGGACAACGCAAGGTGATTTTGGGCAACTGGCACAGGCTGTGGTGCCTGTTACTCGGCCCCCTGTATTACCTGTTCAAGGGTATGTTCCTGTGGTCGATCTTGTCGTTGATCACGGCCAACGGCCTGTGGATTGGCTTTCCCTTGTATAACCGTGCCATCGTCCTTCGGCATTTCCACAAAAAGGGATGGGTTCAGAATGATGCGACGGACACTCCAGCCAATGAGTAAACCCACCCATGCTGCACCCGAATATACCCACTCAGATGAACCCGAATGCAGACCGATTGAAAAGACTCAGCTATTCGGGTCCGTCAACCTCCAACAGCCTGATCAATAGTCCGCGTGTCGGTCTCGGGCGCATCTGACCGCACCTACGGAGGCGAAGACAACAGGTGACCACAGGGGGATGGGGGGGAGGCATTTTTTTGTCGGCGCACGCCTTATAGGCAGACAAGGGGTCATGCATACTGCCGAGATTTTCGGCGCCTAGCCGTTGCCAAGAACGTCAAGATCGCCAAGGGCGTCACGCATCATCATGGCGAACTTGAGGGGTGAAATGCGCCAAAATCATCGATGGCGATGTTGGCGTTCTTGGCGCACTTCATATCTTACCTGTGGTCATTCTTCGTCTGGCAAGGACAGGAACCAGCCTTTCCCCTTCTTTTTCGACCTGACGCCCAGAGCGCGCCTTGCACGTTCCAAGGTCTTGGGGGCGATGTCTCGAACGGCGGCTTCTTTCTCCACCTTGATTGTCGGTTCCGGCCCATTTTTAAGAAACACGCGCAGGAACCGAGTTGCTTCATCCAATGCCGACATTCGCGGCGCGCCTTCGGACGAAATCAGATCATCAATCGTAATGTCTGATGGCCCAAGCCAATTCAGGGTCGCCTTTCCTCCTTCCTCGCCAGTGATTTCATAGGTTTGGGTTTGGCCTCTTTTGGCGATGTTGTGTTTGATGTGGACCACCAGCTTGGTCGAACTGTCATTCGGGTGTTCGCAGACCAAGAATGCCGATCTGGCGGCGCCGATCACATCCATGGATCCACCACCCCGGTAGATGGCCTTATCGTGCTTTGCTTTGGTCAGGTGCCGGATGATGACCACGGCAGTCTCACCTGCTTCAGCGATGTCTTTAAGGAAAGACAAAAGCTGCCGGATTACATTTGGCTTGTAGATGTCCTGTCCAGCCGGAATGTAGGCGAACAACGGGTCGAGGATGAGCAGGTCTGGTGGCTTTCGTTTCACCTCGCGCATGAGCGCTTGCAGACCTTTTTCATCGAGCGACAGGAAGTCACCCTGCACCCGAATGCGCGACGGATCGCCCCCCATCGCATCAATGCGCGGCCTGATCGTATAGGCTGCGTCATCCTCGGCGCTGAGGTAGAGGGCGCGACCGCGCCCTACCTTTTGACCATCGGGCAACTCCCCACCGATGCTGACCTGAACGGCCAGTTGCATCGCAAGGAATGACTTACCTACGCCGGGGTCGCCTTCCATGATCGTGATCATGCTGAACGGAATGAATGGTTCCCATAGCCACTCGACTTCTTTGGGGTCGATTGTGTCCAGACCGACAAATTGCTCCTTTTTCTTGGATGTCATTTGGGGTCTCCCATCTTCGCGATAATCGAGTGGATTTCGCGGCCTAGACGGCTCAAATTATCTCCGTGTTTGTCTCGAAAATAGGGGCTTGCCCAGATCACACTCGCGATTTCGTTCAGCGATGCACCGGCTTCGTGAAGCCCGGCCACCATCGCAAAAATCCGATTTGAACGGTCGTTGGCGCGAACCGTGTTGTGCCTGATAAGCGAGCTGGTCGAAGCGTCCAGATTGCGCCGATACTTTTTCCACACCTCCCATTTAGAGTGTGCATGTGGGTCCAAATCCTGACCTCGAAGACTGACCGTGTATGAGCCTCTCTGACTGGCTAACAGCTTGGGCCTTTCGTCCATACATGTCGGGTCAAATTTCAAAAGAGGAATGAACGGTTTGCCGTATTCCGGCTTATGATTGTATGACCCGGGTATCCTTAGGAGCTTGTTCGCTGCGCTACCCCCTTTGTCGCCTCCGAACCGATATGCGAGTGCTTTTGAATATGCCGAAGCTGTTTCAGGCGTGTGGGGGCAACCCCAGCACCATAGCGCTTGGGTGCGTCCTGGTGATGTCTGCCACACGATTGACGGCTTGGGGTTGAATGCAAATGGATCGGCTGCGTCCACGTCGCACCAGCCGAACCAACATGTGTGGAACACACTGCTGAGTTTTCGGTTTTTCCGGGTGTAGACATTCGGGCTGAAGTATTGGTCCCATTCTTGCCGACTGTAAGACCGCAAGACATCTACAACGCACATGTCGTCGTCCAGTTGCACGAACTCTTGAACCATTCTGGACGAGCCCTTTTTGCGAAAGCAAAGCGAGGCATAGGTTTTCACGCTGTCCTGTACCTGTGGTCCCCAGATCGCGAACAGAAACTCGTCCTGTTCTTTGACGGTGGTTCGATCCGACCATCCATCTTGAAAAAGTGAGGGGGTTAAGAAGTTATCGATTTCCGGTGTCATGATTTGTCCTTTCGGTAGGCGCAACTTCACCGTCCACACAGTTGGCACGGCAGTTCCGATTGCGAATTTTTTGGGAGGGGTAGTAGGACGCTTAACGCCCTACCTACGCCGTGATCGGCATTTGCATTTGAACTTCGGTGGTCGCACGCCTGTCACCAACATGTACCACTTGTCGAACTGATCCGCGTCCCATGTTCTCGGGCCACTTCTGAGCGGAAATCGTCCCAAGTCTTCAAGCTCTTGAAGGTGGTCAAAGTCGTTCAGAACACCCAGTTTTTCGAGGCATTTCGGGCAGTAGGTCCGTTTTTGTTTGGCTTTCATGCTGATCACTGCGCATCTGCGTATGACCATGAAGCACGCTCGGCTTTGCGCGCTTCGATGAATTCCAAAACCTCGTCGCGATCCCAACAAACGCAGGCACCGGAAAGGCGAATCCGCTGGGGAAACCGCCCAGTCTGTTCGAGCCGGATCAGTGTGGAATTCGACTGCCAAATTCCCAGTTCTTTCAGATCATCTCTCGACAAGAGGATCTTATTGGTGCTCGTGGCTAACTCTGCCATTTGTCGCTCCTTCTCAGATAGAGTAAGGAGAATGCGCATTCTCTAGTTGACGTCTGAGAATGAGATAGCACTGGCGAACATCGCTAAATAGCCAGCGAAAACCAGTTAGCTCGTTGATTTTAATTTGGGTCGGCCTGATCGGAAAATCTCTTGCTTCCCGGTCTGTTTGACAGCGGCAAGGCGGGCGCGCTTGATGCCAGCGCGCGAAACATCCTGAAATTTGCCTCTGGCCAACCGTTCTGTTTCGGAAACACTCAGTCGATCCTGTTCGGTGTCAGAGATCAAAGTAACAAACCACGCGCAGCATCTTTTCTCGGCGGCCGATGTGAAACTTGGCTGAGAGTCATCCAGATCGAGCAAGCAGCTATGGAGTTGTTTGGCGTGAATTCTGCACAGCACGGGCTCATTGACGCGAAAATGGAAAATTGTGTTTTCATGCAGACGGATCGAAAAGAAATCGTGATCGACCTCGACAGGCTGGAGTTCACCAGACACCTCGCTATCAGACGTGTGCCAGTGCGCGGCAACATCGCCAGACCTGAGAATGTTGCGAAGGCGTGTGAGCACGACCTTGTGGTTTGGGGCATCCTTCTCGAAAACGCCTTCGTGCCAAGCGTCTCCCAGCGAAGCCTTACCCACGATTTCAAAAGCTTCACGAAGGCTGACGAAAGGACTTTTGTCGAAATCGTTTACTGCCAAATCGTCACCCTCTCAAAACTCCATCTATATGCGTCGCCCACAGTGCCAATGCATCACGCTTCTCATTGAAATACGTGTAGCGATTATAGGTTGCGCCGACGCCGGACACGACTCCTGATTTATGGTTGGTCACGGCATCGATCACATGAGGTGCCACGCCGATCTTCGCCATACCCGTAGAGGCGGTGCGTCTGAAATCATGGAAGCGCCAATCAGGTGTGTTTTTGGGCAGTGTCGCCTCAATGCGTTCCTTGAGGCGTCCGAACCCAGAAATCGCTGAACGGCCAGTCGTCGTGAACACGAAGTCGCTGTCGAGGAACCTGTGCAGGGATCGCAGTATTTCCACGGCCTGTGGAGGCAGCGGCACGATATGCAGGCGCGCGTTTTTCACACGGCTCGCCGGAAGCTCCCAAATGCCCTCATCGAGATTGAGTTCAGACCAACGCATGTCAGATACCTCTGCTCTTCGCTGCCCTGTCATCAACAGCAATTTGAGGAATGGACCAAACGGGTAGCCCTCGACGTCGCTGTGCTGCCATATCGCACGAATTTCATCATCGCTCAGCACACGATCACGAGGGATTTCGCGCGTGGGGGGCCTGAGGAGAGCCACAGGCGATGTTTCGATGTCACCACGCATGACGCACCAGTTCATGAGCTTTTTGATCGCTGAGAGCGCCCGGTTCGCCCGCGTCGGCGTGCCGTTGGCGATGATGCCATCCAGTACCTTGCTGACATCTTGCCGTTTGATCTGATCGATGGGCCGGTCCTTCAATCCATCGAATTTGTGCAGAACGCTTTCGGTCCTTTTCCAGTCCTTGGTGTTGGGTTTCGCGTGAAGTTCTATGAACTTGGGGATCGTTTCACCCAGCGTCAGGGCCGATGCCTCTGAAACTTCGGGGGCCTTTTCGAACTCGCCCAACTCGACGTCACGGGCGATTTCCATCGCCTTGCGTCTGGCGTCGGCAAGGGAGACCACAGGATATGGGCCGATTTTGACGCGTCTGCGTGAACCGTTCGGGCGCACCAACGTGTAGAACACCTTGGCACCTGTGGTCGACACACGCACATGCAGGCCGTTTACTTTCTGGTCGCGCACCTCGTACCGCTTTGCAGTCGCCGGAGCCAGCGCGTCTAGTGATTTGGTTGTCAGCATCTGTTTCATGCAGACACTGTAAGACACCCAGAATCCGCGTGTCAGGGTATGGTTTGAGCCAATCTACTACGTTATGAGTGGAAATCGAATACTGTCAAAGGTTGTTTGATGGCCCTCATTAGAAATTGCTACATTGCCGCTCCTGCGGGTTTGGATGTTTCAAGACTAACAAATTTGCTAAAATCAAAAGGTGTCCGGCTTGTCGGACCTAAAGATACGCCATCACTGTCGGCGCAGGACAGTACGGCAGAAGCAATTTCCTCGGCAGATCTTGTGGTAGGAGTACTCACTCGTGAGAGAGACTCGCAGTGGGTTCTTTTTGAACTTGGACAAGCACATATTCTAGGCAAACGGCTATTGATTGTCGCTTACCCTAGCGCCGGAAACATCCCATCCCAGTTTCGAAAACTCCTGTTTGTTCGCAGTAACTTGACGGAACTAGGAGCTGTCGAGTTTGCGCTCGATCAAGTGTTGGCGGCTCCAGATAGCCATAACAGGAAAGCGGAATTTAAAAAGGCCTCCGAACGGCCAGTAGACCGTCAGGCAATTACAAACCTAAAAGAAGTGGCGGGTCGCGGTCTTGGAAGCCACCGGATGATTGAAGGGCTGGTCGCGCAGGCTTTACGCGCTGCAGGTGCTGAAGTTGTAGTTGAGTCTGAAGGGCGAGATGGCGGTGCTGATCTCGCGGTTTGGTCGGACCAATGGTCGCCGTCGATTGCAAACCCACTACTGGTCGAAATCAAAACGGCTGTACGGGGGCGAGGCGAAGCAGAAAGAGTCGCAGCGCAGCTTTCCAAATACGTCGCGCGCGGTGGTTCGAATGTTGGCCTTCTTGTGGTTGCCGATGGCGCTGACGAGTTTCTGAAGATTCCAAAGTCAAAGCTGAAACGAGTTGTCGTGATGTCTTTGGAAGGCCTAATTGAAGGCCTCGAAGGAGTGGGGCTTCACGATACGATCCTCGACGAGTTAATGAACAAAAGGTTGGGCTAGAAGATGGCTCTACTCAACCCAGCTACCATTCAGAATTTTGTTGATACCGGGAATGCGGCACCGAATACAGCAGTTAAGGGGCAAGCGCTAGAAGACCTGATTTGCTACGTGTTTGGCGAAGTTCCGGGAATATCGATTACCAAGCGAAACGCGATGAATGCTTTCCATAACGAAGAAATTGACGTTGCGCTTTGGAACGAACAAGACCCTGCCGGGCTTCCATTTTTGTCCAACATTGTTCTTATCGAGTGCAAGAACTGGTCCACTGCCGTTGGTAGCATAGAAGTAAACTGGTTTGATACAAAGCTCCGAAACCGCGGTTTGGATTTTGGAATCCTATTATGCGCAAACGGCATAACCGGTGATCAACAGCAGCTTACCGCAGCGCACGACACTGTCTCGAAGGCGTTGATGGAAAAACGCAGACTCGTGGTTATTACAGTAGATGAATTGCTTGCAATGACCGAAACCGATGGGCTGGTTACATTGGTGAAGGAAAAGCTCTGCACTTTAGCTGTCAGCGGTACCATCGATTGAAAACAAGGAAGCGGGTTGTTGTGGAGCAAAATTAGGAGAAAATCGTTCACATCAGCGCCGTTTTGTAAAGGCCGGCAACTTGAGCAATGATAGTAGTATTTCGGCACTTTCGAATGATGTGCCCAAAAGCAACCCATGGCGCGATGACGTTTTGGGGTTCGCTGGTTTCGCGAAAAGGTTGAGCCAAACAATTCTAAACATTTCGTCATCCGACGGATTTGTTGTTGGTCTTTGTGGGCCTTGGGGAAGCGGTAAAACGACGGCCCTAAACTTCACAAAGGCATACTTGCACAAGCACAACCAAGAGCTCGAAGATCAGAGCGTACCTGTAACCGTCGTTGACTTTGAGCCTTGGCTTTTTTCCGGACGAACTGATCTTATTTCAGCCTTTTTTCAAGTGTTGGCCGAACATCTTCCAGACGAGGAGACCAAAGCTAAAAAACTTGGAACCTCTTTGGGGAGGTTCGCCAAAGGAAATACTGACAGTTTGGCGAGTTTGGTGGCGGCTGTTGGTCTGACTGTTGATCCAACCGCAGGCCTACTTTCGGGGGCAGCAACGAATATGGGAAAGCGAAGCTTGGACGCATCGCTTGATCGATGGCTGTCTACGCCTTCCTTACAAACTACTTACGCGCAGCTTGTTGAACGTCTAAAGGCGGAAAAACGTCGAATTGTAATCGTGATCGACGACCTCGACCGTTTGTCGTCGGATGAAATCCGCTCGATGATGCAGATGGTCAAGAGTGTCGGAAAGCTTCCGTATGTGACTTACCTGCTATCCTACGACAAAAAGCATGTTTGGGCCGCACTTGAAGAGGGGAGAGCAGTAGACCCGCTTGAACCTACGTTCGCAGAAAAAATCATTCAGCAAGAATTGACACTTCCTCAGCCGTCTTTATCGGCGCTTTTGTCTCTGCTCGACAAAAATATTGGCTTCATCGCCGAGGGCATTCAGGCCTCTGATCGTTGGTACAAAATTGTTTCCCATGGGGTCAGACGGTGGATGAAGACACCAAGAGACATCAACCGTTACACCAATGCTCTGAAATTCACTTGGCCAGCGCTCGAGAATGAAGTTGATCCAGCTGATATCATTGCGATGGAAGGGCTTAGGCTCTTTGAGCCAAAGATTTTTGACTGGATCAAAGCCAATCGCGACTTCTTTTTTTCCGAGGGTAGTTTTGGCTTTGGAACTGATGACGCGAAGAGCGAACAAGTCGACGTGCTGGCGAAGTTGATCGCAGCTCACTCTGACAAGTCAGTCATACCATTGTTGGCATGCTTGTTCCCGACACGAGCAAAACAGATAACAGGTCGAGAGCACTCAATAGGTGAACCACACTATCAAGTGGTCAGGCGCAGAGGGATAGGCCACGTCAATGTGTTTCAAACATATATGGCCTTCGGGTTGTCGGACGATACTATTCCCTTTTCTGCGATCCAGACGGTTTTTAACAACTTGAATGATGAAGCTGCGCTACACGCTCTCTTTGAAGAATGGTTGCTGAGAAAGGATGCGAAAAACCAACCTGTGATTGGCGAACTGTTCACTGAAATCCAGTACCGAATGATCGAACCTAACGCAGTGAAACCTACGCAAGAGTTGTTGAACGCACTATTTTCGGTTGGAGAAGCGGTCAGTCGCATGAAGGCGAACCGAGGGTTCTTTATGCTGGGGCCATCACAAGTGCTTTACCTTCTCATTGCGGACATCCTGAAAACCTATTCACCCGGCGGCGCCGCGAAGGCTTTGAACGCTGCGTTGACTGCTAAACGCAACGTTGCATACGGGATCGAAACCTTTAACGACTATGGCAGGCTTCTGGGCGAAATAGGCGTATCCGAAGAGCGGATGGACAGTCCAATCTCAAAGCAGGATTGGGAAGAGTTTCGGGATGCACTTAAGCCATTGTTTGAAGAGGATTTGGCTTCCGGGGAATACCTAAGGTACCCAAAAACATGGGCAGCCATTCGGGCATACGCTCATTTTTTTGGCGAAGATCAGTGCAAAGTGTGGGTCGTGCAGTCCGCGCAAGAGGACGCTGGTTTTTTATTGGGAACGGCAACTTCTCTACTTACGGAAACCACTGGCTCCCATGGAACGACTTTTAGCATCAAGGAAGCGCCCGATGTGGGCATATACGATCTGGAAGCGCTGCTCCCTATTGCTCAAGATGCTGTTCAAGCTTCGATATTTGATGGTGAGGATTCTGAACGTCTCGTCTCTTTTATCAACGGGGCAGAATCTTGGCTAACCAAGCCCTGACTAAACGAAACGCCTCCAAATCAACGGGCCTTCTCAATGACTAAAACAGCCAAACCCATCCGTGTGTTTTTCTCTTGGCAGAGTGATTTGCCAGGTAAAGTTACCAGATATGCAATCTCGAAGGGACTGCATGAATTCAGGAAAACATGTAGCGACAATGTTCTTATTGACGAAGCAACGCGTGACGAAGCGGGAAGCCCAAACATTCCACAAACCATCCTTGAGAAAATCGGGAAGGCAGACGTCTTTGTTGCGGATGTTTCGACGATTAATGCGGCGGATACGAAAGCAAGGAAATGCCCAAACCCGAACGTTGTCTTTGAGCTAGGGTATGCAGTTCAGACGCTGGGTTGGTCAAGAATTGTTCTACTTTTCAATACCGAATACGGCACTCTTCCCGATGACCTGCCGTTTGATTTCGACCGACACAGGGTAAGTCCGTTTAAGCTAACAGAGGGGGTTGAGAAACAAGACCAAGCAAACCTTCATAAGTTGATCTCCGTGGCTGTGGGCGGAGTGCTTTCAAGTGATCCCAAGCGACCATCGGAACTCGCGGGGCTTACTGAAGAGCAGTTGCGGCACTCTCGGGATATGCGAGCGCTTGAGTGGGTCTTGGAAGAGATGCACCTGCCAACCATTGATGATCACTTGGCGAGGCTACCACATTCTTTCCCTTACCGAGGTTTGCACTTTTTTGAAGGAGTTAAGGGCGTTGTTTTTGGCAGCAGTTTATTTCATCTAAACGACAAAAGGCTAGCCAAAGCTGTTAGGGAATTTGCCAGAGCATGGGAAAAGACGGTCTGCCGCGATGACCTGTATCACTTAAACTCTAGTGGCTCATTGGTGATATTCACAAATCCTGGAGATATGCCTTTGCCGCCAGAAAAAGAGGCTGCGTGGCAAGAGATTGAAGCGGCCCGAAGAACAATGGAAACGAAATTGGCATACATTCTGAAGAGGGTTCGGAAGGATTTTCCCAGCATCGATCTCGTTGAAACCAATAAGCGAGCTTGGCAGGACTACCGCCGACACCACTCTAGCACTTAGCAGTAACAATCCGTTGGTCGTTTTCCATTTGAGCGATGCACTTGGGTGACGTTTGGGTGCCCATAACCATGAGCTTGAATGACTTTGAATGGAACTCAACGAGTAAGTCTGAAGAGGACAACGAGTTCAAGTTACTCAGATTTTCGATCAGGCTGCATCGATTTGGTGAGTGTTGAACGGAAGCCTAGGAAAATTGAAAATCCTCGTGTCGGTGGTTCGATTCCGCCCCCGGGCACCATAAAATACAAAAATTACAATGGCTTAAAATTTCGATGATTTTCGAAATTTACCTGTGCTAGCTCGAAATACCCTAGCACAGTGCTAGCACAGTTTTAAAAAACACAACTAGCACAACGCGCTACAAGCATAGCGCCGTGCACCTAGCACAGTTCTAGCACAGCATGGTAGCAACGCTCCTTGCCGTGCTTATGATGCTTTGGGTGTGATGATATGCGATTAGGCTGCTGATTTCACTGGGTGAAATCTGTGGTTTTCGACTGTTGTTCACGTAGCTTTGGTCAAGATGACTTTTTTCGCCACGAAAGTCTGCGGAAAAACTTCCCCTTGGGAAATTTCTGCGAGCTTTTGTGCGGTGTGGTCGGGTCCAAAAGTTGATTAATACCAAAGGAGGTTAAGGCTGACCTATTTTAGTCCATTCGCGTGTTGCGATGGATTTGATGACACCGGGTAGGTCGATGAGTTTGTTCCATGCGTGGCATCCGGCTTTGATTATGGCGTCATAGTCGTTGAAGACGCGGTTAGAGAGCCAATTCTGGCGCATGTATTGCCAGATGTTCTCTACGGGGTTGAGTTCGGGCGACTTTGGCGGGATGAAGAGCAGGGAGAGGTTCTGCGGGACATCCAGAGCACCCGTGGTATGCCATGCGGCGCGATCCATGATGATGACGGCGTGGGCATCCGTGGCGACTTCCCGGCTTATCTCGTAGAGATGGGCCTGCATGGCGCGGGTATCGGCGTAAGGCATCATGAGTGCGGCACCGGTTCCGCGTTCGGGACAAACGGCACCGAACAGATAGGCGCTTTGATACCGCTGATCGGCGGGTTGGCGGGGGCGCGTACCCTTGCGCGCCCATTGATAGGTCTGGCCATTCTTTTGACCCAGCCTCATTTCATCTTGAAACCAGATCTCGACTGGCGTCTCGTCGGAGACATCTTTCAAGGTTTCCCTGAGCGTCTGGGCAAAGTTTTTTTAAACGCCTTGATGGTTTCGGCATCTTGCTGGGGGTGCTGCGGGCGCGCGCTGACATGGGAAAAGCCCAACTCGTGCGGGATGTCGCCGACATGGCGCACGTGATACGCGACGCCGAAGCGCTCCTTGATGACACGCTGAAGGTCGGTACGCCGCCATCTGACCACGCCGTCCTTCTCCGGGTCGGGGCCGGCCTCCACGATCGTCGCAAGTTCGGCCCGTTGCGCCTCGCTGAGCTTGCGCCGCGCCCCCGGCGGCTTGCGGTCAATCAGCCCCTCTGGACCTTCCGTATTAAAACGATGGACCCAATCGCGCAGCGTCTGACGGTCCATACCCCCGATCTTCGCGGCACTCGCGCGGTCCATGCCGTCATACACCGCCGCCAAAGACAACAGGCGGCGGCTCTGGCTGGCGTCCGAACCCTGCGCCGCGCACTTGCGCAGCTCGACAGCGGTGAAATCGGTGCGAAGCGGAATTTTGGCTGGCATGGCAAATCTCCTTCGCCACACGTGAGGCAGATCAGCGCCCACGATGCAATACCCGGCCGACATAATGAGTCAGCATCAAACACCTTTGGTATAAATCAACTTCTGCAGATCATGCGGACCTTCGCCGCGGTATGGGTGAAGGAGCAACATGCGGACATTGCCGCCATCCGTGATCTTTGACCGAATGGGTGCTTTCTGTTCTTTGCTTCCATAGCGAAAAGAAAAATTTGCGACAATGCCAAGGTCTGCTGCGAGCGCAAACCGATCGGGCAGAGGAAGCAAAAGCGAACATTCAGCCTCACTTCAAGCTGCGGGTCATTCTGCGAAGTGGCAGGTCGGCCGTGCGTCAACTTCGACGATTGTCTATTTTTGCGGCTGAAGTTCGCTTTCGAGGGCTGTGAAAATTAGCGGTCTGAAGCAATGCGGATCGCTCCTGCTGTCTTTGGCTTATCCGCAATGATGCAATGCAACTTTGCAACTTGAACTTGCTTCGCCAGCATAGGACTACGAAAATATGGTTCAGTTCGAACCGTATAGTGGATCGGAGCGGTTCAGGTGATCGCGAAGGAGCTTCTGCGCGCCGGGTATGTCTTGTCGTTCCATCAAATCGACAATGTGGGCATGTTCGAGCAACGTAGTATCCTCGCGCCCCTGCCAGTGCAGAACGGGTTTGTAGTAGGCTGACAGCCACGACAGCATCGCTTGCGTCACGGCTTGAATCAGCGGGTTCTCTGTAAGTTTGGCGATGCCCACGTGAAACGCGATATCGGCTTCGATGAACGCCTTTTCTTGACCGAGCTTGCTGCGTTGATCCTCAACCAAGGCGCGCATGTCAGAGATACCGCCCTCTGTGCAATTTTTGATGGCGATCTGGATCGATCCGGCCTCAAGAATTTTGCGGAACTGTTTGAGGTTTTCAAGATTGGATGGCTCGGTCGACAGCAACAGTTTTGCAATGTCATCGACCTGATCAAAGGCGATGCCGGGCGTGAGTTTGTTTACACGGCTGCGTTCGCCATGGGCAATGGTGATCAGCCCTTTGTTCGCCATCGTTTGCAAGGCTTCACGAACAGCAGGACGGCCGACATTGAACCGCTCCATCAATGCCCGCTCGGACGGCATGGCGTCACCGGGCGACAGTTCTCCAGATTGGACCATCGCCCAAAGGCGGTCGAACACTTGATCCGACAGCTTCTGGCGTACAATCGGAGCGTCTATGGCGTCATGTTCCGTTTTAGTGGTCATTGCTTTCGTCATGCCTGAGTTTCCCACATATGATACCAGATGACCAGTTGATCCTTGGATTAGTGCAGGAATAGGGTGGTGATCTGAGGCACGAGCAGGATGAGCATCAGAACGGTGATCTGTATTGCGATGAAGGGCAGGAAGCTCCGGAAGATCTGTGGCAGCGTGATATGGGCAGGTGCCACAGACTTGAGATAAAACGCGGCGCCGCCAAATGGGGGCGACAGAAAGCTGACCTGCATATTCACGCAAAACAGCACACCGAACCAGACTTGCACGGCCAGCTGCGTATCAAGCCCTCCGGTTATGCCCAGCTCTTCCCAAGGTAATTTCAGCACGATTGGCAAAAAGACGGGCATGACTAAGAGTACGATCCCAGTCCAATCCATAAATGCGCCCATGAACAGGAACACAAGCATCATAATCAGCAAGACGCCCAGCGTTGGCATATCCAGCCCGACGATCATATTGGCTACAAAGGTGGGCCCTCCCGCCAGCGTGTAGGCCCCGGCCAGCGCGGTTGCGCCGATGGTCACCCACATAATGGTTCCGGTGGACTTAAAGGTCCGCATCGAGGCTTCCTGAAGGAGTTTCCAGGAAAACTCGCCGCGTATGATGATCAAGAGAAGAACCGCAAAAGCGCCAATGCCTGCGGCCTCAGTGATACCGGTAATGCCGCCGTAGATCGACCCCAGCACGACAAAGACAACAAGCAGTGGCGCCACCATGCCTTTGCCGTTTTCCCAAGCGGCCACGGCGTTGGCTTTGCCGGTCACCAACCAAAGGAATGCCGCACAGGCCAGAGCCAAACCCCCTGCCTGGATGATAAAAGAGGCCGTAATGCCGCCAGTATCGGATTCGATTAGGTCAAAGGCATTCAGATAAAGTCCCCGCACGACCATAATTGCAGCGGCCACGCCGACGATCATTGCGATCAAAGCCAGACCATAGGTCCTTTTTTGCCGGCCGGTCAGATCGGTGTCCTTCGGTTCGGGCAGCGGAGCCAAGGATGGGTTCAGGTTGGTGCGGATCAGGATGTAGGCGATATAGCCCAGTGCCAAAATAAAGCCCGGAACGAAAGCCGCTTGAAACAAGGCATGGATCGAGGTGTCGGTAATCAGCCCGTAAAAGATCAGAACGATTGAGGGTGGGATCATGGTTCCCAGAGACCCAGAGGCGCAGATGGTTCCGATGGCAAGGTTTTGGTCATAGCCAAGCCGCAGCATTTGCGGCAGTGCAATCAGGCCCAGCAAAACGACCTCACCTCCGATGATGCCGGACATAGCAGCCATGACAACGGCCATCAGCGCTGTGACAACCGCGATGCCGCCCCGTGTACGGCTCATCCAAGCCTCTAGCGTGTCGTACATGTCCCGCGCGATGCCTGAGCGCTCCAAGAGGTTCGCCATCAGGATGAACAAGGGGACCGACACAAGAACATAGCTTGTCATGATCCCGTAAATGCGCTGACCCAATAGGTTCAGTGGACCCGTGCCAAAATTGCTGAAGAGCAGGTCAGGGCCAAACTTCATAACCATGACGACAACGGCCAGAAAGCCCGAAGCGAAGCCCAGCGGCATTCCGATTGCCAAGAGCAAAAGCATGCCCATCAGCAGAACTAGCGATATGGTTCCGATATCCACGGTGTTTCCCCTCTTAGGCTGTTATTTCTTGGTATTGCCAAGGGCGGTTTCGCGATCGGCCGCATCGCCGCTTGGGCGGGCCTCCAGATGATCTGCGCCCACATGGTCGAGCAAATCTTCCAGATCCTCGACCAGCGGCGTTTCGCTCTGATCGGTGTTCCAGTCGTAAATCAGGTTTGAAATTGCCTGCAGGGCCAAGAGTGCCATGGTGATCAGGATCAAGGGTTTGAGCGTCGCAGGAATGGGCGGGTCAAACTTGGTTCCAAAGCGTTCCCATGTCATGAACTTGCGAACGGCATCGTCATAGCTGCCCCAGATCAAGGCGACTGCGAAAATGACGATGCAAATGGTCGAAATCACGTCAAAGGTTCTGCGCAACCAGCGCGGGGCAAGATCATAGAGAATGTAGATCCGAATGTGGCTTCTCTGCTGCATCGAATAGAGGCCAGCAAACATATACGCAGCGCCCGCCACCCAAAGAGACGTTTCGTTGACCCACATCGTGGCGCGCCCAAAGACATAGCGCATGACGACTTCGAAGAAGATGATCGCGACGATAAACATCGGCAACCACATGGCAATTCGGCTGATCCCCCAGGTGATCGGATCCAGCGGACCTGTCCGTTCATGTTCGACCATTTGCCCCTCCCTGACAATTTTTGGGCGTATCCCGCCCTAGGATTGCGCGGCCCAGGCCGAGACCGGGAGCGCGCGATATCTTGGACACGCGGTCTGGCTTATTGGATCAGACCGATGCGCTGCATGAAGGCTACGTGGCTGTCGACCATGGCTTTGCCTTCGGGGGTCTCGCCGCCATAGACGTTCCACTGCTCCTGCGCCGCCGCACGGAAGGTCGCGCGATCTTCGGCAGACCAGTTGTAGGTGGTCACACCCATGCCCGGCAGTTTTGCCAGCGCTTCGCCGTTGTCGACCAAAGTCTGCAGGATCAGATCCATGCCGACGTTCTTGTAAGCGACTTCAATGATGGTCTGGTGCTGTTCGCTCAGACCTTCCCAAACGTCGGTGCGGCATGCCAGATGGTCAGCCGCCATTGAGTGGAAGCCGGGAAAGTTCGTGTGCTTGCCGATGTCGTAGGTGCCGATCCGCAGGTTGTTGCCCAATGTAGACGCGTCAGCGCCATCGATGATGCCGGATTCAAGCGCAGTGATCACTTCGGAGAAGTCCATCACAATCGGCTTGGCCCCAAGGGATGCGAAGATGTCTGATGCCATACCAGGAGGGGCGCGGAACTTCCAGTTTTCCAGATCGGCAACACCTGCAAGCGGACGTGTCGATGTCAGGGATTCCTGACCGCCGACATGGGCCCCGATGAAGGTCATGTTGTAGCCGTCATACAGTTCGTTCATAGCCTCGCGGCCGCCGCCCATTTCGACCCATGCCTGATACTGCAGCGCGGTGTCATAGCCGCCCATGGTACCGGAGACGAACTGGAATGCTTTGTTCTTGCCAGCCTGATAGCTGCCATTTGTCATATCACAGTCGAGAATGCTGTTGATTGCAGCGTCAAAGGTTTCTGCCGATGGCACCACGGAGGATGAATAGAACATCTCAATGTTCAGCTCGCCGCCAGACATGACAGACACCGCATCGACGAAGTCTTGAATAGCCTGGCCATAGGACGACGACTGCCCTTGGTGCGTCTGAATACGCAGTGTTGTTTCCGCAGATGCCGTTGTAACAAGGCCAGCTGCCAGCGCCACCCCTGCGAGTGTTGTGTTAATCTTACGCATTTGGTTTCCTCCCTTTGGCGTATCTTGGTCTTCGAGCCGAAGCTCAACCTCCCTGGATCAGGTGATCCGTTCGACGCTTGCCGCGATTTCGTCATCGTCGAAACAGCGCAGCCAGTCGTCTTTCATCAGGACCGGAATCCCGAATTCGATTGCCTTATTGGCGGCGTCAGAAAAGACGCCTTGGTGCTGGTCAAACATGACCGCACCCATGATGTTCATATGTCCCAGCAGAAAGTCGCGGGCGCAGTCATACGACACGCCCTTTTTGACGACCTCATCCATCGCCATGCGCAGCACTTTCATCAGCGAGCCGTTGACGGTCTCGGACAGGCCGGGCTCTAGCAGCGCGAATTGCTTGAGGGTGACGCGGTGGGAGCGTACGACAGGTGCATAGATTGTCCGCGCGACACGGTCCCCTACCGCGTATTGCTCTTCCGGCCCTTGAATGAGGACATTCACAATCCCCTGATCTGCGGAAATTCCGCCAAAATAGTCGCGCCGCTCTTCGGTCGTGTTTTCGTTGTTCCAGATCGGCGGATGGCACGGGTGCGACATGAAATAGGTGACGTCTTCGCGTTCTGGCAGGTGACCGGCAAATGGGGCCGCTCCATCCAGAACAAAGATCATCGCGCCGGACTTCACTTTGTCGATGATGCCATGGGCGACCTTTCCAATGACGGTGTCAGGAACGGCCAAAACAATGACGTCAGCGCCGTCGAGAGCGACATCAACGTCAACGCATTCAACCCCGTACGCTTCGCGCACGGCGGCCTGCCCGGCCTCAGACACCTCGACATGCATTGTTTCAAATTCATCGGACTTGGCGAGGTTCGCACCAAGGCGCATGCCCATTTTTCCGCCCGCACCAAACAAAGCCAGCTTTGTCATAAAAACCCCTCCTGTGGCTCCCGCGATTTTAGCGGGAATCAATTGACAACTGGTATAATGAGTATCTAATCATGTTTGTATGTCAATTATTTTTTGCGACGAGAGGCAAACGACGATGACAAAACAAAATGGCGGGCTAACGGATGCCCCCCTGGTTGCGTGGTTTGCGGACGACTTCACGGGTGCCGCCGCCGTGATGGAGGTTCTGACCTTCGCCGGGCTGCCCGCAATGCTGTTTCTTGAGCCACCGACACCGGATCAGCTGGCCAAATACCCCGACCTCAAAGGCGTCGGCGTGGCCTCCACGGCGCGCGCGCAATCGCCCCAGTGGATGGATGCCGAGTTGCCCGGTATTTTCTCTCATCTGGCAGCTCTGAACCCTGCGCTCATGCACTATAAAGTGTGCTCTACACTGGATTCTTCACCACTCGTTGGATCTATCGGTCGCGCCATCGACATTGGTGCGCAGATATTTTCGCCCGCCGCCGTGCCAGTCTTGATCGCGGCTCCCCAGATGCGGCGGTATCAGTCTTTCGGGCACCTATTTGCGGGGTTTGGAGATGCTGTCTTCCGGCTTGACCGGCATCCGGTGATGTCGCGCCATCCTGTGACGCCTATGCACGAATCCGATGTGGCCAATCATATCGCTTTACAGTCTGACAAAATCGACGCGCGCTGCCTGACGATGGAAGATTTGTTCTTGAGCGCGCAGCTTCCCAAAACGGCCGCCGACCCAGATCGAATCGATGTGGTCACACTGGATTGCATGGATGCCCAAACAGAATCAGCGGCAGGTCGATTGATCTGGGAAGGGCGCGAGACCTCACCCTTTGTCGTTGGTTCTCAGGGGGTCGAATATGCCCTCGTGCGCCATTGGCAGGAGACCGGACAAATCGCCAAGGTAGCCGCGCCGCAAGGCATCGGGCGGTCGGATCGAATGGTCGTGGTATCTGGCTCCGTCTCACCCACCACTGCGGATCAAATTGCATGGGCCAAAGCCAACGGGTTTACTTGCATTGCCTTTGATGCCGCCTGCGCTTGCCAACACAAAGGCGCGCTGGAGCAAGAAGAGGGCCGTACCGTCGCAGCCTGTTTGGATGCCATTGGTGGCGGACGAGACCCGCTCGTTTACACGGCCGAGGGGCCCGATGACCCAGCGGTCGAGGCTTTCAAAACCGCAGCAGGCCCCAACATCGCCGCAGCAAACCAAAAGACCGGCGAAGCGCTCGGGCGCATTCTGCACCAGACGTTGATGCAAAGCGGCGTGCGCCGGGCTGTGGTATCGGGAGGGGACACGTCAGGCCATGCCACACGGCAGCTGGGCATCTATGCGCTGACGGCCCTCGCGCCGACAATTCCCGGCGCCGCACTGTTTCAAGCCCATGCTGACGGACCAATGGACGGCCTGCAGCTTGCGCTCAAAGGCGGCCAAATGGGCAGCCATGACTACTTCGGCTGGATCCGAAACGGAGGAGGACCCCAATGAACCGCATCACCGCCACCTATGACATTGAATCGCCTGTCGGCGTCGCGCGGGCCGCAGAAGTCCTTGCCGGAGAGCAATCTACCGGTACATTCACAAGGCTGGCCGCCGAAACGGATGAATTGCGAGAGCGCTCTGCCGCACGGATTGAAAAGGTCGAGATCACAGGCAGCCGCGCGACACCATCTTTGCCGAGCCGTAAAACCGGTGACAGCTACGAACGCGGCCTTGTTACAATTAGCTGGTCCTTGGACAACTTCGGAACGTCTTTGCCAACGCTTCTGTCCACCTTGGCTGGGAACCTGTTTGAACTGGCCGAACTTTCGGCCATCCGCCTCGTTGACATGCATCTGCCAAGCGCTTTCGCCATGGATCACCCCGGCCCGCAGTTTGGCGCGCCAGGCACGCGGGACTTCATGGGGGGGCATCAAGGGCCCGTCATTGGGACCATCATCAAGCCCAGTGTCGGCTTGAACCCTTCGGAAACGGCCGCCCTTGTGCAGACCCTGGTGGAGGCGGGGATCGACTTTATCAAAGACGACGAATTGCAGGCCAACGGCCCCCATTGCCCGTTCGATCAACGCGTGAAAGAGGTGTCCCGCGTTCTCACTGCCCATGCGGACAAAACCGGCAAACGGGTCATGTATGCGTTCAACCTTACTGACGAAGTTGACCAGATGTGGCGTAATCTGGAACTGCTTGAGGCGCATGACGGCACCTGCGCCATGATTTGTATGAGTTCGGTCGGCCTGACGGGCCTGCGCGCCCTGCGCGATCGTAGCCCCATGACAATCCACGGACACCGCGCCGGTTGGGGTATCTATTCCCGCTCGCCTGATATCGGGATCAGCTTTCCGGTGATGCAAAAGCTCTGGCGCCTTGCCGGTGCAGACCATTTGCACGTGAACGGTCTGGCGAACAAATTCACCGAAGCCGATGATGTTGTTGCGCAATCTGCGGTCTCGGTCCAATCGCCAGTCGCCGAGGGTGGCCCCGAACATTTGGCCATGCCCGTCTATTCCTCGGGTCAAACCGTCTGGCAAATCGATCCAGCGCGGAGCTTGCTTGGCAATGACGACTTCATCTTCTGTGCAGGGGGCGGAATCCTGAGTCACCCAGGCGGCGCAGCCGCTGGCGTGATCGCCCTGCGCCAAGCCGCAGACGCGGCCCGCAACGGGATCGACATAAAAGACTATGCAAACAGCCATACCGAACTGAAGCAAGCTGTCGAGACTTTCACAGAATCAAGCATCGAACTGAAGGGCAGTGGCCCGCATCGATAGTTCTTCGACGTCCAAGAGCTCGCAGGATGCAGCCTTTGAACTCATCATTGCTCAGGTCGGATTGACCGGGCGGATTACGAGGTCGCCCACCAAAAGGTCTTCCAAACTCGGCGAATGACCGGAATGCGGTCGGCGTCCGCCGCATTCGATTTGGAGACTTAAAGGTCAATTCGAGCCGCCCCTGCAAATGAGAACGTCAGCAAACCGCTGCGTGCGGTTGTTCATGCAACATGCAGCATTTGGCACTATGGGTTCTCCACGGACCTTAGCCGCGTTACGTTTGGACGACCGCTGCTGCGGAACTGCTCTTCGGTCGCTCTCCCGACGACATCGCCATACTCCCGTGGGACCCAACGGTTCAAAGGTCCCCAATGGCGTTAGTCAAAGCCATCAAGATCACTCAACACTACGATGCGTTCCGCAGGGGCGACTCCAGCGTATGAGGGCAACGAATCAAAGCAGACCTTTGCGGCATCAGCCTTGAGAACCAATCGAAAGCATTCGCAGAATTTTCCCGGGAAAGAACTCCCCAAAATTTTCCCACGGAAAGTTTTTCAGCGTTTTTTCCTTAGGAAAGAACCACTTCTATGGGCTCAGAAAGACCAATTGATCCGTTTGGATTCCCAGTCACAGGTCTCACAACGATACGCATCATAACAACTGTGAAGCACCCATTGCTGGGTATCTACGTGCCAAACCGCATATGCATCCCTGAGGATTTCGGTGGAGCCACAGTTAGTACAGCGCGGGCGTTCCATGTGATCCGGTTCCATGCTCACCACTCACTGGCCAACATTATGGTCAAGACGCGGCGGGTCTTGGTGAGGTCCGTGGGATCATCCGAGCCCATGTGGTAATCCAAATCAAATGCATCGATCTTCCAAAACAGCTTTTCCCCGTGGAACTCCAAGACGCCGAAGTCCCTCTCACCGTATGGATCACTGGACTGGGTGAAATCATCAAACTGTATCACCTGCTGGATCAGCATTTGCGGGGGTAAGTCCAACCGTTCCAACAGCTGAGCCACGCCCTGCGTCATCACACGTTCGCCTGGGACAGATGGATTAAACCGACGGAATTGATCGTTCAACTGTGCAATCTGCTGGGTTTCTGTGGGTGCCATGCGAGGACCTCAATCCATGTGAAGCCTCATCCAGTTATGGGGATTTCTCCCAAAGAGCGACCGAAGATTGACTAACCAAAATGCACTGTTGGCAAGTCCACATTATTGCTGCTTCATCTTGCTCAGCAATGCGGCGCGTCGGAAAGGTTCTTTGAGTTCGCTTCGATAAGCGCGTAAAAACGTAAAATCCAACCTACGTACATCATATGTTTCTGTATCTTTCCATGCACCACTTGCATGCATCTCGCCGATGAACGCACCGTTAGCTTCTAGTGGTTCTCCCGGTTGGAAAATCTTGAAGATTGACCACTTCTGGTTCCTAAAATGCGTAGGAGCGGAGCCCAGGCGAACACCTCCCCAGTAGCTTTGCGCTGATGCCAAATATGGTTTTTGCAGCCAAAAGGATTTCGGATAGCCCTTTTCCGCAATACTCAGTTGGAATGTCATCTTGATGTCATCCGCATTGAGATTAAAGTGCCTTGCCAACCTGCCTGTAGTGTATTTGACCAATTGATAGTCTCCGGGTGTCGTTATTCTTGTCATTGATTTTCCTCTAATTTCTTAGAGTCTGACGCCTTAACCAACGGAAATCATTATTTTTCTCATCTATTTCTTTCTCAGTTTAATGGTCGTCGCTGTGGTTTGGTTGACCTCAACGAACACGTTGATCTAAGCCTGCGGTATGTTTGAGTTTCGTGATATCCCCACTGATGATCCGGTTTTGGAGACGTCTCCGCTGGTGCGAGCGTTGGATTTCTTAGCAGCAAAATTCGAAGAGCATCCCAAAGGTATCCCGTTGACCAAATCCTTAGCGTTCAAACGGGACTTGATTGCTGAGGCCATCGTTGAAATCCAATGGCCCGATTGGACCCAAGCTGAGATTTATCACGGATACATGCCGATCAAGTTGGCGGATGAGCAGCACTTTTTACCGTTCTGCGACCTGCATGGGTATCTGGTGAATCTAAAGCTAGTGCGCCGATACAAAGGCAAACTCCTACTGAGTAAAACTGGCAAAACCCTGTTCGCGGATCGCTTCCAACGGTTTCATCGGCTCGCCCAGTACGTGTTGTTTGAGGACCCACATCGTTTGATGATGCGACAACACCATGGGGTGTTTGGGAATTGGGATGTTTGGCTCAACGTCTTGGATATCGAAACCACCTATGGTGCCAGCGGCCAACATCTCACAGACACGTTCTATGGTGCGGAAGACGAGCCCAATGAGTTTGATCCTCGCACCAGCAGGTTCCACACACATGTTTTGGAACCGCTCATATATTGTGGGCTGCTGCATGAGAGCCGCGAAAACGGGCGCAAACTCACAGAACGGGTGTATTCGAAAACCCAGCTTTGGCAGAAATATCTGAAACTGGATGAAAAACCGCCAATACTGCGGGTTGTTCATTGATCGTCACATGCAAAAAAGTTGAATAATTCAACAAATTGAGCATGGGCTTGTCAGGTTGGCGAGCCTCGAGCAGCTCGAACTGGAGCGTCTTCAACCAAGTTGAAAAATAAAAATTCGTCCAAGTTGGTTGGCCATCAGCTTCAAACTTTCCAATATCTGATAGGGTTTTGCACATGGCGAAGACTGTCCATCGCTATGCGTTTGCCACGCTCCCCCACATAGAGCTCCCAAATTTCATCGGGCGCGGGAGTTCCAGAAAATGCGCAGCGATGGGGCTCTTCAAAAGCAATGTCTGGAAAGTTGGCTTTGGTCGCAGGTTTCCAATGGTTGGCTTTGAACGCGCCAAGCACCACACCCCGCACAACCGCTAAAACATAATCAGCTTGTTCCGCTCGTTTTTGGCTTATGCGCCAAGAAAACCGTACTTGTTGGTATAAATCTTCCCGGCCAGAGCTTTCAAACTTGTTCACATTGATCAGCACCAATTTGTGCAAGGGGTCTTGGTCAATCACAGGCAAATCGAATTTGTCGATGATTTCCTTTGCATGCATGGGGCCACGATCACCAGAACCATGGCCTCCAGCAATATTGGACAACCCAGCATATGCATCGATCAACGCGGCCTCGACTTCAAAAATTGCGTCCGAAGGAATGCCGTGCCGATGGATCACATGTATTACGTCCAAACCAGAACGGCGAATTTCATGGATGCGCGAGAATTTGACTGAACTGGCATCTTCGTCATCTTCAAGCTCAAGAGCTGCATCAACGTGATCAAAGACACGGTTGTTCTTGCCCTTGCCCACGTAGAAGGTTTCGCCGTTGCGAGGGTCTATCAGACGGTACACATAATTGCCGACTTCTTTGCAGACGGCCTCAGAAAATCGCTCTTGTTTCAATGCTTATACTTTCGACTTATCAGAAATTTTTGATCATCGGACTATTCAGGTCTTGTTGGGGTCATCTTCCCGTAGAACCTGACCCAGCTTCAGCAGCAAATTGAGCTGTCGATCATCCATTTCTGCAATCATGGTGTTCAGCTGCATGAGCAGCCGCTGGCGGGCATCTGATACATCCTCATGATCAACCTCAAAGAACTCCCGCATGGGCAGCCCCAACACATTCGCGATGTCGTAGAGTGTGGAAAAGTTGGGCGCAGTTTTACCACGCTCGATGTTGGATATGGTCTCGAACGCTTTGTCGATGGCTTCTGCCAGTTGAGCCTGTGTGAGGCCTTTTTGGGTTCTTGCTGCTTTCACACGCAACCCGATGTTTTGCTTCAACTGCTTGCTCATAGCGCGATCTATAAAGCCGTGTAAAGTTCTTGCCCATGTAATGAGGTTTCGCTTATTGCTGCTGAAGTCGGCTCTTAGAGCCGATTATTCAAAAGTGGTTCGGCTCAAGAAGCCAAATGGGAGAGCAAGATGAAAACTTGGAAAGCGCGTGTGAAGCCAGCGGGATCGGGTGCATCGATGGAGGTGCAAGTGCAGGCGAAAAGCTACTTTGATGCCAAGGCGATGTTGGAGGCCCAGTATGGCAAGGGCTCGATAACCAATATGCCCATGGAAGTACGCTAGTTGGCATTGCTGGCTGCTGCCATTATCGGCCTGTTCCTACTGCTGGGTTTGCACCTATTGGGAACGGGCCTTCGCACCCCAAAGTGGTTGGTGCTGCTGGCGATATTGATCGGTCTTTTATACGTGTTTGCAGCCTCAGTGTCTCGTACGGCAAAATTTCAATCACTTTCACAAAGTCACCAAGCTCACACCCAATGCGATTAAAGAAATTTCTGGCTTTAACCATCGCGGCATCGGTGCTGTCAGCACCAGTTGATGCGAGGCCAAAAGATACCAACTGGCCCAAAAGCCAATGGCATAAGGACATGCGTTATGACCGCAATCAAGGGTTCACACGAAGAGACTGGAACGGCAGTGGCACCAAATTGCCCCATCAGTTCAACATCGTCGGCGCGCCATATCCTGTTCGCTATGGAACGCATGCGGAACGATTTGAGGTTCGGCCCAATGACGACAATGCCATGGGGGATCTCAGCGTTTCCACAGGAAATCGCAGTGAACTCACTCAGAGACCCAGCAAACACAATGCGCGGATCGGAGAAGATGCTTGGTTTGGTTGGAGTTTCTACCACGAAAACTTGCCCAGCGGACTAAGCCACAAACATGGCTGGGGACCAAAGCTGGGGCAGTGGAAAACTGACTTGGACGCGCCGCCTGTTATTGAGTTTTCTCCGGTGTATGATGGTCGATCCGAGGGAACGCATATCGGCGTGAATTTGCATGATTTGGAGTTGGCGCGTGGTCGTGACTGGTCCCGCGCAAACCGATTTGGCTACGTCTGCACGTTGTTTGGCATCCGCCAATCTAGAAACCGCTGGACTGACATCGTCGTTAACACCAATTTCGGCGACGATGCCAATGGATACTTGCGGGTTTGGATCAACGGTAAACTCAAGTGTGATTATCGAGGTCAAATCGTTGTCACACCAGTAGATCGCTTTCGCAGCAATGGTGTTCGCAACCATGGTCCCATATTCAAACGCGGCTATTGGAACGGCCATAAAAGTTGGCCATCCAAATGGCTCAAAAACTATCCAAGCAAGCCAATTCCAACATTCATCGTGTATTATGATGAATGGCGACAGGGAACTTCGCGGGAGCAAGTGGATGTACGCATGTTGGAACAAGCGGGTGCCAAACCCGTGGATTGAATGAGTAAGAACTGTTCAAAAATTTCCCACGGAAAGTTTTCGGGAAAATTTTCCCAGGAAAATCCATTTTTGGGCATCCAGCAGTGTTGGGTGCTCACCGTTGGTGGCAGGAAAATATATCACTGATTTCATTGAATGATTTTCTTTAAAACTTGATCTATTCAACTTTTCGCGCCTGCAACTGCCGTCATAATGGTTTCGCTTGGGCTCACATGATCGCCGTTTTCCGGGATTTCCATTGGGGGATTATTGGCTTTGATCTCCTTGGCATTCAATGATCACACATTGGGTTCTCCCAACTCCAAAATGGGTGAAACCAACAAAGCCAAGCAGGTGTGCCGATGGCGCAAGCCAGAGGTGTGACCTGTGTTGGATTTGGTAGACAACTGCGTGAGCGCAGGTGTTGCCCGTCAGGGCATTTTCGTTGGATGTGATGATCAAGGAGACATCTGGGGCTTCACCCCATATGTGATCCAAACCCGCGCAGTTTGTTGCAGTCATCGCTGACGCTCTTCTGCCAAACAGCTTGGTTTGGTTTTTCTTCTTTTCGTTTTTTGGGATTTCCAATGAACCAGGTGCAACAAAAAACACTTTATATAAGAAAAGATATTGCACCAACTGAAGCTCAATGAATTCGCCATGACGGCTGTTGCGCCAAGCCAATTTGCCCACAACCGACTAAAACAGCCAAACTTGCGCCGTCAATCACATAAATACTTATGGGTGTTGGCAAAATTTTGATTTGTTTTGTTGCCCGCATTGTTGTCACTGGGGCGGTTCCTTGGGATCGCCCCAAATCTTAGCCTGAAACTAAATTGTCTCGAACCCGAGAGTTTCAAATTCATAAATAGCTCTGACAACATTTTCGGAGCTAACAGATGAAACCTAAACCAAAAATTTACGCGGTGAATGCACCTGCTGGCAGTGGTAAAACCTACCAAGCCATCAGATATGCCCTTGTTGAAGCGGCCACCAAGAAGCAGAAAACGGTGATCGTTTTCAAGTCCATCGAACTGCTGAGACAAGCTCAGTCTGATGCGAATGCCATGGCCGTCAGCTTGAAGCTGAGCGTGCAGGTCCACGCGCTGCATTCGCTCACCTCTCAGAGCAGCGAAACCTATGTGCCCGTTGGCAGCCAAATCCAAACGCACCTCAGCCAATCCCGTTTGGGCGATGGCGAAATTCTGATGATCACTGAAGCCGCCTACATGGGCCTTCAACATTGGCCAAATCGATGGATGTGGAGCTGCATATTCGATGAAATCCCGTTCATTACACCTGCGCATCAGTTGAATGTTCCTGACAATCACCATTTGCTGACAGATCATCTCCAACTGGTTGAACCGGAAGCCGAATACAGTAGGTTGGTTGCAACCGCTGACAGCAAATCGATCCTGCAACGCTATGCGGAAAACCCATCAAAGGATCAAATCAGCGATGTGCTCAGCAGTGTGGCGCGTCATGTTGTGAGCCCATGCTTTGAAACGTATGTGCGAGTTGAGCAATATAGGCGGGTCAAAACCGGAAATTGTGACCCTGGTGCAAGACAGTTGGAGACTTTCTCGCTGCTTCAGCCATCCGTGCTTGGCACTGGCGATGAACGGACATTTCGGAACGCAGCAGACCAAATGCAAACCTGCTATGATCTTTTTGACAAAGTGATCATCATGGGTGCGTCTTTTTCTTCCAGCATGTTGGGGTTGGTTTGGCCTGCAATGGACTTGGAGTTTGAGCCCTTTCCACGAATTGAAGATCATCTCCGCTATACCGAACATACCTGTGGTTCCCGTTTGACCATCAAATTTGTGTTCGAAGCC
The DNA here is from genome assembly GCA_963678085.1 of Aliishimia sp. Taxonomy (GTDB): domain Bacteria; phylum Pseudomonadota; class Alphaproteobacteria; order Rhodobacterales; family Rhodobacteraceae; genus Aliishimia. The sequence continues at coordinate 590,120 of OY782680.1, forward strand.
AGATGGTCCAAATATCTTCGTGACAAGATTAGTAGATTTGAGCAGCAGGACCGCAAAAACCTCGATATCTTCACAGAAGTGATCCTACGTGAGCTTGGCGGTTCTTTCGCTTATTTGGTCAACAAAGATATCGCGGATCAAATGCGCCAGCGTTTTTTGGGTGTCCAAGCCAAACAGCTTCCCAATGCGCCATGGGGTCTCAATATGTACCAGAGCATGCATGCGGTGGTGGTGATGGCGGCACTGAACCCAACACCATCTCATGTGAAGTTTCTTTGTGCATTGGGTCTCCAAGGAGACCTCATTCGGGATGCTCTGTTCCATGCGCAGATTTATCAGGCAGTGATGCGCTGCAGCTTGGGCAACCCTTTGAGCAAAGAACCTGTCACTGTTTTGTTGCCAGATCGCATGTCGGCAGAAGCTCTTGGTCGGATGTTTCCTGGTTGTCAGGTTGAAAAACTGGATTTGGACTTGGTTGAACCCGAACCGGCTCGTGGTGGCAGACCAAAATTGGAAGAACCCAAATCAACCAAGCGGGTTTTGCGAGAAACACGCAAACGCAAAAGGGCATTGGACAAAGAGATCAAACGGATCAAAGCAGGTGGCGCTGTGGATGTGCCATTGATGGAAAAATTCAAACAGGAGTGCCGTTCCAACAACAGCAGTTGGATCAAACTAAAGCAGTTGGTCGCTCAAAACCAAAAAAACAACGGGTCTGAACCTGCTGGATAAATAGTTGAGCAGCAAAGGAAACCCTTATGAGATATAACGAATATGCCGACGGAAGCATTTTGCAGGACGCCTTCCACATTTACCGCCGCAACAACATCACCCGTTCCCAAACCGCGTTTTCTCGGCGCATCCTGGGCATGAAGCCATCCTATTATTCCTGTATGGTAAGCCGTCGTCGCCAACCCAGCGTGCGAGTGTTGGAAACGCTGTTATCAGTGACCACGACCATCATGGGCACGTTTTTGGGAAACCCACATTTCCGCCAACCCTATGCGGAAAATCTGAACGCCGCTTATGATGAGCTGGATCAATTGATTGCCAAGGTGCGGATGGAGATCAACTTCATTCAAGCGAAAACCCGAAAATGGGCGAAGGACGAGACGCAAGTGGATGCTTCAGTTGAACAACGTATTTAGGATTTTGGTCGTAACTTCAATGTGATGGCATTAGCTGATCTCAGCATGTTGCAAACCAAAGGTCATGCTGATGTCTCATCTATCCCAACTTTCCCTCACGAATAGCTCGCCCAAGGAACCGGTATCACCGGTTGCCAAAAAGCGGCTGAACCTGCTTCGCAAGCTACAGCTGTAAATTGAAGCCGCTGAAGCCGAGCTCAAAGATGAAGAATTCCTCGAAGAAGTCACCAAGTGGCTGCGTGCTGAGGATGGCGAACGTGAAAAGACTGTGGAAAAGCGTCCCGTTCGCAAATGGTGGTGGCAACATCACACAGGTGCTTGGATGCTCACACTGAAGGATGGCGCAAAGGATTTGCCGTTGGGCGAAAACAGCGCATCGATTGAAGTGGGAGAAATTTCCAACTTGGTTGATGTGCTGCAAACGGTGAAGTCCGCAGTTTTGGCGGGTGAACTGGACCCAGCTTTGGAAGCGATGGTGAAGCCGCGTGCTAAGAACTCGAAGAAACCCATTGGCGCGCCAAAAGGGTAAACTTCCAATATGTGTGTGAAAGCCGCTGGTTCGCGCCAGCGGCTTTCCAGTTTGGCCGCAGAGTGCTTGGTCAAGCCCAGTTGCATTGACGCAGTCTCAACTTATTTGTAGTAACAATAAATGAAGATCGAGTTTGATCCAGCAAAACGAGATGCAACCTTAGAGCATCGCGGTTTGGACATGGCCGATGCGGGTGATGTCTTTGAGGGTGCCCATATCACCTTCGAAGATACTCGGTACGCGTATGGTGAACACAGGTATCTAACCTTTGGGCACCTGCGAGAACGGTTGGTTTTGTTGGCATGGACCCAAAGGGGCGATGCCATTCGGATCATCAGCATGAGGAAAGCCAATGAGCGTGAACAAAAAAGATATGGTCACAGATTGGGTTGATCCCGATGAAATCCCCGATTTGTCCACGGATGAATGGGCCGAAACCATTGATGCTGCCCCTGTGCAACGCGGCAGACCCAAGCTGCCTGTGACCAAAGTGTCCACCACCATTCGTTTGGACCCTGATGTGATCGATGCTTTTAAGAAAGATGGGGCTGGTTGGCAAAGTCGTATCAACGATGCGCTTCGAAAAGCCGCTGGATTGCCTGATAGCGTTTAGCTCAAAGAGGCCCGCTGACACGCCAAAAAGGTAGACCTCCAACACATGGTGTGAAAGCCGTTGGTTCACGCCAGCGGCTTTCCTATTGGGTCTCAGGCGGCATCAGCGTATTGGATCACCGCGCCATTCTCGGCATCTTCCAACACGCGCACTTCCCAAGTGCGGCCTGGGTATTTTTGAACCAGCTTTTCCAGCAGGGTTTCACCCAGTCGTTCCAAACTGGTGTCACCAACAGCATGACGATCACCGGGCCACAAAGAACGACAAAACTCTCGAAGTTCAAAATATTCGATCTCACGATCCGCGTGATGCACATTCACACGCACTGAAAACGTGACGCGATGCCGATGCTGTTGGCCCAAAAACACGGCCTGGGTGACATCTCCATGAATGATGTCCCGCTGAAAGCTCACTTCCACAGAACGGCTGATTTTAGATTGGTCCATTGGATCCTCCTTGGTTGATGCCAAAGCAGTGAACCAAGTTGGCGGACCTTCGAAGACTTTGTTTTTGCGCACCTCTACCTTGCACCCATAATGGTTCATGAAACCTGTGTAAAAACCATTTCTTGAGCTCGTTCTGTGAATGCGGTGGCTTTATGCGAACAATGAGATCAATCAACAACGAGCACAAAATGGACGCAGTTTCAGAAGGATACACGCTTTACACACGCCCACCCAGCGGACGCTACTACGTACGGTTTTCAATCAAAGACCAAGGGCAGCAACGGCTGTCTTTGGGTACCTCAGACCCCATTGAGGCTGAAAGGCGTGCACAAGCCAAGTGGGTCAAAGCATGCGCGCTGGCAGAAGTTGGATTGTCAGTGAGCAAAAAGCAGTTTGAGAAAATTGCAGAGGAATTCATCGCTGGCATTCAACTGGCGGTCCAACGTGGTGAAAAAGCTGAATACCATGGCAAGCAGTATCCGACGATCATCCGACGGTATTTTGTCGAATATTTCCGCCAGAAGCTGATGAGCGCCATCAAAGCCGACGACATTGACGATTATTGGAACTGGCGGAAGGAATTTTGGATCACCGGTCCTGGGTCAAAGAACCCCAACATCCAATACACCCGTGTGATCAAAGACAAAGAGACCCGCATCTGCCGTCCAGTGAAAGAGGGCTACCCATCCAAATCCACCCTGCATAAGGAGAGCCTGCTGCTGCGGCAGCTTTTTGAGTTTGGTCAACGCCGAGGATACACAACGGAAATCCCAGAAATCAACGCGCCCAAGGACCAACGCCGCAAAGACAATGCGCGGCCTGGGTTCACGTGGGAGGAGTTTCTGCATCTGAAATCTGTGTCAGAGGCACGTGTGAGGGAGTTTGAATTTTCTGATGATGACCCCAGCGGCAAAAACCAAAAGACATATCAGGACCGGCTACGTCTCCACTGCTTCTGCATGATCGCCGCATTCACAGGCATGCGACCCACCGAACTGTTCAACCTCAGTTGGGGTGATATCGAGACGAGGAAAATCCAAATCGAAAACGGCGAATTCAGCGATGTCACCGTGATCCAAGCCCGTGGCAAGGGCAAAGAACGTGAGCTTGCCGCGATGCCAGAAACCCTCACATTCTTCAATCTTCTGAAATCACTGTACTGTCACATCCCGCAAGGTGATATGGCCGCTTCTTGAATAGGCCCATTTTGAGATTGTACCATTCCTTCATAGCTTGCAAGGGCGGTTTGCTGCCCAAGGCTGATTGCGGAAGTTTTTGGTTATAGAGCCAGACATAGCGGTGCAGCGTCGCCTCCAGTTCTTCTCCGGATCGGAAGTGGTGGCTTTGTAAGACTTCTTCGATGCGACCGTTGAAGCGCTCGACCATCCCGTTGGTTTGAGGTGATTTCGGTGGTGTCAGCCGATGTTCAATCTCCAGTGAAGCACAGAGCTTGTCGAACTCATGCTCACCCGTCGCAGCCCGCTTGCGCAGACCAAAGAGACGGTCTGTGAACTCTTTTCCGTTATCGGTCAAGATCGTGCGGATGCGCATAGGGCAGGCACGCTCTAAATCACGCAGAAAGCGCCGAGCATTCGCGGCTGTCTTGTAGTTGTAGATGCGAATAAAAACCCATCTGGTTGCCCGGTCAATTGCCACGAAAAGGTAACGGCGCTTCGTTTCATCCGCCATTTGAGGCAGATACTTCACGTCAATATGGATGTAGCCTGGCTCATAGGCTTTGAAAGCACTGTGTTTCGGCTTGGCGGCCTTGCCCTTCAAATCACGCAGATTTCCAACTCCATGCCTACGCAGGCAACGATCCAGGCCTGAGCGCGAGACGTTCGGGTTCAGGAACTCTCGAACCACCGCCAGCAGGTCGTCAAGCGACACGAGCAACGTCTTGCGCAGCGCCACCGCAACCGCCTCTTGAGCGGGCGTCAGCGTGGTTTGAAGCCGATGCGGCGTATGACTGCGATCTTCCACGCTGTCTCGTTTACGCCACTTCCAGACTGTCTGCTTCGTAATCCCATAGCGCTCCGCCACAACCCACGCAGGCTCACGGCTCGCTTGGATCGCTGCCCGAACTTTCGGCGTGGTCGTTGCTTCCTTATGCAGCCTGATGTGCATCGCTCTCTCCATCCCGTGCAGCCTCTAAAACCGATCTTGCCATGAAAAGCGATGAACGACGAGGGGCTATGTGATCGTCCGGGATAGAACACCTAGGGTTTCGTATCGGGCAAACGAATATAGTCACGTTCAACTATCGATGCACCCACAGGATGTTCTACGAAATCCATGGATGGCCTGTGCCTCATGGGATCAAAACGGAGATGTACGTCGAAAAAGCATTGGCAAGGTGGCAATGCCAATTGTCTACTTGATTGGTGGATGCAGCAGGAGCGGAAAAAGCAAGCTGGCCAAGTTGCTGCTTTCGAGGAAGAACATCCCTTGCTTTAGTACCGACGTTTTGGACGCAGCCTTTCGAGAACTCGGCGAAATTCCAAATGGACCGGACCCCAACGGGGATGATGCTAATCGAACAGTTCAACGTTTAATGGCTCCGAATTATTGCCCAAACCGTCACCGGTCATGCCCCCTATGTCTTTGAAGGCATTCATCTGAGTCCCGAATTCATAAGCGGGCAAATCGCTCGCCATCCAAATCGCATTGCGGCTTGTGTGCTGGGTTTCCCCCAAACTAATCCAATTGCAAAGTTGGAGCAGGCTGCCCTAGCGGAAAACGCTGAGGACGATTGGTTGTTGAACCGTACAAGGTCGTTTCAAATCCAGTATCTGCAACACCAGCAGAACATGTCAAAGCAGATGCAAGCTCAGTCAAACGAGCTGGGGGTTCCATTCGTTGATACTGGGTTGGATTACCGGGGCGCCCTTGAAAACGCTTGCCGCCTTTTACCGGATTCGATCAGACAGGATCAGTCTCGAACCGTATTATGATCGTTTACGGTTGCCTTAGCTTCAACAGTAACAAGTCCCGCTTGATATCCTGCTTCAATTGGTCTTCGAAGGCCAGCAGAAAACTGAACTCAATGTCGATGTAGTCAGATCGCTTGAATTGCGTTGAGAATTTCAAGTGTACGTTGCCCATGTAGGCTGTCGCCGATTTTTCGTAGTAGGCATTGGGACAATGAAAGATGTGCCAGCGAAGTAAACATCGATGTGGATCGCTTTCGCTGCGGCATATGTGACTCTGAAACCGAATGATTGTTTCTCTTCCACATTCATATGATAGACAGGCACCGTGGAAGTTGTCCAACACCTCCATGTGACGATCTATTTTTTGATGAAACCACTTCATTGAAAGGCTCTCATCAACACCCAACCAGGATGAAAAACCTCGCGGTTTAAAAGTCTTAAAGTAATAGTTGTCAAATCCAATTTTCTCACATTCTCGCATTTAATTTTTCCTTCGTAATGTCCTTTGAGTCTGACGCCTTGGCAAAGGAAAATCATTATTCATGTGAAATTTTTTTGAATAAAATCAGTGTTTGGTTGGTTCGACCGGACAGTGATCCATATCCAGCGAGAAGCAGCTGGCCCAAAGCGGTGTTTTTCTGAAAACGCGGTCCGCAAACCGATATCGCAGTTTTCCTCTGCATGTCGGACCCTCTGTTCCAGCGCGTACAGCAGCTTGGGTTGGTCCAGCGGGGGGTCATCATTGGCTATTGGGTTCAGCTTGATCATGTAGGGAAACTGGCGCTAGCATAGCAGGAACGTAAGTGACCAAAAACCATACGCATGGAATTCGAACTCTCAGATGAAGATGAACTGATCATTCAGCGTTTGTCGGAAACTGGTGCGTATGCGGACCGCGCTGATGTTTTGGACGCGGCTTTGATGACTTTGGAGCGGCATCATAAGCAAGACATCTTGGGCAATGCCATTCAACAGGGTTTGAATAGCGGTATTGACGAGGATTTCAGCTGGGCTGATTTAATGGCGGAAGCTAAGGCCAGCGTCGGTGACACTTGATCTGAGCAGAGGATCTATCAAGTCACTGATATTGCAGTATTTTGGTGTTCTTCTTTAAGGCGCACCAAATGACTTTTCTTGATCCGCACAGCAACATGCTTTATGGAAGGCGCATGGATAAGAGTTTTGACAGCATCGTGTTGACGACCGTGAACGCGCCTTACAAACATAAGGTGGGAGCGGCCCAATTGGCTGCGTCTTTGCAAAATTTGGATGTTGCCCAAGACTCTTTGGGGCAGGTGTTGTCCTTCTTTACGGAGGTCTCAAAAGCTAACCAAGTTGGTTTTGTCAAAGCGCATGGCGTTGAGCCAAAGGGCCTCAATGCGCTTGCGGCTTATCTGTCTCATCAAACTGGCCAAGATATCCGGTCTGTGATTTGAGCGGTACACCAACGACCCAATGGGATCGCTTGTTCTCAATTGCAGTCGATCTGATCAAGCAAGCAAATGCGCAACACCTGATAGTGGACCATTGGACCTTTGGCGGCGGCACGGCCTTGATGCTCCAGATTGATCACCGCGAAAGCCATGATGTGGATCTGTTCATCACTGATCCGCAGCTGCTGGGTTTCCTGGACCCGGCGAAACAAGGCTTTGCCTTGTCGATGGAACCAACAGCCTACGACAGCGACGGCGGAACCAACAGCCTACGACAGCGACGGCTTGGGTCATCTCAAAATATCCTTTGAAGATATTGGTGAGATCGATTTTATCGTGGGCCAGCAACAGACCGAACCTGGGTTCAGGGTACAGGACATTCTGGGCGTGCCAACCAAACTGGAAACTCCAGCAGAGATCATCGTCAAAAAGATTGTGTACCGGGGTAGTCGTATTCAGCCACGTGATATCTTTGACATTGCTGCCACGCTGCGGGTTGTTGGCAGTGAGGTTTTGACCAAGGCTTTGCAAACTCACACAGAAGAAGCCGCTGTGACCTTGAGCGCATTGAACCGCCTGCAATCTGATTTCGTGGAACGCGTCATCAGTAGGTTGGCTATCCGAGACGGGTTCGAAGATTTGGTGACAACCGCATATGCCGATGCCTGGAGCTTCCTGCAAAAGCTCAGTTAAGCCATATTTGCGCGAAAAAACTCGCAGAAACTTTCCGCAGAAAAGTTTTTGGCAGAACTTTCCCGGAAAACCCCTATAGCGCCTCCACTGCGCTGCGCTTTTGCTCATCCGAAACATCGATGTAGCGTTGCGTGGTGGTCAGCTGTTTGTGCCCCGCCAGCTCCATGATCACTTTTGGCGAAATCCCTGACTGGGCGAGCCGCGTGATGAACCAGCGACGCCCACTGTGCGAGGATGCATCATCGATCCCAGCAGCATCAAACACTCGGGCAAAGGCTTGAACCATGCTGTTTGCAGTAAACGGACCACCTTTTTGTGATTGGATCACTGGGCGTTCCAATGATTTCCACCGGTCCAGCTGTGCCCAATAGGTCGAAAGTTCCCGTTGCAGCTTGGCGTTTAGATGCACTTGGCGCGCTTCCTTGGCTTTGGTGTTCTCAGCCTTCAAGTAGAACATCGCTTTGGGCTTGAGGTCTCGATCCAGCACGTCGGCCCATTTGAGCGAGGCGATCTCGCCCACACGCAGTCCAGCATAATGTGATAGCAACAGCATGAGCCGGTTGCGCTTGCCGTTTTGCATCGTGACGCAAATCGCAAGTACACGCTTGAGCTCTGTATCCGTTAGCACCTTCGCTTGTTTCATCAGTCCACCGCCAATCCGCTGCAATATAACGTTTTTTGCTCAACGAGCTTGCAACGTTATGTTGCCACCTGACGGGCAGCGCGACCGTATTTTGATTGCCAAGGTTCTGAAGTTGGTAGGGTAGAACAGCAGGAAATTTGTATTTTGTTATCTTGTGAGGAACTGCTCAAAAGCACGCATTCTACCATAATAGCCGTTCATCCAGCGCGGCGAACTCACCAGGTGAGCCCACTTTGGCTGACGCTGCTCGTAGCACGAATGTCGGCTCCTTCGAAAAGACTGCCAAAACGTGAAAAATCAAACGTAGTTTCGCCAATGGTTGGTGACACAGAACATCGCTCAGATTTACGCATGCACTATTGGTGCACACCTGCTAAATTGAAGACATGCAAGGTTGGATTGTAGAAAAGAAGATTGAAAGCGAGGATGGAACGCGCAACGTTGAGATACGCGTCAGCCCCGACCGAAAACTCTTCCGCTACTACAAAAATGTTTGGACCGAAGTTAGGCAGGACGAGCTACTGTTCCACGCCGATGGAGGTTATTGGTCTTATCCAGAAATGTCAGGCTACTTTGCCAGCCTCGCAGACTGCGAAAGGGGCGCGCGCGCCAACCTCGGTTGGCTGGGAGACTGCTGATATGTCAAAACACATGCGTTTCTCTTAAAGACGACAACCACCGTTTTTCAGACAATCGTGCGCTCCGGAGCCGACGTTCAGGCTGCCGCGGCGAACGCGCGTTCCGTCCGCAAAAACAGCCCCTGTGGTACGCAGCGAAGGTCTGACCACAGGAAGAAAAAACTTGATTTGATCAAGTTGCCAAAGGTTTCCATTGCCTTCATTCCGAAATCGCATCCAGTCCAATGAGCGTTCGTCGTTCATTGTCGTTTCCTGGCACGATGGCCAGGAATTCATCATTCGCAATTTCGGGCCGTCCCAATGCCTTCAACACTTTGCGACCAAATGAGCCTGATAAGAGTGCGATACCTTCAGGTTCAAGGATGCCTCTTGCTCCTTGGTTTTTTCGAAGCCGTTTAAGTGGGTCAAGCTGATCGTGCAACAAGGCTTGAACCACTTCTCTTGGTACAACTTTATCGATGTTGGCTCTGAAAAAATCTGCTGCTCGTTTGGTTCCAGGCTGGACTTTGCGGAGGCTGTTGAATTGGCCCATATTGAAGCTACGCCAGACTGATGGCGGATAGGGTGCTCCATCAACCAGCCACAGGATGTTTCGAACTGCATTAGATTTCACACCGCGTTTTCCATCGCGATTGGGAGCGTTCAGGTACTCTTGGCGCGCCAACATAACGCCCATCCAGCAAGTACACTCTTCCTCCTTGGAAGTGATTACCAGACATGGATCTTCGTTCGCATAGGTCTCGGGCGGGATCATCCAACTGTTATCAAGGGTGTTCTTAATATCAACATCCTGCCCATCGATAACTAAATCTCGAACCCCCTTAGGTGCTCCAAGGAAGTCACGGACATAGTGTTCGATTTTCAGGCCAACGAAGGTTTTTCAACATTGTCCAGTTGTTGAAGCTCAGTTCGTCCGGTGCGAATGGGGTCCAAAACAAAATCGATTGCGTCCCGAATTGCGCCAGGAAACGCATGGCGCACTTTTTCAGGCCCGCCAGCAAGGTTGGCTATCCCATCACGGATTTCGATTAAAGCTTCATGGTCGGGGTGGCCGGGAATCACATTTGATGGCAACATTCGCATGCATAGATGCTGCACCATTGTTGATGAAAGTTGGAGTCTCAGTTTGCAGTATTGGATATTTGTCTAGGCGACGGCGTAGAGCTTCCTAACCGATAGAGCTGCATTCAGTTGTTTCCCGACCGCTTCAGCGACAGGGGGCGGGAATGCATTGCCAACTTGGCGATAGGCATTGGTTTTTGCTCCTGTGAAGTGCCAATTATCAGGGAAACCCTGTATCTTTGCGACCATTGGCACTGTTAGCCTGGGCATGCCTTCATGGTCGGGTGCTGGTGCTTCCGGCGCAATTGTCCGTCCTTCTACACCCAGTGAAGCCCAAGCCTTGCGAGCTCGTGTTGGGCCAAGGTCTGGGCCACCGTGTTTCTTGCTGCCGCCAACAATAGTCGGGGCAATTTCATTTGCCTTGTTTGCCCAAGCCTTTGCGCCACGCCATCCATTTTCCTGCATCATGGGAAGAAGTGCTTCACCAACCGTCTTTGCCTTTACCAATCCCGGTGCTGGCCAATCAAAGTGCTCCATACGGTTTTCTTCAATCGCCATTATCACTACTCTTGGTCGTAGCTGCGAGACGCCGAAGTCAGAAGCATTGAGCAGTTTAGCTTCAGAATAGTAACCAAGCTTCTTAAGTTGGGCCTTGAGGTGCATGCGATAGTCCTCAAACACCGCGTCCAAAAACCCTCTGACATTTTCGATCATCACAGCCCGAGGGCGCATGGCATCAACAATGTCGATAGCGTCATCAAACAGGTTGCGCTCGTCTGCCGGGCCAAGTTGCTTGCCCGCTTTCGAGAATGGTGGGCACGGTAGCCCTCCTGCCAAAAGGTCAACGCCCTGATAGGAGTGCGCATCGTCCTTGAAAACCCGCATGTCTTCTTCTCGGACATTCCAATGAGGACGATTATGGCGGAGCGTGTCACAGCAGTGCTTGTCAATTTCTACCAAAGACAAGTGCTCGAACTTTGCTCGCTCCAATCCAAGGGCTTGACCACCGGCACCGGCGCAAAGTTCGAGTGATGTAAGCACGTGGTATGGCCTCCCGTTTGCAATACAACAGTTTACTGCTAGCTAAGCAACAGGATTAGTTTAGCATGTAGAAGTTCACAAGATGTTCTTCTTTGCGACTGATCCTCTAAGGCAAGTAGCTATCCACTGCTCCATGCTTTCAATCAGCTGAAATTCCTGCACTTCTCAACAGTCAAAAAATCTTGATTTTTCGTAGTACACTGCTGAAATCAGCGATCCGCGTGTCCATGCTCATCTAGCACAAGGCTAGCACAGTTTGATTTCGACCCAGTAATATCAATGACTTAACGCACCATGACGCGCATTGAAAATCCTCGTGTCGGTGGTTCGATTCCGCCCCCGGGCACCATTTAAATGATAAATATCAACCTGTTAGAAGTGCGGCATTTGCCGCTCGTGCTGTTCGTTCCGTTCCGGGTATCACTGGGGTAGCGTTTGACGCCATTAGTCTGTTCGGCCAACCCAATCGATTAGATGGCAGTGCAACTGCGGTTATTCGGTGAAACCAACCAATCCTAAACTGCTGTACGCTGCGCTTTTGTACGACCGGGCGCGTCTAAAGGGCACCGAAAGAAGCCGAAAGGATCGCTTTGAGACTGAAGGGCTAGTTGGCAACTTTGAAGTGACACAACAATTTTGTTGGGTTTCTTGACCACAACATTTTTGTTGGGTAGATAAGAGGCGTGAATACTGGCATCATCCTCAATGAAAAAGAACTGCGCGAAGCTCGCTCGCGCGTAACCGCGCTTGATGAGGCGTTGGCGACAGATGAATCCCTAAAGCGAGTTGTCGAGGGTTTGCCGCCGGAGGTTGTGAAGCAGCTTGCAGCGACAATGCGAGCCGAACGCGACGACCTGAATGATGCAATCCAAGCGTATGATGTCGCCAAGGGGACGGGTAAGCCAATGCCCCTTGAGCGCCGCGCGGATTGCCAAAGGTTATACGCAGCGAGACCTGGCTTGGCGTTTGGGCGTGAGAGAGCAGCAGGTCCAGCGATATGAAGCTGACCGCTACAATTCCATTAGCGTTAAAAACTATGCACGCGTCGCCGCTCTAGTGGGCGTTCGTTTGAGCGCGACCATTGAGCCAAACCCACAGTTTCGGGGACTGGATAAAGTCATTGATGATGTCTCCAAAGAGGGCATCAAAAAGATCCTAAAGCATGGCCGCGCAAACGGCTGGTTTTCGGATGAGATGGACGAGTCGCGGCTCCGTCAATACATCGCAGAAAACAGAATTGATTTTGGCAGCCCAACCTTGTTGCGGACAGGGCTGAACGTTCAAGACCACAGCGAAGATGTTTTGCTCCACGCGTGGCGTGCTCGTGTGGTGACGCGCGCTAAAGAAGTCATTCGTAAAGGCGTTCCGCGCTATGACCCGGTGAATACTGGTTGGCTGAATCAACTTCCTAAGCTGAAGTGGTCCGGGAAATTTGGACAGTGTGCTAAGATGTATCCAACATGACAGACTGGATACGAGAATGACGAAACGGCGTAACTTTTCCGACAAGTTCAAAGGTGAGGAGGATCAGGATTTGATCCAGTGGATCAAATACCCGACGATATGTGGCTTTGGAGGCCTTGCGCGGTGACAAGACAATTCAAGAGATCGCGGCCAAGCGCCAGTTGCACCCTACGCAGGTGACGACGTGGAAACGTCAGGCGCAAGAGGGATTGGCTGGGGTGTTTTCTGACAAGGCTAAGAAAGCTGAGAATAAGAATAGCGAGATCAAAGAGCTTCACGCCAAGATCGGTCAGTTGACGGTAGAAAACGATTTTTTAGCGCAAGGGCTAAAGCGATGAGCCTGCCAGAACGCCGAAAAATGATCCGCAAAGAGAACACAGATTTGAGCGTCACGCGCCAGTGCAAGCTACTCAAACTCAGCCGGTCATCGATCTATTACACGCCGGTCGGCTTTGATCAGACGACCATTGAGCTGATGCATGAAATTGACCGGATATTCACAAAATACCCGTTTTTTGGCAGTCGCCAGATTGCAGCGTATTTGCCTCAGTCAGGGTTCTCGGCGGGTCGGCATCGCGTGCGCCGCCTGATGCGCATCATGGGGCTGCAAGCCATATATAAAGGGCCAAGCACCAGTAAAAAGCACCCCCAGCATCCAGTTTACCCCTATTTGCTGAGGAACCTCGCCATCACGCAGCCCAATCAGGTCTGGCGCAGTGACATCACCTACATCCCGGTCAAACATGGGTTTTTGTATCTCGTGGCAATCATGGATTGGGCGACGCGCAAGGTGCTGTCCTGGCGGCTGTCGAACACGCTGGATGCAAGTTTTTGCGTGGAAGCCCTGGGAGAAGCCATCGCCAAACATGGCAAGCCCGAGATCATGAACACGGATCAAGGCAGCCAATATACCGGCGGGGATTGGATCAAGGGGCTAACCGAGGCCGAGATAAAAATCTCGATGGACGGACGGGGCCGCTACCTCGATAATATCTTCACCGAACGGCGAGGCATTGTTCGCCATTGGTTCAAGAACAATGGCCGAGCGGCGGTCCCTGAAGCAAGAGGCCGTCTATCTGCACGAAATCACGAACGGCTTTGAAGCAAAACGGATCATCACGGAATGGATCAGCTTCTACAACACCGAACGCCCCCACACAGCCCTCGAAAAACGAACCCCAGACCAAGCATTTTTTGCTGGTGAAAGGGAAAAAATAGCGGCATGATAAACAAATGGATACATCTTAGCTACGCCGCTGAGCTGTCCCAAAAAGTAGGACCACTTCAGTTTCGGCCCAATGAAAGAACGATGCGAATATCTGGATGTGGCTATCAATGGTCTTGTCTGCAATTTTCGCCTGATCCGGAACCTTGATCGCCTCCATTAAAGGCAAGCCTTTCAGGGCTGTCTTGACCTTCCGGTTCGATGGCAAGTCATGCAGCACTTGTTTGACCTTGTTCGCGTCTTGCTTGGTGATCGACCCCAATAGCCGCTCAGGGCCGAAATATTCCAGAAGAATGCCGAGATAAGCCCGGTTCTGCTTGACGGTCTTGTCTGGTAGGCGGCGGGCTTGGTCTGCGGTAAATTCCTCTACCGCCACACCTAGCGGTGATGATGCATCCAGAGCGGGCGCAGGAGGCGCTGTGATGGCCGCTGGCGGGGCAGTGCCAAAAGAATAGCTACCTTGGTTCTCAGCGGCTTCCAGTACGCTTCTAAGCATGGCTGCACGACCTTTGCGCAGTTCCAACGTAATCCGGGGCTGGCTTGCGTCCCATTGTTCGTCTGAAACGTCCATGACCCGTTTGAAGCGGTCGATAGGCAAATATGCCGTATCGAGGCTTTCGAGATCGACGCCGCACTCATGGTCCAACATTTCTTCGCGTGCATCGGCCAAGGCGTTTTTTGACAGCCCGCGACGGTCCAGCCAGTCAAGGTACTGGTCAAGTTGGGCCTTAAAGTAAACCGTCACCTTTTCGCGTATCTCGCTTTGCCGAAGTCCAGCCAAAGTGTTGCTATCCCTTACTATTCTTCCATGTGCGGCCAAGTATCGCGCCAAGTCCGCCGCTTGATGTGGGCATCTTGTTCTTAATGAAATCTTAACAGTGCTGCGTTTCTCAAGCCCGGAATGGGGCAGAGGCCAACGAAAGTAGTATATACCGTGTCTGGAAGGGCTTAGGTAGGCTGACAACTTCATGGTTTGTGTTCCACCGTTGTGTCCCACTTGATAGCCATGAAGCTAAGTCGCTGACTTAAAAGCACTTGGAGGCGAGTACCGGAATCGAACCGGTGTACACGGATTTGCAATCCTACTTATTGTGCTGTTTTCGTTCGAAAAAATTGTAAAATGACCCGCCCGGAACCCACGCAATAACAATAGGTTGCCTGGTTCATGTAAAGTGGCGCATGCTCTTAAGCCTGCACACTGGGTGGCGGGACTTCGATACCTTTAAAGGTGTCTGCTGCGGATTTTGGATTTTGCCGTGCGTGAGCGCGTATTATTGCCTTCTCAATCCTTGACCGCATGATGCTCTTGAAATTTCGAGCCTGTGGCAAGATGTTGTCACCTTTCTTGCCAAAGGTTTGGGATGCGCGCTTGAGATACGTGTAAAACGTCCAGCTCTTATAATCGTCCGTCAATAATCCCTTTTTGACACGGCTAAATCTCTGGCTAAACAGAGAATAGTTGAAGTTGCCAATCAGCGCCGCTGGTGAGGTGCCGGGATTATCCAGCACATGCCTTGTGCCGTCGCGCTTCGCGGCAATGGTCACCTTTCGATAAAGGCGCGACATCGTGCTGTCTCGCACATAGACCTTCCGTCCATCATATCGGAACCCGAGGTACTCAAGGCCGTTTTTCCCTTGGGGTCCGGTCAGGTGCTCAAAGTTCAGGCTGTCCCCTGCGCGCCCAAAACGCACCACGCAAGTCTTCGCTTCTTTGATCAACAGGGCGTCACCATGGTTTTTGATTTCATCGGTCGCAAAAGCGGTCGCGTCTGCGGCCTCCGCCGGGCCGCCTGGAACGATCAAAAGAATATCGTCAGAATATCGCATGTATACGCCACCGCGCTGACGCGCGTAGTTATGTAACTTGGCGTCAAATTCCATGAGATAGAAATTTGCGATCAAGTCGGAAATCGGCGCGCCCTGTGGAACGCCGTGCGGCAACTCATTTCGCTGTACGAGGCTTTGGTACTGCCCCCCAACGCCGCAAATTTTTGCTCTGAAATCCTCGTTTGAGCAGATTTGTTTGTCCATTTCTCGGTATGGTCGTGTGTAACCTTCGACTATGAAATTTCCGCGTTTTACGGGGCCAATATAGCCGAGCCGTCGGTAGACTTCTTTCTGATCAACGAACCTATATCTGGTTATGTTTTTAAAGACGGCATAGTGATCCGGAGGTAGCTCATCGACACCTAAGAGATCGCACCAGATGCGCTTGATACGCTTGTGACAAAGGTTCTCAAAGTAGCCCTTGATGTCCAACGCAACCGCCACGCAGTCGCCCAAGCGGTCAACTTCGTCAAATGCGTCCTTTGCGAAATCTATGTTACACTTTCCGCCATTCGATCCGGGTTTGGGTATTTGTCGGTACGCAATGGGGCAGTTCGATATGCCCAGTTCGGCAAGGCGTTGTTCGTAACGAACCGCAAGTTTCCGTCTGTAGTGAGCGAAGATGTATGCGTCGCGCCGTGCCCCGTACCGGATGGGGCGTGACTTCTTTTCCGGTTTCGCCGCGTCAGCGGCGGAGCGGTACGGCTGCCATTCTTCGTGGTAAAGGAAAAACGGGTAGAACGAATTTGACGCAACGCGCTTTTTGTCTGTCACAAGGCGCTCAATTTCTTTCAGAGAAAGCGGCGCGTCAAAATGTGGGTAGTGTTTAAGATCAGAATTCGAGAATGAAAATTCGTCTGTCATAGGCCCCGCGAGTGGGGACGGAACATCGGGTCAACGCACTTACCCTTGTCATCTCCGCCCCCGCCGTTCTGCGATGTGCGTTCGTCTTCGACGTGATTGTGTATACTGTCGTAAAGCTGGCAATCTGGTATTGCCGAACCGTCAACAAATCGCGCTGCGATCTTGCAAAGAGGAGTTCCGCCATGGAACAAGCAATCTGCACTGACCCGGCAATTTGCCTTGACAGTTTAAACACATAACTGAGATGCCCCGATTGGCACCCATACCATATAAGTGGGGATCGCGAGCTTGTGATACAAGAGGTGGTGTCGAATTTCTTTTTGTCCGGTTGGCGCAGTTTGCTGGCTGGAGTAGGCGCAGCTAAACGGGGTTGCCTGTAAGGTTACTAAATCGGCTTTCACTCAGTTGACCAAGCGCGGTCCAGCGTATCGGCTAAGCGTATAAGGGATTCAGCGGTTCTAGGGCACACAAACTTATAGCTTTTCTCTGGGTACCGTTTTCCTTTCGCGACGATACCCTTAATCGCTTTAGCCAAATTCCGCATCCGCACTAAGTCGCCTGGTCCGACTGAAAATACAGCGTTTTTATCGTCTAGATCCCAATTGAGTTCTGCAAAACGTTGTCTGACTCGTTCGCTCAACGGGACATTACCCCTCAGTTCTACCTGAACCCTTTCTTCGCTTTGCACGAGCACAAAGATCGAACAGAAAGTGGAAAACAAGCGCTTGTCTGCCCCGAAATCAGTAGGCTTTCTACCGTCAGCTATAAATGTATCACTCTTACTAAGGTCTTTGATCCGTTTATCAGCAAAACCTCCATATTCGTGAAACAAGGCCTTCTTTAATGAGTCCATGGTGCCCTCTATCGCTGAAAACTCGGGGTTTCCTGACTAAACTACTTTGAAGTCCACACAGGTGACACAATCAATTTTAGCTACCAACAGGGCTTTCGGCGGTCTTGTGGTGAGTTTCATTGAGGCCACAGGGACTGCCATGTTCAGCGGCGTTCGTGCCTTGCTATCGCTTCTGCTTGCACCACACATAGTTCGAGTTCTTCCTGGGACATACGGCGTGCTGCCCTCAGAAGCCTGTTGAGCAAATCGTTGACTGCTGGATTCTCAGTGTGATGCTCTTCGATCCCAAGGAGTTCATTGGGGGTGGTTCCCAAGGTTTCTGCAATCTTGACCAACATTGCTAAATCAGGGCTGCGACGCCCCGATACGTAGTGGGCATAGCGGCGTTCATCTAGCTCCATCCTCCTGGCAACGGCGGCATTGGAGATGCCCAGTTGAGCAGCCTTTTCTTTGAGTTTTTTTGCGAGGACTTCCATAGGAACTTTTTGTTCCGAGTGGACACACATACGCCACGTACGTATTGTAGCGCGGAGGTAACGATATGTAGTCTTTCGGCTTATTAAAGGCTTTCACGCCTGAATTTCGAAGCCAAGAGCCATGTTGACATACCTCTTACGAGAACGTGGAAGGCCCATTCGATGTCAGTATCAGCAATCGCCTTTTTAGTGTTTGGTATTATCGTGGCGGTTTTCGTCGTCGTCTTTAGGGCACAGGCGAAACAGCAGAGGCAAGTTCAACAAAATGCGGAACACCTCATGGATAGGGCGCTGGCAGCTTTTCCCGAGTACAGGGGAAAGCCTGTCGTGATGGGGGACTCCCTAGTTCTGTTGATCGACGATGCGAAGCAAGCCACGTTAGTGGCGAATGCGGCTGGGCAGGCAAAGGAAATACCATTTTCGGATTTTGAAGCCATTGAAATTCTGGAAGACGGTTTTTCGGTTGCCCAAACTCGCAAGACGGGGACGATTGGTCGAGCAGCGGTAGGAGGATTGGTCGCAGGAGGCGTGGGCGCGGTCATAGGTGCGGTCTCTGCTGGTAGCGAAACGACACAGCGCGAAGTGGTCACGAACATTACTGTCCAAGTCACGACAAAAGATACGAGTTTCCCGCAGCTTTCCTGGTGCACTTTTGCAGCCCAGGCCTTTGTTGAGAACATGAACAAAACTGAAGTTGATCTGGCCCGCGCGGCGGCGCGCCAGTTTGCACAACAGTTCACGCCCATTTTTGAACCAAATGCCAAACAGGATCACAAGCTTGTCTCCATTTGATCGCGCTGGCTGGTGCTAGCCAAGCAAGTTGATCCCATAGCAAAACACGGCTCAACTCTGGTTTGCTCGCATCGGCGTTTCGCTTAAGGTGCAAGTCCGCAAAGCGCGCTCAGGAAAGAATTATGCTTGTAAAGCTCAGAGATTACGAACGCATACATCGAATAATTTCGACAATCGCTCGCCAAGAAGGCAACGATCCCGCATATTCCTGCATGTTGTTTAGCGTGTTTGGTGCACACATCCTCCAGGAGCACTACCGCGTAGAGCCAGTAGTTCGTTGCGGCCTTGCGGCCTATTATGTCGGCGGCGAAAATGAGGTTTTGTGTTTCGGAGAGTTGACAGAGCATGGTGTAACGGGCGCGCGAGAAAATTTTCATTGCTGGGTGGAAGCTAAAGGATGGGTGCTAGATTTCATGGCTCCTGCATTTCCGGCACTGCTTGGCCCAGATACCCACATGCCACCTCTGATGTTTCAGAAGCGCGCCAGTGATATGGTGCAAGACATCAATGAGCTAAAAACTCGTGGCGACTTCTTCCTTGCTCACGTTGACGATCTTATCGAAGAGCGTCTTAAGCAATTTTGGGAAATTCCGGTCTACGGGGACCTAGCGTCTATCTGCGCGCAGTGGTTCACCAAACACCCCAAGCCAATTCGTCGGCAAATTGGGATTCTAGACAACAACCGGAAACAGGTCGCAGTTAGCTTATCAGGCCCGTCTGTAAAGGGCCGCTGGTGATCTCAACACGCTTTGCTGATGGTCTTTAATGTCTCTCCAAAATGATCGTTTTTGAGGGGCGTGTGAACCAAAGTTTGTGAAGCTGCATTTTCCTCAAGAAATCTCTCAAAACTGTCTCTTGTAATATTATCTCTCATAAGTCACCATGGTGATGAGTTATGAGAGGATTCGCCATGCTGATTGGATACGCCCGAGTTTCGACACAGGACCAAGACCCTGAGCTTCAAGTGAAAGCTTTGAAGAAAGCAGGTTGCGAGAAAATTTTTGTTGAGAAGGCGAGCGGCGCGAAGCGGGATAGGCCAGAACTTCAATCTGCAATCGACTACGCACGCACCGGAGACACGATTGTTGTGTGGAAGCTTGATAGACTTGCAAGATCGCTCAAGCAGCTAATCGAAACCGTTGAAGGGCTCGAAGGGCGCGGGATAGGTTTCCAGTCTTTGACTGAGACAATCGACACCAATAGCCCAGGCGGAAGGCTTGTCTTTACGATTTTTGGCGGGCTTGCAGAGTTTGAGCGGTCCATCATCAAAGAACGGACGCGCGCTGGGCTTGAAGCGGCCCGCTCACGCGGACGGATAGGGGGAAGGCCCAGGTCAGTTTCTGACGAAGACATCGCAGCAGCAAAGGCAATGCTCAAAGACCCGGAAATCTCAGTGCGGCAGGTGGCCAAACGCATTGGTTGCTCAGAGGCGACGCTCTATCGTTATCTTCCCGCTGCGCGCGCGAACGCTTCATAGCCCGCGTCAGCGGGTGGTCGCCGGTCTGTTAGGTTGGCGTGGCGGCTGTGCGTTTGGGCAGATGGGCAACGATTCAAGAAAATAGGGTCATATGTAGTCAGGTTGTGCCGGAAGTTACGGGTCTGTAAGCGAAGCCGCTCCCATTTGCCCACGGCTTGCAACGCAACCTCGAGGGTCCCAAGGGGCCGGGTAGTCTGCTCCAAAGGAGCCTTACAGTGGCCTCCCGCGAGGCCAACACCAACATTCAAAAAGTTGGCATTGTTGGCTTTTGGCCTGTTCCTTCGACAATGAAATCAACTTTTTTGAGACCCTCAAAATTCAAATTGTCACATCTCGCGGCGGTAAGCCCTTCAATAGATTGCAGGAACTTTCGGCACGCCATTCATTTGAGTAAATTGTCACATCTCAAGTATTTGAAAATAAACAAAAATATTGACATTTGCGCGCCGGGAGGTTAGGTAAGTTGCCGTGGATCACTCCGCCCTAGGCACACGTCCTCTTGGTGTTACGCCGCATCTTGCTGCTCATCACAGCGAAACATGCCGCGAACCTCAAGTGCCGTTTGTCTCGGTCTCGCAATAATCCAACGAGCCCCCTGAACCGCGAGCGGGGCGCAACCAAGGAGCCAACATGGCTTTCCAATTTGTAAACTGCGGGCGCGCCCTCTGATTGATTCAGTGTGTCTCCCGCTCTCATGAGAAGGAGGCATACTATGTCTTTGCAATCCAATGAATCTAACGAATTCGAAACCTGGAACGATGCTGTAGTTTAAGGCGATCTTGATAGCCAAGAAGCGCAGGCCGTTCTTAATCAAACCATTGATGCTTTGGTCGGTTTTACCGCCAAACAACAACGCAACAGTTGGTTGCATTGGTCGCCCACCCTTGCACATCTGATTGATACAAAACTCTCACCGCACGAGATTAAACGCGACAAAGACGGACACAGTGTGGTTTTTGCTCGCGCTCGAGTCCTAGAAGGCAATCCAACGTGCCAATACGGGGGAGCAATCTACTCCCAACGTGGGCGAACAATTCACGACATAGAGGCTGTCACGGTTGCGGGGTTGGACATCGACGACGGGCCAGAGCTCACAGTGATAATCAACCGGCTTGAGGCGCTTGGGTTGTTCGCAATTCTCTACACGACCCACTCCCATGGAAAGCGGGTAGACGGACGGGCAATCAACAAATACCGCATTCTTTTCCCTCTGGCAGTACCCTTTGAATTGGTGCTTGGAGACAAGTTAAATCATCGCCAGCGATGCGCAGAGTGGCGGTTTCGCCTGGCAACTTTCGCCAGGGCGGCTTTGGGGATTGATGTTGACGAGTCCGGGGGAGACGTGAACCGTCTGTTTTACACGCCGCGTCATAAGCCAGGTGCGAAGGACTGGTTTTGTGCGATTTTTGCTGGACGCGCATTGCATGTCGAAGAGATGCCATTCGACCCAGATGCGATGCAAACGCGTCAGCGGCGCGTCCCCAACAAGGATGGGGAAGTCGTAGCATTCTCAGGAAAACGTCCTGTTTTGCCAGACGGCTTTGATCTGGTCGATTGGCGGCGCGATTGGGGGGCTTACTTTAAAGTCTCGACCTTCTTCGAGTTCATGGATTGGGATTTTGGTAAGCTTCCATCTGGAACGGGTGAAGCACGCATCCTTTGCCCAATGGATGAAAATCACAGTGTGCCAGACGACAATCAGGCTGTTTGGATAAGGGATGGGGACAGAACGGAAAGTTTTGCAGTCCACTGCCACCATGCGTCTTGCGCGGAGTTTGGGGCTCTTGATCGCATAGTTGCGCTGGGCGTAGAGATTGATCTGCCAAACGGATACACGGCTCTAAGTGAGGTGCTTTGTGATCCAGGATTGTATAGCCGCGACGATGGAAAGTTCCCTGATCACGACCGCTACCTGAGATGGGACCCAGACGAAGATGATGACGAATGCGGGGCCGTGAGCCCGAAAGGGGGTGCGCAATGAACTCCAAAGTAACGGCAGTTTCGATCCGCAAGTCTTGTTCGAAAATGATCAAAGAAAGCGACTTTTCGGACGGGTTCACGTTAAAGAAAAGGCGTGTTTGCTGGGTCAAGGTCACGACGAAAAGCACATCGTTGATCCCGATCTGTGACCCTTTTGAAGTGATGGGGCGAACCTACGACGAAACAGGCGAGAACACTGGGCTGTTGATCCGTTTCGCAGCCAACCGCGTATCAAAGGACATCGTTGAAGCAAACGTGTCGATTGCCGATCTCGTGTCCGATGCACGAAAGGTCGTTTCAAATCTGGCGGGAAAGGGTTTGTGGGTGTCCGCAGACCGCTACGCGGTCGGCAAAGTCGCAGAGTTGCTGTCGCTCATACAGCCTGAAAACGATGTGGTGACCGTTAGTCACCCAGGATGGCATGGCCCGGTCTTTGTTGCCCCAACGGGTGAGGTTTTCGGAGCAAGCGACAACCTGTACCGTCTGTCAGAGGCAAGCCGGTTTGATGACTGTGGCAAAGCTGGCAGTCTTGAGGCCTGGTGCCGCGCCGCGCAAGCTGCACTTGAGTGTCCCAACGGAGATTTTCTGTGCGTTGGGCTGCTGAGTGGTTTGGCGGGTCCGTTGGTCAATCTGATGGGTTCGGCAACTTCATTGCTGATCAATTTTGCTGGAACCACATCACGAGGCAAAACCACTGCGCAGCGCCTTGGGGCTTCGATCTGGGGCAACGCCTACAAGGGCGCAGCCTTGGTCAAGTTCAATGTCACTCCTGGTGCGATTGAAGCGATTGCCGTCAAAGCCAACGGGAATCTCCTGGCGATTGACGAAGGCGGGCAAAGTTCGATGACCGGAACACAGTACCAGACCGCTGTCTTCAATCTTGCCGAAGGTACTGGCAAACGCCGTCTCACGCCTTCCGCTGAGGAAAAGAAGGTTCGCCAGTGGTCAACCGGGATTACGATCTCAGAAGAAGTTGGGTTTGCCGACAAAGTCAAACGTGATGGACGCAATCCGGCGGCAGGGGCCGTTGCAAGAATCTGGGAGGTTTCGGTTGATGACGCGGAAGAACTTGATGATGAAACTGTTGCTGAGATTGAAGCGATTCAGTGCAATTACGGTTGGGCTGCACCCGTTTTCATCCAACACTTGATCGACCAAGGTTACCCCAAAGACGTCGAGCGCCTGCGGGAACGGGTCAATGAGGCGGAACTCAATTTGAGCGCCGATCACAAAGCCCCACAGAAACGCCGGGTAGCCGGGGCCGCCGCTGTCCTCCTGGTTGCGGGCGAGCTCGCCCAGGAGGCTGGGTTGATCGACCAAGGCTATCCGATCAAAGATGTCGTTTTGCGCGTCCTAGAGCGCTCTTACGAACGCATGGCCCGTGACATTGATCCAGTCGAATCCGCATTGTTAAATCTGCGGGAGGCTGTCTTGCGCCGCATTGGGTTAGATGTTCGGGAAATCGGGTACTTTCAAGACACGGTGCATCGCGAGGTCATTGGATTGTTTGGCTACCCAGACGGACCGGATAACTACATTTCAGAAAATGGTGATCGTGATGATGCCGAGCGAGTCTACTTTCTGCCAGCCGAACAAATCATGGCGCTGGGCGGGGGGAATGTCACTGCTAAGACGATGGCAAGCGCACTCAAGAAGCAAGGATACCTAATACCCCAAAGCGGTAAAAACTCAGCTTGGGCCGTCATGCCGGGTGGTGACAAGGTCAATCACTACCGATTGAAAGGAACGTTTTTCCATGAGAGCTTAGAACGTGAAACTCAGGAGGCTGCATAGATGTCGTCCTTTGTACGAGAAGCAATAAGTGGTCGGTGTGTTGCAGAGGCTTTGTCGTTGCGACACACGCCTACCCCCGACGCAATTCGCGCCCCTGTTACCATGATGACTGGGGCGGAGCTCGCGATAGCATTGCGTTTTGACGGAACGACTTCTGCCTTTAGGAAATTCTGCAAAACTGCCGGAATCAATCCGTTGCCTGGTCGCAAAGACTGTTATGATCCAGTCGCAGTTCGCCACCAGCTAAACGCCATTCAAGGGCTTGTGGCAAACCAATCTGAGCCGACCAGTGCTTTGGACCGTAGTAGGATGAGAAGAGATGCCAAGAGATAATGGATTGCCAGATGGTGTTCATCGCACAAGAGCTCGCCTAGCGGACGGAACTCAAAAATACTACTTCCGATTGAGGGGCTACAAGGGCGCTGGTTTTTGGTCTTCTTCTGAGCGGTGCCCACGGTCGGCGGAGTTCTACAGCGCATACTCAACGGCTCTTGAGAGTGTGAAGCCAAAATCGGTCTTGCATACAAATGCAGAGATCGCTGCGGAATACCTGGCAAGCGTCACTTTCAAAAAAAAGAAGCCGCGCACCCAGGCGGATTATCGCAGATGGCTCAATCGTTTCGTCGAAGAGTTCGGACCTGATGACATTTCCATGTGGGAAGTCCCTGCATCAAAACGCGATTTGAACAAATGGCGCGAAGCTTGGATGCATAGTCCGAAGCAGTACGACTATTGCGGCACGGTTGTGACCCTGTTTCTCAATTGGGCGGCGGATAACGGGTATCTCGTATCCAATGCGTGCCAAGGCTTTGAAAAGCTATATGAGGTAGACCGCGCGGATATTGTTTGGGCACCCTCTGAGATCGCCAAGATCGTTGAGATTTGCCCTGATTGGGTGGCGCGGTTGCTGATCGCAGCGACCGAAACCGGGTTGCGAGTGGGTGATTTGATCCGGTTGAGTCGCAATCAAATCGAGCAAACGCCGTCTGGGAGGCGGATTCGCATACGAACCAACAAACGCGGTGTACCTGCCTACATCCCGGTCACGGACAAGATGGCGATGGTGATCGACGCAACACCGCAGGACCGCTTGTTGATCCTGACAAACGCCTCTGGGCAGGCTTTGACAGAGCACAGAGCCTCTGAGGGGCTTAGACAATGGCGTGACAAGGCAGGGCTAAGTCCCGACAAGGTAGGGTATGCCTTGCGCCTCAACGACGCCAGAGGGACTGCTGCAACACGTCTGCTGCGCGCTGGGCTATCGTTGGCTCAGATTGCCGCTTGTATGGGTTGGTCGATCCGCACAGCGGCCCTGATGATCGAGCGCTACGCGAAGGTTTCGCCGGAAGAAACAGATGAGGTTTTGGCCGCGTTAGCGGCGGCGAAGTGAACGCAAAAAGAACATCAATTGTAAAATGACATGTAAAATGGTCCGCCCGCGTAGCGGGCCTTTTGCGTTAAGTGCTTGAAAATAAATGGAGGCGAGTACCGGAATCGAACCGGTGTACACGGATTTGCAATCCGCTGCGTCACCACTCCGCCAACTCGCCTTTTGGTGAACATTTTGACCGCATAGCCTAAGCTGATCGAGCCTGCAAGAGGGAGCTGGGGGAGTTTGGTGGAAATAGGCCAGATGAGCGTTTTGCGTTTTGTGTTTCGCAACTGTGGCTTTTTGACGAGCGCGCAGCAGTTTGAGGGGAAAATGTGAATGAAAAACGTCGCTTACGTTTGGCAGAGCGCCGGCAAAGATGCGATTGCGGTGGCGGTCGTGGGCTATGGCTGGAGCGTAGACCCGGGTTTTGGGATTATCGTGCGTTCCGCTGATTCCGTTTTCCGGCTAACCAAGCATGGCTTTGAGTGCGGCGTTGTTTCGCTTGCGTTGATCGCTTGCAAAGCTGGTGATCGTTTGAAGACGGGCTGTCGGGACGCCTGATGAAGAACAAGAGGTGAGATACGAGGATGGGCGTTACTGGGCCAAGTGCTACCGCCCATGGTTGGCAGAACTGCGCTTTTCTCGCGTGATTGATGCCCTCCCAATGCTGCGCGGCGTGAATACAGCCATCGCGGCGGGCGTGGTTGTGAAAATGGGCGACATCACCCGCTTTTAAGATCTGCGCCGGCGATGGCTTGGCTTGGGGTGGTGCCGAGCGGACCTTCCAGGGAAACACATCCGTTTGTAGAGAGAGGCGTCTTCTGCATCGAACTAAGCAGGTATTCGTTGCTTCCCCCACAAATACCTGCTTAGTGTCCTTTGATTTTGCAGGATTTTTATCCCAAAACCGGTGTCCACTTTTGGGAAATCCTGCTTAGGTCAGGCCCTATGAACCTCCCCGGGTTTGCCGGAGAGCAAAAAACTTGGATGGTAGGCTATGGATGTCCAACCCGCGGATGAGAGCATGATAACCACCTGTTCTGCCTGCCGTCTCCAGCGCCTGCACAGCGGACGATTTTGATCAATCCATGTCAGCGGGGTGGTTTGGTCATATCACAAATCATGAAAACGCTCATGCGAGATGCGCCTTTACGTTGCTCTATCTCGATAAATGTGACAATGGAACTCTTGCACCAGGCTAGAACTGCAGGGTTTAGATACATGACTGATTTCACAGCGCGCCGGACGATGATGGTTGACACGCAGATCCGGCCTTCGGATGTCACCAAGTTCCATATTATTGATGCAATGCTCAGCATTCCGCGTGAGCTCTTTGTGCCTCCTGATCGCGTGGAGGCAGCTTATGTTGGGGAAAACCTCGCTGTCGGGCGGGATCGTGTGATGCTGGAGCCGCGCACGCTTGCTAAGATGCTGGATGCGTTAAATATTTCCCCCAGTGATCTCGTGCTTGATATCGGTCCTGGCTATGGCTATTCGACCGCGATCATTGCCCATATGGCGCAAGCGGTTGTGGCGGTTGAGGAAGATGCCGACCTTGCGCGGGAAGCACAAGAGGCCCTGCCTGCGCAAAATGTTGACAATGCCACCATTGAAATACGTGATATGGTTGAGGGGGCCGCAGAGCATGCGCCGTTTGATGCGATCATTTTACAGGGCGGCATCGAATATTTCCCCGAGGCTTTGGCAGATCAGCTCAAAGAGGGCGGGCGCATTGCGGCTCTGTTCATGTCTGGTGCGCTCGGCGATGTTCGGATTGGGACAAAGCTCGGGGGGCGAATCGTGTGGCGCAGTGTGTTCAATGCCTCAGCACCAGTGCTGCCGGGATTCGCCCAAGCACCCGCTTTTGCGCTATAAGCGACACAGCCAGCGGCATGGGCTGCTTAACATTTAGGCATCGGGAGCCACTATGATGAGAGCTATACTGAAATTTGCAGCGATTTCCACCGCTCTGGCGGTGCAGTTTACGTCGGCGCAGTCTGAGACGTTACGCGATGCTTTGGTCGGGGCTTACACACATAGCGGGCTGCTTGAGCAGAATCGCGCGCTGTTGCGGGCGGCGGATGAAGATGTGGCTGTGGCTGTGTCGGCTTTGCGCCCCGTGGTGAACTGGTCTGCGAGCATTGCGGGGGATTATGCCAATAGTGCACAAACTCTGCGTAACTCGAGCTCAGACATTGATGTGGCCTTGAACCTGCGCGCCACGTTGCTGCTGTGGGATGGGGGGCGCTCCGGGCTCGGCATTGATGCGGCGAAAGAGACTGTGCTTGCGACGCGGCAACAGCTTTTGTCTATCGAACAGCAGGTCTTTATCGCGGCGGTGCAAGCCTATTTCAACGTGCGCCGCGAGATGGAGAATGTGGCCCTGCGCCGAAGCAACCTGCGCTTGATCACGCAAGAGCTGCGCGCCGCAGAGGATCGCCGCGAGGTGGGAGAGGTCACGCGCACGGATGTTGCCCAAGCGCAGGCGCGACTGGCAGAGGCGAAAAGCGGTTTGGCGGATGCGCAAGGCGCTTTGGTGCAAGCGCAAGAGGCTTATGCAAATGTGGTTGGGCACCGTCCGGGCGCGCTCGCAGCGCCGCGCGGCTTGCCTCGGATTGAGCCCTCTGTGGTCAAAGCCAAGGATCGCGCGGTGCGCAATCACCCGGATCTAAAGCAGGTGCAACACCAAGTCGCCGCAGCAGAGCTGGTCATCCAACGCGCTGAACGCGCCTTCGCGCCGCAGGTGCAGCTTGAGGGCACCTTGTCCAAGCAAGATGGGATCGGGAACCCAACCAACACCGATTTCGCTGAGCTAAAGCTTGAGATGTCAGGGCCGATCTATCGGGGTGGGGCTTTGCCTTCTGCGACGCGCTCGGCGATCGCGCAACGGGATGCGCTACGGGGGAATTTGCACCGCGTGCGCCATCTCATTCGCCAGAACGTCGGCAATGCCTATGCGCAGCTGCAAGTGGCCCAAGCGCAATTGAGGGCGACTCAAGAGCGGATCCGGGCTGCGCGTGTGGCTTTTGAAGGTGTGCGCGAAGAGGCGACACTGGGCGCACGCACAACTTTGGATGTGCTGAACGCTGAGCAAGCTCTGCTTGAGGCTCGCGCAAGCCGCATCACCGCCGAGGCGCAAAGCTACATCGCCGCCTACACTGTGCTGCAGGCTATGGGCAACCTGACAGCGACCGATTTGCGGCTCAATGTGCAGCAATATGATCCCGAAGCCTATTACGATCTGGTGAAGGACGCGCCCCGCGCAAAGTCAGAACAGGGGCGAAAACTGGACCAAGTCCTGAAATCCTTGCAAAAATAGGGGCCGGATGTTCCGATCAAGGGGGCGCTTTTCTTAACGGTTTCGGGTAGGGTCGAAAGGTACCTCTGCTCTCTCGAATACCGCGAAAGGAAACACCATGGCCAATGACGGCGACGCACCAATTACCCCCGGCTTTGATATCCCCGACCCGGCCTTGCTTGAGAGTTTGAAAGGCAAGGTATCAGACACAGAATGGCAGATGCGCGTCGATTTGGCGGCAACCTACCGATTATGCGCACTGCACGGTTGGACCGATCTGGTCTTTACCCATATATCCGCGCGCTTGCCGGATGAGCCTGGCGAGGATGGTGAGATGCAAGAGCGCTTCCTCATCAACCCCTTTGGCGTCATGTTTGATGAAGTCACCGCATCCTCGCTTGTAAAGATCGATGTGAACGGGAAAATATGCCAAGAGACGCCCTATTTCGTCAATCCGGCAGGCTTTACCATTCATTCCGCAGTGCATACCGCGCGCGCGGATGCGGGCTGTGTGATCCATGTGCACACGCCTTACGGTGTTGCGGTCTCGGTCCAAAAAGGGGGGCTGCGCCGCTATACTCAGTTCGCGATGCAGGTTATTAACGATGTTGCCTATCACGATTATGAAGGCATCGCGCTTGAACTTGATGAACGTGCGCGGATCGTGAATGATCTTGGCGAAAAAAACCTTTTGATGCTCAAGAACCACGGCACGCTGACGGTTGGCCCGAACTGCGCCATTGCGTTCCTGCGCATGTATTTGCTTGAAAATGCTTGCAAGACCCAGATTTTGGCGCAGGCGGTTGGCGATGAAAGCCAGTTGCTTGAGGAGCCCGTCGAAATGGCCAACATTGTCGGTCAGCAATCTGCACCGGCCTTCGTTCCGGGCCTTGGCGATAACCTGGTCTGGCCGGGCTTGATGCGCAAACTTGCTAGGGCAAATCCGGGCCATGATGCTTAACCCCGGTGGGGGGATTTGAGGAATTCGTTGCCATTTCCTTAAGAAGGGCATAGCGTTGCCATGATTTCGCCATCTGCGCATGGTGGATCTTCAGCGACTGTTAATCTCTCTTGCGAATGGCTGAATGGAAACGCGCGATATCTCCACCCAAGGGCGCCTAGCCGCCCCGCGCCAGCTTCGGGGCTGGGCGAAGCTTGAGAATTTCGTTCTGTTGGGCACTGCCATTTTATTGGCGATTTTCCATTATGGCGGGCTCGTGAAAATCGCATTGTCACTGTTTTCCCCGTCTTAAGCCCCCGCAGCACCGCTTGACCTCTGCATATCGCCCCGGCTAGTAGAGCCCGTCCGAACAGGCGCAGCGGGGGAGCCGATGGAAAAGAGCGAAGAGCGTGAAAAATCAAAAGAGCTGCGTGTCTTGGCCGCGCTCTGGCCCTTCATGCGCCCTTATTCAAACTGGATGATTGCGGCGATAAGCGCGCTGGTCCTAACCGCAATCTTATCGCTGACCCTGCCGCTCGCCGTGCGCCGGGTTGTCGATAATTTCAATGTCGAAGAAACCGCGATCCTGAACGCCTATTTCATGGCCGCTTTGGGCATTGCCGCGCTGCTCGCTGTTGGAACGGGCTTGCGCTTTTGGTTGGTGACGCGCCTGGGAGAGCGGGTGGTGGCCGATATCCGCAAAGCCGTCTTTGATCGCGTGATTGGCCTGAGCCCCAGCTTTTACGAAAACATCATGACCGGCGAGGTGCTGAGCCGGATCACAACGGACACCACATTGATCCAATCGGTGATTGGCTCATCGGCCTCAATCGCGATGCGCAACGTGCTGCTCTTTCTTGGTGGCATCGTTTTCATGCTGTTTACCTCTGCCAAGCTTACCGGGCTGGTTCTGCTGATCGTGCCTGCTGTGGTGGTGCCGATCTTGGTGCTTGGGCGTCGCTTGCGCAAGCTCAGCCGCGAAAACCAAGATTGGATCGCAGCCTCGTCTGGGAATGCGTCTGAGGCGCTGCTGAGCGTGCAAACCGTGCAGGCTTTTACCCATGAGAGCGCAAGCCGAAAGCAATTTGCGGATGTGACCGAGCTTAGCTTTGATGTGGCGAAAAGGCGGATTGCTACGCGCGCCCTGATGACAGTGATTGTGATCTTCCTTGTCTTCACCGGCGTTGTGGGCGTGCTCTGGATTGGGGCCAGGGACGTGCGCGAAGGGGTGTTAACCGCCGGTGTCCTGGTGCAATTCGTGATTTACGCGATCATGGTGGCGGGTGCGGTTGCTGCGCTTTCGGAGATCTGGGGCGAGCTACAGCGTGCGGCCGGAGCCACTGAGCGTTTGATCGAGCTGTTGAATGCGCGGGATGATGTACAAGATCCTGATGAACCACATACTCTGACCCGCCCGGTTAACGGCGAAATCGCCTTGGAGGATGTCACCTTTCGCTATCCTTCACGCCCCAAAGATCCTGCGCTTGATGGCATTACGTTGCAGATTAAGCCTGGAGAAACCGTTGCTTTTGTTGGCCCCTCTGGCGCGGGCAAGACCACGATTTTCCAGATTTTGCAGCGGTTTTATGACCCGCAAAGCGGGCGTGTTTTGATCGACGGGCATGATATTGCTGAGCTGACGCGCGAGGATTTCCGCGCCGAGATCGCTTTGGTGCCGCAAGATCCGGTGATCTTCGCCAGCTCTGCCCGCGACAATATCCGTTTTGGCCGCCTCTCTGCGAGCGATGCCGAGGTCGAAGCCGCCGCAAAAGCCGCCGCTGCGCATGACTTTATTACCGCTCTGCCAGATGGCTATGACAGCCAATTGGGTGAGCGCGGCGTGATGCTTTCGGGTGGGCAGAAACAACGGATTGCCATTGCCCGCGCGATCCTGCGCGATGCGCCCATTTTGCTGCTGGATGAGGCCACCTCTGCCCTTGACGCAGAAAGCGAGCGCGCTGTGCAAGAGGCCGTTGCGGATCTGTCGAAAAACCGAACCACGCTGATTGTAGCGCATCGCTTGGCAACGGTGAAACAAGCAGATCGGATCGTGGTGATGGAAGAGGGCAAGATCCTCACCACCGGCACCCATGACAGCCTTATGGCGCAAGAAGGGCTTTATGCGCGCCTCGCGCGGCTGCAATTTACCGATGGGGTTAACGCACTCTGACCCTGGGTCAACATTTTGGTAACGCTGCGTATCTATCGTCCTAGCGCTTGCGCAAGACGCGCAAAGCCGCCATCAATGGGGTGCGACAAATGACGTGGCCCATCCGCGCATAGGGAGGAAAGAACATGGCTTTTGCAACTCTGGCCGATCTAAAGGCAATCGAAGCAGAAATGCCTTGGGCAGAGCGAGACGTGCCCAAAACGCTGTATGCCTTGCTCAGCCGCACTTCACAGAACTTTCCCAATCATAACGCGGTCAGCTACCAGATTTTTTCCGGCCCCAAGGACAAAGCCGAAACGCTCACCTGGGCAGAGCTGCGGGCCAAAACGGCGCAGACGGCGAATTTCTTCCGTAGCCTCGGGATAGGGCCCACCGATGTGGTCGCCTATGTGATGCCCAATGCCAATGAGACTTTGCTAGCGCTCTTGGGGGGCTCAGTGGCAGGCATTGTCAATCCGATCAACCCGCTCTTGGATGCAGAGCAAATCGGGGCCATTTTGCGCGAAACAAATGCCAAGGTTGTTGTGACCCTGCGCCCCTTTCCAAAGACCGATGTGGCGCAGAAAACGGCTGAGGCGGTCAAGCTCGCGCCCAATGTGAAACATGTGGTGGAAGTGGACCTTTTGCGCTATGTGACGGGGCTCAAAAAGCTGATTATCCCGCTGATCCGCCCCAAGCAAACCGTGCAAAACCAGGCGCGCTATCACGATTTCAACGCTGAGATTGCAAAGCATAACACGCAGCTTGATTTTGAAGATCCGCAAGAGGATCGCGTTGCCTGCTATTTCCACACCGGCGGCACCACGGGCATGCCCAAAGTGGCCCAGCACAGCTATTCGGGCCTGATCTATAATGGCTGGCTGGGGCATCGGCTGCTTTACACCGAAACCGATGTGATCATGTGCCCGCTGCCGCTGTTCCATGTCTTTGCCTGTCATCCGATCATGATGGGCGCGCTCACCTCGGGGGCGCATGTGGTTTTCCCCACCCCGCAAGGCTATCGCGGCGATGGGGTTTTTGACAATTTCTGGAAACTGATTGAGCGCTGGAATGTTAGCTTTATCATCACCGTGCCCACCGCGATTTCAGCCAAAATGCAGCGCCCGGTTGATGCGGATATTTCATCGGTGAAAACCGCCTTTTCTGGCTCTGCACCTCTACCTGTCGAGCTGTTCCGCCGTTTTGAAAAGGCCACAGATGTGACAATTGTTGAGGGTTACGGGCTGACTGAGGCGACCTGTTTGGTGTCCTGTAATCCGGTGACAGGGGAAAAGAAAATCGGCTCCACCGGCTTTCCCTTCCCCTATACCAAGATCAAGATCATGGACCCAAACGGGTTTGAGGTTGAGCCTGACAATATTGGCGAAATCTGTATCTCAAACCCCGGTGTGGCGGTTGGTGCGACCTATACCGAGACGGACAAGAACAAGGGGCTCTATTTCGGCGATTATTTGCGCACCGGGGATTTGGGGCGCGTGGATAGCGACGGGTATCTGTGGATCACGGGCCGCGCCAAGGATCTGATCATTCGTGGTGGTCACAATATCGACCCGGCGGAAATCGAAGAGGCGCTTTTGGCCCATGAGGCCGTGGCCTTTGCAGGTGCTATTGGTCAGCCGGACGCGCATGCGGGCGAAGTTCCTTGCGCTTTTGTGGAGCTGGTCGAGGGGGCTTCGGTCACCACCGACGAGCTGATGCAGCATTGCCACGAGCATGTGCATGAACGCGCCGCCTGGCCCAAACATATGGAGATCATGGGTGAGCTGCCCAAAACGGCCGTGGGCAAGATCTTTAAGCCGGACCTGCGCAAATCTGCGATCACCCGCATTTATAATCAAGCCTTAGAGGCGGCAGGCAACCCAGCGCGCGTGATCTCTGTTCTGGATGATAAAAAGCGCGGGCTTGTGGCGCAGCTGGATATGAATGGCGCAGATGAAGCCTCGGTGCAGGCGGTGCTTGGCAGCTTCACCCGCCCTTGGGAAGCATCCGCAAATGGCTGATTACACAGAGCTGCTTGATGAAGAAATCCAAGCCTATATCGCCCGCTGCGATGCGCTTTACCCCCCCGATGCGATTGACTTAGACATAGCAGGGCAGCGGCGGGTCTATGATGCGATGTGTGCGGATTTTGATCGGGGTCGGCCTGCAGGGGTCGTGGTCACGGATGAGCCCCATGCGGGCCTGCCCTGTCGGCGCTATGAGACAAGCCCTAGCGCGGCAACGGTGATCTATTATCACGGCGGCGGCTTTGTTGTGGGCGGGCTCGATAGCCATGACAGCATCTGCGCCGAGATTTGCGCCGAGACAGGTCTGCGCGTGGTTGCGGTGGATTATCCGCTAGCGCCCGAGAATAGCTATCCCGAAGATTTCAATGCGGCTTGGCAGGCTTACCTTGCAATCAGTGCGGCCTATCCTGGTTCCATTGTGCTGGCTGGCGATAGTGCAGGGGGCAATCTCTGCGCCGCGATCTCCCATAAGGCGCGAGGGGGAGATGCGGCAAAACCTATCGGTCAAGTCTTGATCTATCCGGGGCTTGGCGGGGCGCTCGATTGGCCCTCTTACGTGGATCATGCTGAGGCCCCGGCCCTCACCCGCGCGGATATTGAATTCTACATGACCATCCGTTCCGGCGGCGCGGCCATAACCGGTGATCCGCAGTATGCTCCGCTGCATGATACCGATTTCAGCGCGCTGCCCCCGACCGTGACGGTGATTGCAGAGTGCGACCCCATCGCCTCGGACGGGGTGGTCTATACAGAGCGTCTACGGGCGGCAGGCGGCCAAGCACATCTGATCACCGAAAAGGGGCTCATCCACGGCTACCTGCGCGCCCGCGAAATGAGCCGCAAAGCCGCCGATAGTTTTGCGCGGATCAATGCAGCGATTTCGGCCCTCTCGAAAGGGGCGTGGCCCTATCCGTGATCACGGCAGGTGGTTGATCGTCAAGATTTCTGGTTTGCTCATATCAATCTGCGTGACCGCAAGGTTGTCGATCTTATGTACGAGAACCTCTTTGGCGGTGCAATTCAAGGCGCGTTGCACTTGGGTCAGAATGGCTCCGAAATGCGCGACAATGATGATATCTGCATGGCCTTGGATGGCTAGGTGATCGGCGGCGTGGCTGATGCGGGCGGCGGCCTCGTTCCAGCTTTCACCGCCCGGCGGGGCGATATCTCCGGGCGCTTCCCAATAGGCGCGGCTGGTTATCGGGTCACGTTTCGCGATCTCAGAAAAGCCCATGCCGTCCCACGCGCCAAAGTGAAATTCTCGCAGCCCCGCCATATGCGGCAGGCGCGCGCGCGTGATTGAGAGCGCATCCGCCGTGCGCACGCAGCGCATCAAGTCCGAGGAAATCACCACTGCCTCTTGCGGCAGGAAAGCGTTGAGGCGAGCAATCTGTTCTGTGCCCGATAGATCCGCAGGCAAATCACGCCAGCCCACAAAGCTCTTGGCATGGGTCGGTGCGTGGCGCACCCAGTGCAGGATGGTCATGGCTGGGCCTCCTCAATCATTGCGCGCCGATTTACATGCAATTCTATCTTCTTTTCAAACTCCACATCAAAACTATGCGCAGTGACCGCGTTTTTTACGCCCGAAGCCTTTGACACCACATATTTTTCCGCCATGGTCGGCTTCCCTAAGACTACGCCTGCCAGATTTGACAAGAGTTTGTTAACCATGGTTCAGTGATCCAAGAGCAATATCAATCCGTAACTAAATCAGATGCCCGAGGCAAGCTGCGCCTCTGGTGAGATGATTGATCTGATAGGGAAATCAGGAATGGCTTTGGATACTGCACGCGATAGCTCATTGTCTAGGATCGCCATGAAGGCGGAGCTGCTGGACGCTGAGACGGAACTGAAACTTGCTTATGCCTGGCGCGATCAGCGCGACGAAAAGGCCCTGCATCGGCTCATTACCGCCTATATGCGGCTGGCGATCTCAATGGCGGCAAAATTCCGCCGGTATGGCGCGCCGATGAATGATCTCATTCAAGAGGCGGGGCTGGGGCTGATGAAGGCGGCTGATAAGTTTGACCCTGATCGCGGCGTGCGGTTTTCGACCTATGCTGTGTGGTGGATCAAGGCCTCGATCCAGGATTACGTGATGCGCAATTGGTCCATGGTGCGCACCGGTTCTACCTCGTCGCAAAAATCGCTGTTCTTCAACATGCGCCGGGTGCAGGCCCGTATCGAGCGCGAGGCAGAGGCGCGCGGCGAGATCCTAGAGCGCCATGTGCTGCATCAGATGATCGCTGAGGATGTGGGCGTGCCCTTGCATGATGTTGAGATGATGGATGGGCGATTATCGGGCGCGGATTTTTCGCTGAATGCCACACAATCGGTTGAGGATGAGGGGCGCGAATGGATTGATACGCTTGAGGATGAGAGCGCGCAGGCTGCAGAATCGGTTGAACATGAGATGGACACCGACCAGTTGCGCCAATGGCTTTTGCTCGCGCTGAACGGGCTGAATGAACGTGAGCGCTTTATCGTGCGTGAGCGCAAGCTGCGTGATGATCCGCGCACCTTGGAGAGCCTCGGAAATGAGCTGAAACTCAGCAAAGAGCGGGTGCGCCAGCTTGAGGCCGCCGCGTTTCACAAGATGCGCAAGACGCTTGAAACCCAAAGCGAGGAGGTGCATCACTTTCTGCTATGAGATGGCTGTTTTTGATGACCCTGCTCGCGCCGCCCGCGTTTGCGCAAGATATTTTTATTCTGGGCGAGGTGCATGACAACCCGCACCACCACGCCAAGCAGCTTGAGGTGATGCAAGAAATTCGCCCAAGGGCCGTTGTGTTTGAAATGCTGAGCCTTGCCGAGGCCGAGCGGGTGAACGAAGCTACGGCGCTGCCTGAGCTGTCCTGGTCCAATATCGGGGATTATGAGGAGCTGCTGGCCTATGATGCGCCAAAGCTTGGGGCGGCCTTGCCCAAAGGCGATGTGCGCGCGGCTTTTCAGCAAGGGGCCGCTGAGGTTTTTGGGGCAGATGCCGCACTTTATGGTTTGGACCAGCCCTTGCCCGCCGATCAATTTGAGGCGCGCAAGCAGGCGCAATTCGAAGCCCATTGCGAGGCTATGCCACTTGAGATGATGGGCGGGATGGTGCAGGCGCAGCGCCTGCGGGATGCCTCTTTTGCGCGCACAACGCTTGCGGCACTGGATCGCTATGGTGCCCCGATCGTTGTGATCACAGGCAATGGCCATGCGCGCAAGGATTGGGGCATGCCGGTATACCTGCGCGCCGCCCGCCCAGAGGTGACGGTTTGGTCCCTTGGGCAATCGGAGGGCGGTGTGATTGCGGGCATGTTTGATCAGGTCCATGACGCCCCCAGTCCAGAGAGGGGTGATCCCTGCGCCGCGTTTCGTTGAATGTTATAGCTCGATGCGGAAACAGGCCCCTGTTTGGCGGGGCTCGGCCTCTAACTGTCCGCCCGCCGCCTCAATCAGCGCCCGCGCAATGGGCAGGCCCATACCCGTGCCGCCCGCATCGCGTTTGGAGGTGAAGAAGGGATCAAAGATGCGGGGCAGATCGCCTGGGTCTATGCCTTGCCCATCATCCACGATCCAGAGCGTTGTGCCTTGCGAGGTTAAGGTTACCTGACTGGCCCCATGCTCGGCTGCGTTATGGATCAATTGGGTCAGCACCCGCTGCAAATCCCCTTGCGCCAGAGGAAGCTTGGTGTCCTGTTTCAAAATCACGTTTATGGGCGTGACATCGGGTAAGGCATTCGAGACAAGCGTTTCCCCTGGCTGAACCGCGAGCCGCGCCGCTGCATGGCTGCGCAGATCATCAAGCAGGATTTGCATGCGCGTGCTGGCCTCTTGCACGGTCTTGAGCAAGTCTGATTTGTCCTGCTCTGACAGACCGTCGGCCCCCAGCATCTCAGTTGCGCCGCGAATGGCGGTCAGCGGGGATTTCAGCTCATGGGTGACATGATCGGCATAGGCGGTCAGGCTTTGCGTGCGCGCCGCTTGGGTTTCAGCCATATCAATCACGGCTTGTCCAAGATGGCTTAGCTCGTGGGTGCCAAAGCGACTGGGGGGCACGGCCTGACCTGATTTCATATCATGGGCATAGGCTTCAAGCCGCCAAACGGGCCGCAGCACCAAACGCCAAAGCAGCAGTCGCAAGACCAGCATAACAATCAAAGAGAGCATTCCTAGCATGAAGGCGGTTTCAGACCAGCCCAGCACATTGCCTGCAAGCCGCAGCCAAGTGAGCCCGATAATCGGCGCTGCGAAAATGGCAAAGAGCGTGCCGTCAATGACCAATGCCAGTTGGGGGCGCCACTTTCGTTGGATCTTCACGCGGGCTGAGTTCATTCGTTCGGGCATTGGCCCTCACATGCGCCCATGCGCAGTCCGACGCCGTGAACGGTTTCTATCGCATCAGGGCAACCGGCCGCGCTGAGTTTGGCGCGCAGATTGCGCAGATGGCTGTCAAGTGTGCGATCCGAGACCACCATCCCCACACCATAGACCCGATCCACGAGCGTGGGGCGCGCCACAACCGTATCGGGCCGCGCTATCAAAAGGCTGAGAATATCCATTTCGCGTGCGGTCAGGGTGATGGGCGCGCCTTTAACCTGGCAGAGATGGCGATCCACATCCACGGTTAGGATCCCTCGGTTGCTGGCCCCGTTTTGCACCGCTCCGGCACTGCGTTTGAGGATCGCTTTGATCCGCGCGATCAGCTCTCGCGGAGAGAAGGGCTTGGTCACGTAATCATCCCCGCCCAGCTCAAAGCCAAGGATCCGGTCGATCTCATCATCGCGCGCGGTCAGGAACAGAACGGGCACTTGGCTCTCAGCGCGCAAACTGCGGCAGACCTCAAGCCCATCCATGCGCGGCAGCCCGATATCGAGCACGATCAGATCAAATTGCCCGTTCTGCGCCTTGCGCAACCCTTCGGCGCCGTCCCCGGCCTCGGAAACCTCATAGCCAGCCTGGCTCAGCCCAATGCGCAGCACTTGCCGAATTTGGGCGTCGTCTTCCACGATGAGGATTTGGGGCGTGCTCATGGGAGTATCTCCGCATTTTCCTGTTTGATCACTTCAAGGCTACGGCGTGTGCGCGCATTGCGAAACCCCCATTCACGCCAATCATCGGGGCGGAATATGTATCTAATCGGCATGTAGGCGCGGCAGTGAATATTTTGGTTTTGCCTCACGATGGGGAGTGCGTCTTCGCTCAACTTGCAAATATATTCGATATCTAACTTTTCCGTATATTTCAGATTGTAGGACGTAACCAACCGATCAAAGCTCACAAAGCAGCAGGCATAAAGCACTAAAATGCCCAAGGCCGTGACACGGGCCAGCATCCAGCGATTGCTCTCAGCTTTGAAAATCTGCCACAAGATCAGCCCCAGCCCTGCCGCAACAAGACCAATCCAAATCGCAGCCGCCAAACGCAGGCGGGTGAGGCCATAGACTTCTACATAGAGCTCAAGGCGAATGAGCGAAGAACAGGTCAGCCAAAAGGTTTGCGCCATCCACAGGATCAGCAGGATGCGGATGGTCGGGGCAAATTCCATGAACGGGCGAGCCATCAGGGCAAACCCACCGGACAATAGCGCCAGCGCAACCAGCGGATACGAGCCACGATGTGCATATTCAGCGTAAGTCATCCCCTCGGGCAGACGCGCGCCGCCCGCAAGATATGCGATATCCATTGCGTTTTGCAGCGCAAAGAGCAGGTTAAAGAGAATGAGCGAGCGGATAATAGCCTCGGCATTGACCCAAAGCGGCAGGCGTTTGGGGCCGATTTGCGCTTTACGCTCATGGGTAAGGAGCGGCCCAAAGCGCGCAAGATCCAGCATGGGCCAGATAAACAGCGCGATGCCGGTCCACAGAAACACCCGCCCAGGATGTGGAAGGCGAAATGTATCGTCAAAAAGCAGCGATTGCAGCACGGGATTTGCTTGCAAAATGAGCCCAGCAAAGATCAATCCCACAGCCACCGGCAAGGTCCAACCGCGCAAGAGCTGTGCTGTATTCAGATTGCGCTCTTTTGCGCGCAGGGCCTGTTTGGCGGACCAAAGGCTTTGTGCTGGGGCCAGCAACCAAAAGCGCAGCGCGGCCTTTAGCCAACTGATCTGCTCAAACCCCATCAACGCGGCCAGGGCGATCGGAATGCCAAGCACCGCAAACCCGATTGAGAGCGGTTGAACCAGCTCGACCAGCGGTAAAAGGCTCAAAGCACTGATCGCAACGAACAGCTGCCTGCGACGCTTTGAAATTGGGCGCGGTGCGAAAGCATAAGCTGCGCCAAGGGCGCTCGCACAGAGCACGACCAAAGCCAGGCCCGGCGCCACGCGCCAAATCAGCAAATCTGCAAGAATGATCAATGCGATAAAAGCAAAGGGCCGGATGCTGCGCTGCATGAGGCTCTGCTCGGATAGAAACGTGATTGTCATTATTACCCCCTGGTTTGGTTCGCTCATTTCTGCCAAGGGCGCTGCGCAAAAGGGGGTGGGCAAGATGTGCAGCTTTTGCGTAAAGATCCCTGTTGCAGCTCAGCCGTGACCGTGAGAGCTTAGCGCGAGTAACAAGGAGCGGCTTATGCAGGGGATTTATACAGAAGAGAGCACGAAACTGAGCCAAACGCAGCTCCCGCAGGTGACGCAGCCGCTTCATAAGGGGCCACGCAATAAGGGTATGGCACTTGATCTTGACTGGGTGCGCTCGGCTGAGGCCAATCGTTCGGCCATTGAACGGCGCGCGGCTCAGCTCCCGGCAAGGCGTTCGGTGAAAAAGGCGCATCAAGCGGCATGGCTGGCGCGGGCGATATCCTGCATAGATCTGACCACGCTTTCGGGTGATGATACCGAGCGACGGGTAGAGCGGCTTTGCGCCAAAGCGCGCCAACCGGTGCGTCAAGAGATGCTGGATCAGCTGGGCCTGCCCGATCTGACCGTTGGCGCGGTATGTGTCTATCATGAAATGGTGCCTGCCGCTTGCCGCGCTTTGCAGGGTTCCGGCATTCCTGTTGCCGCCGTGTCTACTGGCTTTCCCGCAGGGCTCTCACCCTTTCATCTACGCTTGGCTGAGATCCGCGAAAGCGTCGCCGCCGGTGCCGAGGAGATCGACATAGTCATCTCGCGCCGTCATGTTCTTACCGGGGATTGGCAGGCGCTTTACGATGAGATGCGCCAGATGCGCGAGGCTTGCGGGCCAGCCCATGTTAAAGCGATCCTGGCCACCGGAGAGCTGGGCACGCTGCGCAACGTAGCGCGCGCCTCTCTGGTGTGCATGATGGGCGGGGCGGATTTCATCAAGACCTCCACCGGCAAAGAAAGCGTGAATGCAACCCTGCCCGTAACGCTCGTGATGCTGCGTGCAATTCGCGACTATTATGAGCGCAGCGGCGTGCGTATCGGCTATAAACCCGCCGGCGGCATTTCAAAGGCCAAAGACGCGCTGACCTATCTGGCAATGATCAAAGAAGAACTCGGAGATCGCTGGCTCAGGCCCGATCTGTTTCGCTTCGGGGCCTCTTCGCTCTTGGGCGATATTGAACGGCAACTCGAGCATCACCTAACCGGGCACTATTCAGCAAGCTACCGTCACGGGCTGGGCTAAAGGGGTATCACATGAGCGTTGCAGATATATTTGACAGCATGGAATTTGGCGAGGCCCCGGAAAATGCAGCCGAAGCGCTGGCTTGGCTCGTTGATCAGGGCAGCCAGTTTGGCCATTTTATCAATGGGGAGTGGACTGATGCACGGGCGGATTTTCAGACCCGTAACCCCGCAACCGGCGAAGTGCTGGCCGATATCTCGCAAGCCACACAAGACGAGGTGACCCAGGCAGTAGAAGCCGCCCGCGCCGCGCAACCGGCCTGGGAAGCAGATGGGCATAGCCGCGCCAAAGTGCTCTATGCGCTGGCGCGTCTTTTGCAAAAGCACAGCCGCCTCTTTGCGGTGCTCGAAACGCTTGATACCGGCAAGCCCATCCGCGAGAGCCGCGATATCGACATCCCCCTTGCGCAGCGGCATTTTTACTATCACGCGGGCATGGCGCAGCTGATGCGAACCGAGCTGCCAGATCGTCGCGCGCTGGGTGTGTGCGGGCAGATCATTCCTTGGAATTTCCCCTTGCTGATGCTGGCCTGGAAAATTGCGCCGGCTCTTGCGATGGGCAATACCGTGGTGCTCAAACCCGCTGAATATACGCCGCTGACCGCGCTGCTTTTTGCCGATCTGTGCAACCAAGCGGGCGTTCCTCCTGGCGTGGTGAATATCGTTACCGGCGATGGCGCGGTGGGTGAGATGATCGTGGCCGCTGATGTGGATAAGATCGCCTTTACTGGCTCTACCGAAGTAGGCCGCGCGATCCGCATCGCCACGGCTGGCAGCGGCAAGGCGCTGACCCTGGAGCTGGGCGGCAAATCTCCTTATATCGTCTTTGAAGATGCGGATCTTGATAGCGCGGTTGAGGGGCTGGTCGATGCCATCTGGTTCAACCAAGGACAGGTCTGCTGCGCCGGAGCGCGGCTCTTGGTGCAAGAGCCTGTAGCGGATGCATTCTATGCCAAGCTGCGTGCGCGTATGGACAAGCTACGCATCGGAAATCCGCTGGATAAAAGCATCGATGTGGGCGCTGTGATCGACCCGGTGCAACATGCGCGGATCACCGAAATGGTTGCCGGCAATGACAGTGGAGAGATGCATGTGGCCGCAGCGCCTCTGCCTGAAACGGGCTGTTACTATCCGCCCACGCTGATTACGGGCATGGCTCCTTCCGATGCTTTGATGCAAGAAGAGATCTTTGGCCCGGTTCTGGTCTCCACCACCTTTCGCACGCCCACCGAAGCGGTGCAGCTGGCCAATAACACGCGCTATGGTCTTGCGGCGAGCATCTGGTCCGAGAATATCAATGTCGCGCTCGACATTGCGCCCCAGCTTGCTGCCGGGGTGGTTTGGGTCAATGGCACCAATATGTTTGACGCGGCAGCCGGTTTTGGCGGTGTGCGCGAAAGCGGCTTTGGCCGTGAAGGCGGCTGGGAGGGCCTGCGTGCCTATACGAAAGATCGCCGCGCGCCCGCGCCCTTGCAGGGCCCCGTCGCATTTACCGGAAGCGGCGCGCAAGCAGGGATTGATCGCACCCGCAAGCTCTATATCGGCGGCAAACAGGCCCGGCCCGATGGGGGCTATTCACAGCCGGTCTATGGGGCAGACGGGCAAGCCTTGGGTGAGATCAGTCTGGCTGGGCGCAAAGATGTGCGCGGTGCGGTTGAGGCAGCAATTGGCGCGGGGTCTTGG
Organism: Aliishimia sp.; assembly: GCA_963678085.1. Lineage (GTDB taxonomy): Bacteria > Pseudomonadota > Alphaproteobacteria > Rhodobacterales > Rhodobacteraceae > Aliishimia. The sequence continues at coordinate 633,099 of OY782680.1, forward strand.
TCCAAAACCACAGGGCATCTGCGCGCGCAAATCCTTTATTACATTGCAGAAAATCTCTCAGCACGCGCGGATGAATTCGCAAATTTGCTTGATGCCATGAGCGGGGAAGGGGGTGGCGCGCAGGAGGTGCAGAGCTGCATCGAGCGGCTCTTTACCTATGCCGCTTGGGCCGACAAGTTCGATGGACAGATCAAGAATGTGCCCATGCGCGGCGCGGTTTTGGGGATGCGCGAGCCGGTCGGGGTGATTGGTGCATTGTGCCCGGCTGAGGCACCGCTTTTGGGGCTGATTTCATTGATGGCGCCGGGGATTGCGATGGGCAACCGCATGGTGCTTTGTGTTTCGGAAACCTTCCCCCTGGCGGCGATGGATTTTCTGCAAGTGCTTGAAACCTCGGATGTGCCGGGCGGAGTTGTGAACCTGCTTTCCGGCCCGCATGAAGACACAGCCGCGCATCTGGCGGGTCATTTGGCTGTGGATGCGGTCTGGAGCTTTGGCAGCGCTGAAATCGCCGGGGTCGCCGAGCGGCAAGCCGCGGGAAATCTCAAACGCACCTGGAGCAATAACGGGCTAACCACGGATTGGAGCCAAGCAGAGGGGCGCGCGTTTTTGGAGGCCGCGACGGAGATCAAAACAGTGTGGATCCCTTACGGGGCGTGAGCGAAAGCGTCCCAACTTTAATCCGTTGTCTCGATGCCTTCGGGCGTGCCAACAACCACGAAACGCAGATTTTCTGGTTGATAGAGCCATTTGGCGACGGCGTTTGCACCCTCTAAAGTCACGGCGTTTACCTTGTCATTGCGCCCGGCGATATAGTCGATGGGCAGGCCCTGTGCCTGCATCCCTGCCAAAATCGAGGCAATATTGGCATTGCCATCAAAGCGCAGCGGATAGGCCCCGGTCAAATAGAGTTTTGCGTCGTCCAGCTCTTCTTGGGTGATGCCGTTCTCAGCGATGTTGCGCCATTCGTCTTTGATCACGTCGATGGCTTCGGCGATGCGATCATTGGCCGAAGAGACGCTGCCGATATAGGTGGCGGCATAGTCGCGCGGGGAGAGATAGGCATAAACACCGTAGGTTAATCCGCGTTTGACACGTACCTCTTGTGTCAGGCGGCTTTCGAATCCGCCGCCGCCCAAGATGTAATTGAGCAGATAGGCCTCAAAGAATTGCGGATGGTCGCGCTCGATCCCGGCATGGCCAAAGATGGCGACGGATTGCGGTGTTTCAAACGGGACGATGGTTGTGCCGCCTCTCAGATTTGGGGTGATTTTTTCAGGGAGCGGCGTCTGCGCAAGGGGTAAATCGCCCAGCAGGTGGTCGATGATCTGGCCAAGCGTTTCGGAATCAAGATCGCCCACAGCGCCAATCACCACCCGGTCGCGCACCAATGTGGCGCGGTGTGCGGCGATGAGATCGTCGCGGGTGAGTGCCGTAACGCTGGCCTCTGTCCCATCTGCGGAGGAGCCGTAGGGATGCGCGCCAAAGGCAATCTCGTTAAAGGCCTGACTGGCCAAACTGCGCGGGTCTTTGGCATCAGAGCGGATATTGGACAGAAGCTGCTGGCGCACGCGCTCAACGGCGTCTTGGTCAAAACGGGGTGCAATGAGAGTGTCGCGCAACAGCTCTATCGCCTCATCCCGGTTTTCGCTCAAAAACCGTGCGGTCACCGTCAGCCCATCCCCGCCGACCGAATAGCCAAACGAGGCGGCCAGTCCATCGCGGGCCTCAGCGAATTGGCGCGCGTCCAACTCGCCAGAGCCTTCTTCCAAAAGCGATGTCATCAAAGAGATTGCGCCGCGTTTTTCGGGGGCATCTAGTGAGGCTCCGCCTTGAAAATAAAGCTCAATGGCCGCAAAGGGGATGGAGGGTTCTTCGACCAGCCACGCGGTAAATCCGCCCGGTGTTTTCACCTCTTTGATGTTGATTTCAGCCCATGCGAGTGTGGCGCAGGCCCAAAGGGCGAGTGTTGCAAAAAACAGTCTCATTGCGCCGCCTCCGCTTTCATCAAATGCCCGGTCACGGATTTCTTATCTTGGAATATATCTTTTGCCGCCGCGATAATCTCTTCGGGGGTGATTTCTTGCAGCAGCGCGGGCCAAGCTTGCACATCTTCTACCGTGAGCCCAGAGGTGAGCGCTTGGCCGTAGCGCTGCGCGATCCCATCCACCGCATCGCGCGCATAGATTTCAGAGGCGCGTACCTGCATCTTGATCCGCTTGAGCGCGTCTAGATCCACGCCCTCGGCGATAAAGCCTTGCAGTACCTTATCCATGGCGGCTTCGGCGTCTTCCAGGGTTACATCCGGGCGCGGCACGATCACCACGTCAAAGCTGGTCGCATCTAGCGAGGTGCCTCTGTAAAATGCGCCGCTATAGACCGCGATTTGTTCTTCGAATTGCAGTTTTTCGCTCATGTAAGAGGTGGTGCCGCCCCCGAGTAGTTCCGCCAGAAGAAGCAGCGCGGCGGGTTTGCGTTGATCGCCGGGATTGCGTTCGGGCGCAAGATAGGAGCGGGCAACATAGGGGGTGGCGACACGGGGATCGTCAAGCAGCACGCGCCGCTCGGCGATTTGGGGCGGCTCGGGACTGTGGGCACGGGGTTTGATGTCTGGATTGGCGGGGATCGGGCCGTAATGCTGGCTGGCCAGCGCACGCACCTGGGCTGGGGTTACATCACCAGAAACCACAAGAATGGCATTATTGGGCGCATAAAAGCGTTCATAAAACCCCATCACCTCATCCATGCCGAGCTGTTCGATCTCATGTTTCCAGCCCACGATTGGGATGCCATAGTGATGATTGAGATATTGGGCCGCATTCATTTGCTCATTAAACAGCGCGCGGGGATTGTTTTCGGTGCGTTGATTGCGCTCTTCCAGCACCACGCCGCGCTCGGCGATGATTTCTTCTTCGGTGAGGCGCAGATTTTGCATGCGATCCGCTTCCATCTGCATCATAAGCCCCAGGCGATCTGCCGCGACGCGCTGGAAATAGGCGGTGTAATCGTAAGAGGTAAAGGCGTTGTCCTGCCCGCCATTGGCCGAAACAATGGCGGAAAATTCGCCCGAGGCCAGGGTATCGGTCGCCTTGAACATCAGATGCTCAAGAAAATGCGCAACACCCGATTGGCCGGGCGGTTCATCCGCAGAGCCGACGCGATACCAAACCATATGCTGCACAACGGGGGCGCGGTGATCTTCGACCACGATCACATCCATGCCATTATCCAGGGTAAAGCTGGTGACCAAATCATTGGCCCAGCTCAATGTAGGGGCGGCCGCGAAAAATAGGGCGGCAAGAAAAGAACGTCTCATGGCTTACCTTCACAAATATAGGTTAAGGTGTCATGTACGCACCGCGCGCTAAGCTTCAAGGCGTATCGCGAATATGTGAGCTTTAATTAAGAGGCGCAGAGGGTGTTCGCGCGCCCGCACGGCGCCAGCGGCGGTGTTCGGCTTCTGCGTCCAATGCCTCGTGGCGGTAGACATTAAAGTAGTTGTCCACTTTGACCAGTTTGATTTGAGTAAAACGGCCCCGGCGGCGGCGGAAATCCTCATCCTCGGCGGCAAGTTGTTCGCGAATGCCCGCGCTCACCCCAAGCCGGGTGCTATGGGATACCAGCGCTGCATCGCTTTGGGGAATGCCGCCATTGCTGGGGCGACCGCCCAGGGCGATCACGCTATCTTGCAAAGGCGTCTGGTCGGTCCGGTTTGGCCCGCCCGGTGTGGGTTTGGGCAGCTGCGCATAGCTGGGCGGGGCTTGTAGCGGTTTATTGGGCACGATTCCGAATTCGTCGGGCCCTTCTCCTGGTTTCACCAATGTGCGCAGCCCTTTATCCGAGCAAGCCGCCAGACTTAAGGTCACACAGGCCAGAATCACAAAACGCCGCATCAAATCGCTCCCTTTACCCAGGTTCCCTTGAGATACGGCAATCTTGCCGGGCTGTCACGCCTCCTTTTTCGGATCTGGCGTCAGGAGGATCAATCCGAAGGCCCCGCCAAAGATAAAGATATCTGCTACGTTGAACACGAACGGATTGTTGATCCCGCAGCAGGACATGTTGAGGAAATCGAGCACATAGCCGTAAAGCAGCCTGTCAAACACATTGCCAAGTGCGCCGCCGATCACGAGCCCGGCGCAAATCCGCCCGAAATTGCCCAGCCCCGCGCGCGGCAACCACCATATCAGCCAGGCACAGATCGCCAGTGCCAGCCCGATCCAAACCCAGCGATTCACATCATCGCCAAAGAGGCCAAAATTGATCCCATGGTTTTCACCATAGATAAAGCGCAAAAAGGGCGGGTAGACATCATAGGGGCCCGACAGAGCATTCACGCCAAGCCGGTGGATCACGGCATATTTGCTCGCCTGATCCAGGGCAAAGGCGATAAACGCGAATATCCAAGCAAGACGTGTCATCAGTGCCGGAAATGTCGCATACCAGTGAAGACCATGGCAAGCCCTGCCTCATCAGCTGCCGCGATTACTTCGTCATCGCGCATGGAGCCGCCCGGCTGGATCACGCAAGTGGCCCCTGCGGCAGCCGCCTCTAAAAGTCCATCGGGGAAGGGAAAGAATGCATCAGAGGCCACGGCGGAGCCTTTGGTCAGCGGTTCAGGCAATCCCAGCGCCTCGGCCATACGCTCGGCTTTTTTGGCGGCGATCATGGCGCTGTCAACGCGGCTCATCTGGCCTGCACCCACGCCCACGGTCGCGCCGTCTTTGACATAGACAATCGCATTAGATTTCACATGCTTGGCGAGCGTCCAGGCAAATCGCAAATCGCGCATTTGCTCCGGGGTTGGGGCACGTTTCGTGACCACGCGCAAATCGCTCTGCTCGACAAAGCCGGTGTCTTTATCCTGCACCAGCCAACCGCCCGCGACTTGCTTGGCCGCCATCATCGGTGCGCGCGGGTCTGCAAGGCTGTCTGTGGTGAGCAGCCGCAGGTTCTTTTTGGCGTTAAAGATGCTGATTGCCTCTTGGCTAGCACCCGGAGCAATCACAACCTCGGTGAAAATGCCGGTGATCGCTTCGGCTGTTTCTGCATCAAGCGGCTGGTTCAGGGCAACAATCCCGCCAAAGGCAGAGGTGCGGTCACAATCAAAGGCTTTGCGGTAGGCCTCGGCCAGAGATCCCCCAAGGGCTGCGCCACAAGGGTTGGCATGTTTGATGATCACGCAAGCTGGCCCCTGGCTTGGGTCAAATTCACTGACCAGCTCAAAGGCGGCATCTGTGTCATTGATATTGTTGTAGCTCAGCTCTTTGCCCTGATGCTGCGTTGCTGTGGCCACGCCGGGCCGGGCGCTGCCATCGCTGTAAAACCGCGCGCTTTGATGTGGGTTTTCGCCATAGCGCAGCTCTTGACGCAGGGTGCCGGTAAAGCTCTGGCGACGGGGGGGCTCGCCAACCTGGGTCGCCATCCAAGTACTTACGGCGGTGTCATAAGCCGCAGTACGAGCATAGGCGCGCGCGGCAAGGCGCTGGCGCAGGCCGTAACTTGTTTGCCCGTCATTGGCGTCTAGCTCGGCGAGCAGCTCGGAATAATCCTCAACATCTGTGACCATCGCCACATAGCCGTGGTTCTTGGCCGCCGAGCGGATCATCGCAGGCCCGCCAATGTCGATATTCTCGATCATCTCGCCGTAATCTGCGCCGCGCGCCAAAGCGGCCTCAAACGGGTAGAGATTGACGACCACCAGATCTATTGCGCCAATACCATGCGCCTGCATTGAGGCCGCATGATCCGCTTTGTCGCGCAGTGCCAAAAGCCCGCCATGCACAACCGGGTGCAGCGTTTTCACCCGCCCATCCATCATCTCAGGAAAGCCGGTAATCTCGCTCACATCCTTCACTACGCAACCCGCCGCGCGCAGCGCTTTTGCCGTGCCGCCCGTAGAGATCAGCTCCACCCCGCGCGCGGCCAAAGCCTGGCCGAACTCGGCCAGCCCTGTTTTGTCGGAAACGGAAAGAAGCGCGCGGCGCACGGGGGTGAGATCTGGCATGAAATATCCTGCGAGTTGTTACGGCAATTCCAGGTCATCTTGTGCCAAATCGCGCAGGGCGGGTGCCCCATCTTGCGGTTTGGCAAGTGACCAACGAATGCGCGTGCCATACTCGGTTGCGCGGCCAGATAAAACGATCTGTTGTGTCGCACGTGGCTTGATACGACCAAACTCCAAAAACACCGATGGTTCAAGGCGCATCGTAAGCGCTTCGCTGCGAAATACCCAAAGCTCGCCGCTTTTCAGCATCAGAGAGGCCGCTGCGCCGCCCATATCGAGCATGACCGTCACATCAGGGTGCAAATGAAAGCGGATATCAAAGGGCACGCCCTGCATTTGAGTGGCGCGCAGGGCGTTATCAAATGTCTTTTGCTCATTGGGTTCAATGGCGAATAGCATATCCTCGCCCGCCAGCCCGCGCCCATCAAAGGTCAGCTCGAGCATGCGCGCATGGGTCAGCCCGTGAGAGGCAACATAGCCATTATGCCCGGCTTGAAAGCGATGCCCGTCAATGGCTTCGCTCAGCTCAATGGGCACGCGCGTTGGGCCATCCATAAGCATTTCATGCCCGGACTTTTTATCAGGGCTGGCAAGACGCGCACTTGAAAGCCCATCCAAGCATAGGGTCGTGTGAGAGGGTGTGGCCCGCCCGGCGCGCCGCCATTCCCCGCCAAAGCTCACGCCCGAGCCGCAGTTTACGATCAATGGCCGCCGCCCGGTTGACAGCTCAAAACCAAGGGTCGAGGCATGGGCGTTAGAGGTTCCTATCCCCTGGGGCGGCGGGGCGGCATCGACCACGATACTGGTGCGCCCCCCAGAAAGCCGCGCGTAACCCATGGCCAGCCCATCGCTCATGCGCGCCCGCACACCTGAAGAGGCCAGCGCTTGATCCAGCCAACCCTCAGGGCCGCGCCCTCCACCATGAAACCGCGCAAGGCTCCGGTCCACATGGCGCAAACTGCGCAGGGTCGGAGTGATCACATTAATCGCTGTTTGAACCGGATCGGGGATGTCCAGCCCCAGATCTTTGAGCAGCGCAGCAACCCAAGTGATTTGCGTGAAAACAAGCAACAGCTCTTCGGGGTTGCGGCTGGATATCCCGCCCCCCTGATCAATCTCAGTGCGGCAATCTTGTGCCAAAGCTTGCAGGGCGGGCGCGGCAAGGCTCTCGAGCCCTTCAAGGAAATAGCTTGCATAAATGAGCCCAGTAAGCGCTTCAAAGCGGGGCAGGCCCGGCGTCGCTGTGTGCCAGCGTTTGGAAAGAAAACGCGCTTGCTGCACCAGAGATTGAAAGAACAGATCGGCTTTGCGTCCGTCTTGCGTTGCGAGCAAAAACTGCCCGTGATTGATCCAGCGCAACACCCGCCGCCCAGTCAAATCGGCCGACCAGCCGATGCCTTTGCCGCGCCCATAGCGCTTGATCCAGCCCCAGACCCAGCTTGCGCCAACATCGCGCGCCAATAGCGAGCTTAAGGCCCCAAGATCATCGAGCCAGGCGAATCCGTGCAGGGCCTGTTCAAAGTCGATGCTCGGCGATTTGATATCCCAGATGGAGGTCTCTGGAGCCGTCACCAGATTCCCCTCAAACAGAAAATTCCCGGCGGTCAACTGCTGGCCCCGGTTCATACTGCCAAGGCTGCGGGGCTCGGGCGCAATCGCAAAACGGGACGTCGCCCGGCCACGCGCGGCAAGCCGTGCATGTATCCTATTCATCATCCGGGTCGTACCCGAGGGAACATTGCTCTGAACCATGACCACCCTGCTTGAGGCCCAGCTTTTGGGCGCGCACGCAGCGATCATAGCGGCGGAAATTTCCTATGTCATGCGGAGTTTAGTCTATTTTCGCAAAGCACAGATGTAAAACCCATCCATGCCACCCCGCTCGGCCCAAAAGTCGGGGCGCAGGCGCAAGCCGCCCTCATCGCTGCGCCAGCTCTGTTCGATCCAAGGGGCCTGCATGGCTTCGGTGTCAAGGCACAGGCTCTTGTGGCGCGATAGGGCCTCTTCGATCTGCACCTCGCCCTCATCGGGGAGCAGCGAGCAGGTGCAAAAGACGAGCTGTCCGCCGGGGGCAAGCAGGGTGAGGGCATGGTCAATAAGCTTAGATTGCAGCTCGATCAACGCGCCGAACTCGGAGCCATCCTTGGCGTAGGGCAGATCTGGGTGGCGGCGAATCGTGCCTGTGGCAGAGCAAGGCGCATCAAGCAGCACGGCCTCCCATTGCCCCCTGATGTCAAAGGCGTCTATGGCAATGAGTTTTGCAGAAAGCTGCGCGCGGGTCAGGTTTTCGCGCAGGCGCGCAAGCCGGTTTTCTGAAATATCCACCGCCATGACCTCATGCCCAGCAGCGGCGAGTTGCAGGGTCTTGCCCCCTGGCGCGGCGCATAGATCAAGCACGTGCTGCTCCTGGATCAGCTTTGCAGGCAGTGCAGCGGCGGCGTCTTGCACCCAGAAATCACCAGCCTCATAGCCGGGCAGGGCGGTGACCTGGGCCTTGTCTTTGAGACGCAACGAGCCGGTTGGCAGGATCTCGCCGTCAAGCCCTGGCACTTCGCGCTGCAAGCTCAGATCAAGGGGCGCTCCGGCGAAATGCGCCCCCTCCATCGCGGCCATCGCCTTGCGCCCCCAAGCTTGCACCAGCGGGTCACGCAGCCAGCGGGGCATGCGTGGCACGGGCAGGTTATCCCACTCGGCCACATCAACAGCGAGCTTGCGCAGCACCGCATTGACCAGCCCCTTGAGTCGCCCATGCCGCTTGTTGCGCGAGGCAATAGAAACAAGATCATTCACCACCCCATGCGCGGCAGCGCCCTGGGCCAGCTCTAGCGTCCCAAGCCGCAACAGGTTCAAGATGGGCAGGGGCGGCAGTTTTTGCACATGACGCTTGATCAAGATGTCCGCACGCGGCACTGCGCGCAGAGTCTGAGTTGCCAGACGCTGGGCGCGCGCGCGATCTTGGGGGCTGAGCCGATCCAGCGCTCCGCCGCCCAAAAGTTCGGAGAGCAGCTTTTGATCGCCGATCACGCGATCCAGCAGAAATGCGGCGCTGCGCCGCGCGGGAAGTCCTGTTTCGCCCATCCTGCGCCTCTTGCTTTGGGTGAGAGCTGGCCTATATCTGGGACATGGATGAAACGGAAGTGAAAAACCCCGACTTGCCCCCAGCCGCGCAGCGCGCCCTGGCCGAAGCGGCTGAGCGGCGACGCGTGGCTGAGGCTGCGAGTTTGCCCAAAGAGCTGGGCGGTCGCGAGGGGCCAGAACCCGTGCGCTATGGCGATTGGGAGAAAAAGGGCATCGCGGTCGATTTTTGAGGTCGGCTCTGGTGGCGGGTTCGGAATTGAAAGGGGCGTTGCCCCTCTCAAACTCTCCCCAAGGTATTTTTAGCCAAATGAAGGGGGCGGGGGTTTTGGTATATAGATATGCCGGAGGAGCTGGGCTCCGGTCTATTTGCCAAATAACGCCATTAATTCTATGTCATCAGAAGCGATTAGTTCGGCAAATTCCTTAACTGTTGAGCCGCCTTGTGTTTTTTGTTCGACATCTGCTTTGGCTTCCAAGAGCAATCGTATTGATTGATAATCGAATGGTTTAGTCAAAAGCGCCTCTCGAAGAGGGCTCACGCCATCTTTGTTTATAGAATTGGGATCCGCGCTGGCATCTAGTAACATATTGACAAGTTTGTATTTTTTCGTTCGAATTGCATAATGCAGTGGTGTATTACCATATATGTCCACAGCATTTACATCAACACCTTTCTGAATTAGATAATTAATTGAATTCTCTGGCGGAGGTCTTGTTATCGACATCAATGATTGATGAAGGTAATTCCAGCGTTCTTTGCCGGTAACATGACCAATGTGATGTCCTTTTTGCAGCAGCAAATCAACTTTATCGGTGTCTCCTTTCAGGATCGCGCGCAGAATGTCTCTGGACATCGTTATTGCTCCTATATGTATGGGGAGGATTACGGTTAATCTAACTCGCGGCCCCAAAATTGCAGCTCTTTGAGAGTTTCTTTGTCTGTGCCGATGTCTTTCCAGGAAAATTGTGCAACCACGCCGGGCAGTGGTGCATAGCCGCGTCCGCGCCAGAAGGGGGCTAGGGAGCGCGGATTGGCGGGGCGATCAGGGTGGTTTTCGGGGCGTATCACTGAGCAGAAGACGCATGTTTTGAACCCCAGCGCGCGTGCATGGGATTCGCGCGCATCAAAGAAGCCATGGCCGACCCCGTGCCCGCGATAGTCGGGCAGCAGCACGCTTTCGGCGCAGTAGAAAATCTCGCCCAGATCTGCACCCGCAAAGGCGGCGGCGAAATCATCTGCGTGATCGAGCAGCGGAGATCCCGTCGCGGCCCCCACAAGTTTTTGCCCATCAAAGGCCCCAACGATGAGCGCACGATCGCTTTCAGCATATGGGCGCAGATACTTGGCCTCATAGTCCAGATCGCCATCATAGAGATAAGGCCAATGGCGAAACACCTCTATCCTAAGCTGCGCCACATCGTGCAAAGCGGCATGGCGCTCGGCGCGAGATAGGGCACGCACCTTGATCATGAGACCTGGGCCATCCAATCATTGAGATTGTAATAGGTGGTGACTCGCGCGATTTTCCCGTCCCGCAGCTCAAAGAAGGACCCGGCAGGCAGGCGGTAGGTTTGCCCCTTGGCCTCTGGCAGCCCTTCATCGGAGACCAGATAGGTGCCATTTACGATGTATTCGGCGGCTGCGCGCGTCTCGCCTTGCGTAAAGATTACCATATCGCTCAGCTCTTCTTTATAGCAGCGCGTCATATGGGCGCAAAACTCAGCGAACAGCGCTTTGCCGGCCCGGATCTCGCCCATATTCACATGATGGGCCACATCCTCGGTCAGGCAATCGAGCATGCCCTGTGTATCGCCCGCATTAAAGGCGGTGAAATATTTATCGACAACATTCATATCTATGCCTCATGTGGCGGCCCGAACCGCTCTTTCAGTTTGCCGATGATTTGATCGCGTGTTTGCCGATAGCTGTCTAGCTTGGCTTCGCGCGTCTCGCCAATCCCGGTGGGGTCGGTAATGGGCCAGAACTCGACATCAAGATGAAAGATGCGTGTGAGCTCTAGCGCCTGCGCTTTGGAGGCCGGGGAGAGCGCGACAATCAGATCAAAAGAACTTAGATCATCGCCCCATCTTTCCATCTCGTCAAAAGAGCGTGACCGATGGCGCGAAAGCTCGACCCCCATCTCTTGGCACACGGCGATGCAAAACCCGTCAATCTCTAGGTCATTATGTACGCCCGCAGATTGCACATAGGTGGCCATGCCGTAGAATTTCTTCATGATGCCCTCAGCCATGGGCGAGCGCACTGCATTGTGATCACAGCAAAACAAGACCGATTGGGGGAGGTCCGGTGTCATCTATCCGCCAAAGTGAAGAACGCAGATCAGGGTGAAGAGACGGCGGGCAGTATCGGTGTCAATCTCGACTTTGCCCTCAAGGCGCTCTTGCAAAACGCGCGAGCCCTCATTGTGAATGCCGCGCCGGGCCATGTCGATGGTTTCGATCTGGCTGGGGGGCATGGTTTTCACCGCATCAAAATAGCTCTCGCAGATCTGGAAATAGTCTTTGACCACCTGTCGGAACGGGCCAAGCGAGAGGTGAAATTCCGCCGCTTTTTCACCGGTTGCGGTATTCACATCAAATACCAGCCGCTTTTCGCGAATGGAGAGGCCAAGGTGATAGGGCCCCTCTGGGATCATTCGATCCTCGCGCCCTGGCAGCACAAAGCTGTTCTCTTCAAGCAGATCAAAAATCGCCACTTTGCGCTCTTGCGCGATCTCGGGCGTGGGCTGCGGTAAATTCGCGTCATCCAGCGCGATATGTGTGATGCGGGATGTGATGCGGGACATGGGCGCACCTCTCTGATGGCGTTTTTCATGCCATAGCTGAATGTGGCGAATACGGCAATCAGGTTGCGTGATTTGCAATTGCGCCTTGGTGCGCAGGGGCTATGGTCGAGGCAAATTGTGGAGGGAATATGCAGTTTGGTGATATTGAGGCGCGTGGCCTGGTGCTTTTGGGCTGTGGCAAAATGGGCTCAGCGATGCTCTCGGGCTGGCTTGAGGCGGGGCTAACGCCGGGCGCGGTTTGGGTTCAAGATCCTATGCCCTCGGATTGGGTGCAGGGGCAGGGGGTGCAGATCAACGTGGATTCGCCTGAACGCCCTGCTGTGGTGTTGGTGGCAGTTAAGCCGCAGATGATGCGCGATGCGCTGCCCCAGCTTAGTGCAATGGGCAATGGGGAGACGCTGTTTCTTTCGGTCGCGGCAGGTACGCCGATCAACGCCTATGAGGAGATGTTGGGCGAAAACACCCCAATCATTCGCGCCATGCCCAACACACCTGCGGCGATAGGACAGGGAATCACGGCCATTATTGGCAATGCCAAGGCGAGCGCTGCGCAGCTGGATCTGGCGGCGGATTTGCTCAGCGCCATTGGTGATGTGGTGCGTCTTGAGAGCGAGGGACAGATGGATGCGGTCACGGGGCTTTCGGGCTCGGGTCCGGCCTATGTGTTCCATTTGATCGAAACCCTTGCCGCAGCAGGTGAGGCGCAAGGGCTGGCACGCGAACTTGCTATGCAATTGGCCCAAGCGACCGTGGCCGGAGCCGGAGCGCTGGCCATGCAAGCAGATGAGAGCCCCGAGCAGCTGCGCATCAACGTGACCTCGCCTAATGGAACCACGCAGGCCGGGCTAGAGGTGCTGATGGATGAGACGTCGGGCCTGCCACCGCTGATAGCTAAAACCGTTGCGGCTGCGGCTGATAGATCGCGCGTGCTTGCTAAGGACTGAGGTCGCAGATTTCGCACCGAACAGGATTGAGTGCCTCTAAGGGATGAGCAAAAATACGCTCAACCATAAGGAGAATGTTGGCGTTAACCCATTGTTAATATAAAATTTCATTAAACTATGCTAAATTTGGGTTAAGCCTGAGGCATCTACAAATAATGAAACTGAGGTGGGAAAATGTCTATCACATATGCGATTTCAGCTGGGCTTGTTGTGCTTTGCGCAGCGGCCTCGGTGCAGGCAGCGACAATAACATATGACGAATCGGTGGATGGGGATGCGGGCAGCTATAATGACAATCCGGTCGATCTGGGTATTTTGACCCTGGGTGATACTTACCTGATCTCGGGCACGGCCTCTTTGACGGGCACGCCGGCGGATGGGTATGACTATTATACCTTCACCGCCGGGTCGGGGTTCTCTATTGACCTGACGCAGTACATTCCCGGTGCCGGTACTTTTGCCAGCGGCTTTCGGATCTATGATAGCGCGCTGAGCTTGCTGGATGGCTTTAATTACGGAGTGCCCACGGACGATATTTACAGCTCCTTGGGGCTTGGGCCGGGGACATATACGTTCGGGATAACCGAATTTGGCGCAGAAACTCCAAGCAGCTACACCTTCTCACTGGCTCTGAATGTTGCGCCGGTTCCACTGCCCGCATCCCTTGGGTTTTTGCTCGCCGGGCTTGGGGGGTTTGCCGCTTTGCGCCGGCGTGAATAAGACTTGATTTTTGGGGGCATAAGCTGTAAGCGCCCCCTGTCACGTCAAAACGATGCTGCTTGTGCAGGGTAGGGCCGGGATCACCGGCTCTTTTCGTATTGGAAACGACCAACTGAAACGCGAGACCCGCGGAGCCAACCGCGCGGCCAGATACATGAAACCAAAGGATCATAAACGCCACATGGCTACAGCAACTATGGAGGAATTCGAAGCCCTCCTAAACGAAAGCTTCGAAATGGACACGCCCAACGAGGGTTCCGTTGTCACTGGTAAAGTCCTCGCAATTGAGGCGGGACAAGCCATCATCGACGTAGGCTATAAAATGGAAGGCCGCGTTGATCTCAAAGAATTTGCAGAACCAGGTGAAGCGCCCAGCGTTGCCGTTGGCGATGATGTTGAAGTCTTCTTGCGCTCTGCTGAAAATGCCAAGGGCGAAGCGGTTATCTCCCGCGAGATGGCCCGCCGCGAAGAAGCGTGGGATCGTCTGGAAAAAGCCTATGCGGGTGATGCGCGCGTTGAAGGCGCGATCTTTGGCCGTGTGAAAGGTGGCTTTACCGTGGATCTGGGCGGCGCGGTTGCGTTCTTGCCTGGCTCTCAAGTCGATGTGCGCCCGGTCCGTGATGCGGGTCCGTTGATGCATCTCAAGCAGCCTTTCCAAATCCTCAAGATGGACCGCCGCCGGGGCAATATCGTTGTGTCGCGCCGGGCAATCCTCGAAGAGAGCCGCGCCGAGCAACGCGCAGAGGTTATCGGCAACCTGTCCGAGGGCCAGAACACCGAAGGCGTCGTTAAGAACATCACCGAATACGGGGCCTTTGTGGACCTGGGCGGTGTTGACGGCTTGCTGCACGTCACCGATATGGCATGGCGCCGCGTGAACCACCCCTCCGAGATCCTCACCATTGGCGAGACGATCAAGGTGCAGGTCATCAAGATCAACAAAGAAACGCATCGCATCAGCCTTGGCATGAAGCAGCTGATGGAAGATCCATGGGATATCGTTGCGGTGAAATACCCGCTCGAATCAACCCATACCGGCCGCGTGACCAACATCACCGACTACGGTGCCTTTGTTGAGCTTGAGCCAGGTGTCGAAGGTCTCGTGCACGTCTCTGAAATGTCTTGGACCAAGAAAAACGTACATCCGGGCAAAATTGTCTCTACGTCGCAAGAGGTTGAGGTTATGGTTCTGGAAATCGACGGCATCAAGCGCCGCGTTTCTCTGGGCCTCAAACAGACCATGCGCAACCCATGGGAAGTCTTTGCAGAGAACAATCCAGAGGGCACGCAGGTTCAGGGTGAGGTTAAGAACATCACCGAATTTGGCCTGTTTGTTGGTCTGGACGGGGACATCGACGGCATGGTTCACCTCTCTGACCTTAGCTGGGACGAGCGTGGTGAGGATGCAATCCAGAACTACCGCAAAGGCGATGTGGTTGATGCGGTTGTCTCCGAAGTTGACGTTGATAAAGAGCGTATCTCGCTATCCATCAAAGCAGTTGGCGGTGACAAATTTGCCGAAGCAACAGGCGGCGTGAAGCGCGGCTCTGTGATCACGGTTGAAGTCACAGCAATTGAAGATGGCGGCGTTGAGGTGGATTATGAGGGCATGAAATCCTTTATCCGCCGCTCCGATCTGTCACGCGACCGTGCTGAGCAGCGCCCAGAGCGTTTCTCTGTCGGCGACAAGGTTGATGTGCGCGTCACCAATATCGACAACAAAACACGTCGCCTCAGCGTCTCCGTCAAAGCGCGCGAGATTGCAGAAGAGAAAGAAGCGGTCGAACAGTACGGTTCCTCTGATTCAGGCGCATCCCTGGGTGATATCCTTGGCGCAGCACTGAAATCGGGCGACTAGAGTGACAGCAGATCCGGTTGGGTCATCGCGTCGGTGCTCGCGCTCAATCGTAGCGAGGGGCCGCGAAGACTGGCTCAACGGGTTGTTTTCTGCTCTAAGCTGCTGTTTCGATTATCATAGAAAAGGGCCTCGCATGATCGCGGGGCCCTTTTTGATTCGGGTCGGCATTTCCTGACACAAAAGCGTTCTGACACAAAATTTCATCTTGTGGTTGAAGTTGTCACCTTGTGAGGAAATATTGATGCTTTATTGTGGGAAAATGAGCTGGATTTAATCAATGATCACTTCCCGTAGCGCTGCTTTGTTCTTATAGTTATCCTCGTAATTGCGCATGGCACCACTCGGCCAAGGAGAAATTGATTTATGATCCGATCGGAATTGATTCAAAAAGTCGCGGATGAAAACCCTCACCTTCTTCACCGCGATGTAGAGAGGATTGTGAACACAATTTTTGATGAAATTACGGATGCCATGGCACAAGGGGATCGCGTGGAATTGCGCGGCTTTGGTGCCTTTTCGGTGAAAAAACGCGATGCACGCACGGGCCGCAACCCTCGCACGGGGGAAAGTGTTGAGGTCGAGGAAAAGCATGTGCCGTTTTTCAAAACCGGAAAACTTTTGCGGGATCGACTAAACGGAAATACCTAAATGCTACGTTATATTAAGTATGCCTGCCTTGCAGTGATCGCGATTGTCTTGGTCGCTGTTGCCATGGCGAACCGCCAATTTGTGACGCTGAAATTGGTGCCTGATGGGGTGATCGCTGATCTGCTGCCCTTTGATGCGTCATGGCTTACGATTGAGCTGCCGCTCTTTCTCGCTGTGTTCTTCGGTGTGGTTTTGGGCTTTGCGATTGGCTATATTCTTGAATGGCTGCGCGAGTATCGTCAGCGCGCCGAGGCCGCGAAGACAGCCCGTGAAATGCGCCGCCTAAACCGCGAGGTTGCATCGCTGAAGGCGCAGAAACATGCAGGCAAGGACGAGGTTCTGGTGCTGCTCGATGAGGCGGGCTGATCTCGCCCATGTCTGTGGCCGTTAAGATTTGCGGTGTAAAAACCCAAGAGGATATTTCCGCCTGCACAGGCGCGGGCGCGCGCTATGTTGGCTTTAACTTCTTTCCTAAATCGCCCAGGTTTCTGAGCGCAGGGCAGGCGGCGGCTTTGGCCGTTGCTGCACCGCTTGGGCTGGCGAAAGTCGGGCTGGTGGTGAATGCGGGCGATGATGTGCTGGATGCGCTGCTGCAAACCGTGCCCTTGGATATGTTGCAGCTGCATGGCTCCGAAACGCCCGAGCGCGTGGCCGCTGTAAAAGCCCGCTATGGTTTGCCGGTGATGAAAGCGGTTGGGATCGCCGATGCCGAGGACTTAGCCGCGCTTGATCTATATGAGCCGGTGGTCGATCAGATACTGGTGGATGCCAAGCCCCCGAAAAACGCGACCCTGCCAGGGGGGAATGGCCTGAAATTCGATTGGCGCCTGATTGCTGGCCGGGAGTGGCGCAAACCATGGATGCTTGCCGGGGGCTTAGACGCAGCCACTGTCGGCTCCGCCATCGCGGCAACGAATGCCCGTCAGGTCGATGTGGCCTCCGGCGTCGAAAGCCACCCCGGGGTGAAAGACGCTGACCTTATTGCATCCTTCCTACACGCTGCCAGATGAACTGCTGTGAAAGCTCGAAGGTCCGTACAGTGGGGGTTTTGCACCCCCACACCCCCGCAAGGTATTTTTAGCCAAATGAAGGGCGCAGCGTTGGAAGAGAGCTTTGCAAAACGCTCTGCTCTTTCCCCGGACCTCGCGCTGCGCTAGATGGTTTGGCATGACACAGGATAAAAAACAGAAAGACGTTTATACGCTGGTTGTGCAGGTTGGGCGCAAGGCGGGGGATGGTCTGCCCGAGGGGGCCTCTGGGGCGGGGCTCATCTGTTATGCCAGCGGCGTGGATGAGGCAGAGGCAGTGCGCGAAACCGTTGCGATCCTCAAGCAAGCAGATCTGGCCCCGCTGGATGTGACTGGGCATGGCACGCTGCAAGAGCGGCAGGACCAAGGTCATGAGATAGACGGTCAAGAGCGTGCCCTTATGCAGCGTGCTATTGATGAAAACGCAGTGATTGTGGCGCAGGTGACGCCGTTTTTTGGTGAGGAAGAGAGTGATGATTGACCCGGTTGTTTTGACGGCAGATTTGGTGCGCTGCGCTTCTGTCACCCCTGCGGATGCGGGCGCGCAGGACGTGCTTTTCCAGGCGCTCAGCGATGCTGGGTTTGACTGCGCATGGGTGGAGCGCGGCGGCATTCGCAACCTGTTTGCCCGCTGGGGTGAAAAGGGCCACGAGCGCACATTTGGCTTTAACGGGCACACAGACGTGGTGCCCATCGGAAATGAGGCGGATTGGACCTATCCCCCTTTTGGCGCGCAAATCCATGATGGTGTGCTTTATGGGCGCGGCGCGACGGATATGAAATCGGGCGTCGCGGCTTTTGTGGCGGCGGCGATTGATTTTGTGCAAACGACTCCGCCCGATGGTGCGCTTATCATCTCGATCACCGGGGATGAGGAAGGCGATGCAATTGATGGCACCACGGCGCTGCTCGACTATATGGATGGTGCTGGGGAGCGCATGAGTGATTGCTTGGTTGGGGAGCCGACTTGCCCGAGCAAAATGGGCGAGATGATCAAGATCGGGCGGCGCGGCTCTATGACGGCTTGGTTCCAGGTCACGGGCCTTCAGGGTCATTCCGCCTATCCGCAGCGTGCCAAGAACCCTATTCCGGCATTGGTGCGGCTGATGGATATCATAGCGAGCCATGAGCTGGATCTGGGCAATGCGCATTTTGATCCCTCCACCATCGCGGTTGTCACCGTTGATACCGGGAACCCAGCAACCAATGTGATCCCGGCCAAATGCTGGGGCGCGGTGAATATCCGTTTCAACGATATGCACTCCGGGGAGAGTTTGAGCACATGGATCAATGCGCAAGCCTCGCGCATTGCGAAGGATTTCGGAGTTAAGGTTGGGGTACGGATCAAGGTCTCGGGTGAAAGTTTCTTGACGCCTCCGGGGCCTTTATCCGATCTGGTGTCGAGTGCCGTTGCGGCGGAAACGGGTCTTGAGCCAAAACTCAGCACCACGGGCGGCACGTCGGATGCGCGGTTCATCAAGGATCATTGCCCGGTGGTTGAGTTCGGTCTGGTGGGCCAAAGCATGCACCAAGTAGATGAGCATGTGCGGGTCGAGCATATTATCCAGCTCAAAAAGATCTATGGGCGCATTTTGCGTGACTATTTCAAATAAGCATGCCTCACGCAAAATGCGAATGTCGCGCCGTGGGGGTTTTGCACCCCCACACCCCCGCAAGGTATTTTTAGCCAAATGAAGGGGGGCATCGCAATGGGGGCTAGGGTGCAGCAAACTTTGATTGTTATGCTCAAAGAGCCGCGCCCCGGACGGGTTAAGACGCGGCTGGGGCGCGATATTGGGCCGGTTGCGGCTGCTTGGTGGTTTCGCCATCAGGTGGGCAGGCTTTTGCGGGGTCTTGAGGATCCCCGCTGGCGATTGGTGTTGGCGGTGTCGCCAGACGGGGCGGGGCTGGACAGCCGTGTCTGGCCCGCTCATCTGCCAAAGATTGCGCAAGGGCGCGGCGATCTTGGGGATAAGATGGGGCGGCTTTTGCGCAGCGTGCCGGGGCGTGTTTGCATCATCGGCTCAGACATTCCCGGCATTTCCCGCGCCCATATCGCCCGTGCCTTCAAATCGCTGGCGGCGTCGGATGTCGTTTTCGGCCCGGCCCCTGATGGCGGGTTTTGGCTGGTGGGGATGCGCGCGCCGCCCGCTTGCCTGTTCAAAGATGTGCGTTGGAGCAGTGAACATGCCTTGGCTGATAGCATCGCCTCTTTGGGTCAAAAACGCATCGCTTTCACCGATACCTTGCAAGATGTGGACACGATACACGATTTGCGGGTGACGCTGGGGCGCGCCCGTGCTAAATAACTCTCATGTGCGATACTCCTCAGAAAGAGAAGATCCTCGAATGGATCGTGGCCAACCCGACCCAAAGCTCAAAACGCAATATCGCCAAAGCCCTTGGCATCAAGGGCGAGGAGCGGATTAGCTTGAAACGTATGCTCAAAGAGCTTCAGGAGGACGGGCTGCTGGATAAGGATAAGAATAGCTATAAGGATCCAGATCAATTGCCGCCAGTTTCGGTGCTGAAGATCACTGAACCGGGGCCGGATGGCGATCTTTTTGCGCGCCCCTTGGAATGGGATGGCAGCGGGCGCGAGCCGCGCATCGCGGTGGTTGTGCGCCGCTCTGATCCGGCTTTGGGGCCGGGAGAGCGCATTTTGGCGCGGCTCACCCCCCTGAGCGGCGAAGATGTGCAATACGAGGCTCGGCTTATTCGGCGCATCAGCTATGTTCCCAATCGCATACTGGGGATTTACCGGGAAACAGCTGAGGGGGGGCGCATTGTCTCTATCGACAAAAAACAGAGTAAAGACTGGTATGTTGCCAAAAGTCGCTCGCTTGGGGCCCAAGATGGGGAGCTTGTGGAGGCGGAAAAATACAGCACCCGCCGCTATCTGGGCTTGCAGCGCGCCAGCATCACAGAGCGTTTGGGCGATCCTCTTAAACCCAAAGCCGCCTCAATGGTCGCCATCGCGCAGCATGGAATTTTGGATGAATTTCCGCAAAAGGTGATTGAGCAGGCAGAACAGGCCAAGCCCATTGAATTGGAAGGCAAACGGCGGGATCTGCGGCATCTGCCCCTGATCACCATTGACCCTTCCGATGCGCGTGATCATGACGATGCCTGCTGTGCCTTTCCTGATGAGCGCCCGCAAAATCCGGGCGGGCATGTGCTTTGGATCGCGATTGCCGATGTGGCCGCCTATGTGACCCCTGGCTCTGCGCTGGATCATGAGGCGCGCAAACGCGGAAATTCCACCTATTTCCCCGATCGCGTGGTGCCGATGCTGCCCGACAAACTTTCGGGCGATCTGTGCTCTTTGCATGAAGGGGTGGACCGGGCCTGTATCGCGGTGAAAATCATCCTCGATGCCAATGGCAAAAAGATCCGTAGTAAATTCATGCGCGGGATGATGCGCTCGCCTGCGGCGCTTACGTATGAAGAGGTGCAAGCGGCCATTGATGGTGCGCCTAACGACAAGACCGCACCGCTGCTTGAGGATGTCCTCAAACCGCTTTATGCTGCTTACGGCGCGCTTGTGACCGCCCGCAAGGCCCGCCAACCGCTAGAGCTGGATCTGCCCGAGCGCAAAGTTATCCTGGGCGAGGATGGCAAAGTCGCCTCGGTCGATTTCAAAGAGCGCTTGGATGCGCATCGCCTCATCGAAGAGTTCATGGTGCTGGCCAATGTCTGCGCGGCTGAGGTGCTCACGGGCAAGCGCACCCCGCTGCTGTTTCGCGTGCATGAAGAGCCCAGCCCGGAAAAATATACCGCCTTGCGCAGCGCGGCTAAAACGTCGGGGCTGATGCTGCCCAAGGCCAAGATGCCGCAAACCAAGCATCTCAATCATCTTCTGGCCCAAGCGGCCGAAAAAGACGTGAGCGAGCTGATCAATATCGCCACGCTGCGCTCTATGACGCAGGCCTATTACAGCCCAGAGCAGCTGGGGCATTTTGGCCTTGCCCTCAGAAAATACGCGCATTTCACCTCACCCATTCGCCGCTATGCCGATCTGGTCGTGCATCGTGCGCTGATCTCGGCGCATAAATGGGGCGATGATGGTCTCACGGCTGAGGATATTGAACGCCTTGACCGCACCGCTGAGCATATCTCGGATACCGAACGGCGCTCCATGATGGCCGAGCGTGACACAAATGATCGCTATATGGCTGCCTATCTGGCAGAGCGCAAAGGGGCCGAGTTCACCGGGCGGGCCAATTCAATCACGCGCGCGGGCGTCTTTGTGCGCCTCGATGAAACCGCTGCCGATGGGTTGATCCCCATACGCCGTCTGGGCCATGAGTATTTCGATTATAACCGCAACACCGGCACGCTGATGGGCGTTGATACGGGCACGGTGATTTCAGCGGGGCAAAGGGTGCGGGTGAAACTGCTAGAGGCCGCGCCGATCACTGGCGGGCTGATCTTTGAGCTACTTGAGATTGAGGGCAAAGAACTACCCCGCCCAGCAACGCGCTCGCGCCGTAGTCCCAGCAGGCGCAAACAAACCAAAGCCCGTAAAAAATCAGCCGCAGTAAAGCGAAAAGTGACCCGTAAGCGAAAGACGAAATAGCGTGGCAAGATCCCGCTTTTATTTACCATTTTGACGCTGCGCCTTTGCTGCCTCATCTTATATTTGTAAAGTAAGCGTGCTTGCTAGGAGAGGATGAATCTATGCGTGCATTTCTATTGAGTATGAGTTTGTGTTTGCTTGCCGCGCCTGTGTTAAGTGCGGCACCAGAAACCTCTCCGCGCCCGCCCACTCAGAGCGGTGCCATGTCATTTGGGGAACAGAAGCGATTCGAGACTTGGCTTGATCAATTCGCTGCCCGTGCGCGGGCCCAAGGCATCAAACAGCGTACCTTGAACGCGGCGCTCAGAGGACTGCGCTATGATCCAGAGGTGATCAAGCGGGACCGCAACCAATCCGAATTTACCAAAACGCTCTGGGATTATCTCAAGACCGCCGTAAGTGATACCCGCATCAGAAACGGCAAAGCGGCCCTGTCCAAACATCGGCGCACCCTCGCCAAGATCGAGGCGCGTTACGGCGTTGAGGCAGAGGTGGTCGTCGCGATCTGGGGGCTCGAAAGCGCCTATGGCACGTTTCGCGGCAGCAAAAAGATCATTCAATCGCTGGCGACCCTGGCCTTTGATGGGCGGCGCGGCCGGTTCTTTGAGGCGCAGCTGATCGCGGCCTTGAAAATCATCCAAGCCGGTGATGTGAATCCCCGCGATATGACCGGCAGCTGGGCTGGCGCGATGGGGCATACACAATTCATGCCCACCTCTTATCTCGATCACGCGGTGGATTTCACCGGCGATGGGCGGCGCGATATTTGGAGCGACACCCCAACCGATGCCCTGGCCTCCACCGCCGCGTACCTTAAGAACTTCGGCTGGACCACGGGTCAACCCTGGGGCGTCGAAGTGCGCTTGCCCAAAGGCTTCAACTATGCGCTCGCGCGGCGCGATGTGAAAAAACTGCCCTCTGAATGGGCGCGCATGGGCGTGAAAGATATGTCGGGCCGCGCGGTGCCCAATCATGGCAAAGCCTCTGTGCTGCTGCCCGCCGGAGCCAAGGGCGCGGCTTTTCTAATCTTTGATAATTTCCGTGTGATCGAGCGCTATAACCCGGCAGATGCCTATGTCATTGGGGTGGGACATCTGAGTGATCGCATCGCAGGTGGACCGCCAATTCGCGCCTCTTGGCCTGTGGGGGATCGGGCTTTGACCTTTAGCGAGCGCAAAGAGCTACAACGCCGCCTCACCAAAGCGGGCTTTTCAACCCAAGGCGTAGATGGGCGCATCGGCCCGCGCACCATAAATGCGATCCGCGCCTGGCAAGCCTCTCAGGGGCAGGTGCCCGATGGCTATGCCAGCTTGGCTTTGCTGAAAAAACTGCGCTGATGTCTTGTGATGCCAGAGTTTGATGCAGAATATCGTCTGGGCGCGTATTGAACCATCGCGCCGTGGGGGTCTTGCACCCCCACACCCCCGCAAGGTATTTTTAGCCAAATGAAGGGGGGCGCGGCGTTGCTGGGTTTTAACGGTTTTGGGGGAGGATGGCCGTGAAGCTACACGTCATGCGTGATGCGCCTGAGGCATAGGTCCTTGGTATAAGAGGTTGAAATTATGGTGAACTGCGCAAGCTCAGCGCGCGCGGGACATTTTGTGCAGGCGCGATTTGTCCCATTGTCTCGCCCCTAGCAGACATATTATGCTCGCGCTCTAAAGGGATGCTGGGAAATAACTAGGGCCATTGAAATGACGATCATGATTCCAGCTTGGGTGGAGGGCACTCTCACGCCCGTTGAAAAGCTTGAAGCCCATGTGAAAGGGCTGAAACATAAGGCCGTGTCAGTCTTTGTGCTCAAGGGGCGCGAGGTTCTCATGCAGCAGCGCGCAATGGGGAAATATCACACGCCGGGTCTGTGGACCAATACATGTTGCACGCACCCTGATTGGGACGAAACCCCAGCTGCTTGCGCGATGCGCCGCCTGAACGAAGAGCTTGGCATCACCGGCCTGCACCCCGAGCATCGTCATCTGTTAGAATATCGCGCCGATGTGGGCGGGGGTTTGATCGAGCATGAGGTGGTTGATGTTTTTGTGGCGCGCGCGGGCAAAGATATGCCGCTGGTGCCCAACCCGGATGAGGTGATGGACACGCGCTGGGTGGATTATCACGACCTGATTGCCGAGGTGCAGCGCCATCCCGAGCGCTTTACCCCTTGGCTGCATATTTATTTGTCAGATTATGCGGATGTTATTTTCGGTCCCGATCTGGCATATGCTACGCAAAATTCCTAAAGCAGCCAGAGTGCCTTTATGCCTGAAAAACTCCGAATAGTCTTGTCCAGCGATCATGCTGCGATCCCACTGCGCCTAGCCATTGCCGCGCATTTGCAAACCCGTGCTGAGGTTTTGGATATCGGCCCAAGCAGCCCTGAGAGCACCCATTACCCGCTGCATGGCAAGGCGGCGGCGCAAAAGGTGGCCTCGGGCGATTGTGATCTTGGCATTATCCTTTGTGGCACGGGCCAGGGCATCATGATGGCGGCCAATAAAGTGCCGGGCATTCGCTGCGGCGTGTGCTCGGATACGTTTTCCGCCCGCATGATCCGCGCCCATAACGATGCCAATATGCTGTCGCTTGGAGCGCGCGTGATTGGGGAGGGCCTTGCGCTGGATATTGTAGATGCGTTTCTGGAGGCCGAATTCGAAGGCGGTCGCCACGCAACCCGTGTGGATATGATCGAAGCTGGTTGACCTCTTTCCTGTGCCGCGAAATGATGGGGCAAAAGCGGGGGAAGAGATGGGCTATATTCTAGCAATTGATCAGGGCACGACCTCATCGCGGGCGATATTATTTGATGCGCAGATGCAGCCGGTGGCCTCAGCTCAGCAAGAGTTTCCCCAGCATTTCCCCGCCTCGGGCTGGGTAGAGCATGATCCGGCAGATTTGATCGCGAGCGTTGAGCAGACCTGTAAAGATTGCGTTGCAAAGGCGGGGATTGCGCCTAGCGACATCGCCGCGATCGGCATCACCAATCAGCGCGAAACCACTCTGGTTTGGGATCGCAGCACCGGCGCACCGATCCATAATGCGATTGTTTGGCAGGACCGGCGTACGGCTCAGATTTGCGACGATCTCAAAGCGGGCGGGCATGAGGCGCTGATCACTGCAACAACGGGCCTGTTGCTGGATCCCTATTTCTCAGCGACCAAGGTGAAATGGATCCTCGATCAAAGCCCTGGAGCGCAGCAAAAGGCTGAGGTCGGCGAGCTGCTTTTTGGCACCGTTGAC
Source organism: Aliishimia sp. (assembly GCA_963678085.1). Taxonomy (GTDB): domain Bacteria; phylum Pseudomonadota; class Alphaproteobacteria; order Rhodobacterales; family Rhodobacteraceae; genus Aliishimia. The sequence continues at coordinate 658,005 of OY782680.1, forward strand.
AGCTATCTGATTTGGCATCTGAGCAAGGGCGCGGCCCATGTCACAGATGCGACCAATGCCGCGCGCACCATGCTGTATGACATTCACAAAGGGGAGTGGAGCGCTGAGATTTGTGCGCTTTTGGACATCCCTCTTGCGATGTTGCCTCAGGTCAAGGATTGTGCGGCAGACTTTGGGATAACCGATTTTCTGGGCGCAGAGATCCCCATCCTTGGCGTGGCAGGGGACCAGCAAGCGGCCAGCATCGGTCAGGCTTGCTTTGAGCCCGGCATGCTGAAATCGACCTATGGGACAGGGTGTTTTGCGTTGCTGAATACGGGCGCGCAGGCGATCACCTCTTCCAACCGGCTGCTCACCACCATCGCCTATCAGCTGGATGGCAAGCCGAGCTATGCGTTGGAAGGCTCGATCTTTATCGCGGGCGCTGTGGTGCAATGGCTGCGCGATGGGCTTGGGGTGATCGAGGCGGCGGGCCAGACAGAGACACTTGCGCAGCAGGGCCGGGAGGGGGTGACGCTTGTGCCTGCCTTCACCGGGCTTGGCGCGCCCTATTGGAACCCGGACTGCCGGGGCGCGGTCTTTGGGCTCACGCGCGACACGGGACCGGCTGAGATGGCGCGGGCTGCGCTTGAAAGCATCGGGTTTCAGACCGGCGATCTCTGGGAGGCTATGAAGGCGGATTGGCCAGGCGCCTCGCATGCAAGCCTGCGCGTGGATGGGGGGCTGTCGGCAATGATTGGGCGATGCAGTTTCTGTCCGACATCCTAGATGCCCCGGTGGAGCGCCCGGCCAATGTAGAAACCACCGCCCTTGGCGCGGCCTGGCTTGCGGGAATGCGCGCTGGGATCTACCCTGATCAAGAGGGTTTTGCCCAGAGCTGGGCCGTTGAGCGCCGCTTTGATCCATCGCTTGAGCAGGGCACGAGGGATGAGAAACGCGCCCGCTGGAAAAGAGCGATCGCGGCAGCTCAGATGGTTTAGCGCTGCACCCTTTCACTGGTCCGAAGGCAGGAGCCGAGGATCTCCCAGCCCATTAGGCGATCCTCGGTTGTGCCCGTCAATCCGCTTCTGGTGGAGGGGCTGGCAGCTTAGCTTCAAGCATGTCCGCCTGATCTGCGGTGATATAGAGATTGCCTATGATGTGGGTATAGCTGTTCGAGACCGGGCCCTCTTTCTCCTCCACCTTATAGGTCAGCTTTTCCACCGTAAGCAGGTTAAAGGATAGATCGCCGGGGTCACGGTATATTTTAACTTCTGCCCCCGTGTCCTCATTCTCAATCACCTCTGGCACAGGGGCAAGGGCTAGCAGCGTCGAAAAATCTCCCGCTTCAAACGCGGTGACATAGTCCTCTTGCTCGCCATCAAAACCATGCCCGCGGGTCTTGAGCACAAGGGTTGATGCGGTTTTGGTGGCCTCGTTATAGGGCGCGCTCTCCAGATTGACCATGAGCATGCCACCAAGCGCAGACAACACGATGATCGCCGCCTCTGCCGCCCAGAGGTAATGCAGATCCCCGCCGCTAAAGCTGCCACCGCTTCTGCCGCGCTTGCCGATGGACAATTCATAAAACTCGCCCAGCCCGCGTATCTCGTCCAGTGCATAGGCCCAAGTGGCCATTGGCCCGGCCATGAATTTATCTTGCAAAGAGAGCTGCACGAAACCGGGATCACCATAGCCGGAAATATGCGCCCAATAGGCCCAATAGACCCAGATCGCGACGCCAAGAACGATCAGCAATGCCAGCATATCGACGAGCGTGTTGCGTGACTTCAGCTTGACGGACGTGCTGGTGACAACCCAGCCCACCAGCGCGCCGAAAATGATGGTGATGATAAATTGGATGTAGATAATGGGATTATAGAGCGCAGCATAGGCATACCCCGCCGCCAGCACGATTCCAGCGCCGCCGCCAAGCACCAGCGCCGCGACAAATGCAGGCAGGCTGACGCGCCCGGATTTCTTGTAATATTTCGCACTCATACCATTGCTACCTTTTTCTCGTACAGCATCGGGCCAAGGAGGGCTTCTCGGCGTAACTTGTGTCGCACCCTAGTGGCATCGCCAGCTTAGTCAATGACCCGTGGGTTGTATCCGCTAGGATATTGTCGGGTATGGTTAAAACGATGTTCAAGGGCTGCGTTTCAGCAGTAAAAGCTGCGGAGTTTCTTGATCGCCTCGCGCGGGACATCGCCCGGTGAAAGGAATAGATCTTCATTGAATGACAGCCATTTCGATTTGATAGGCTCAGAGCAATGCAGGTAGAGTTCTCCGTTGAAATCGCCGAGTTTTCCATAGCCATGGACGCGAACCTTGTGAATTCCCGGCGCTATACGAGTTGAATGCTGGGCATCCCATTTTTGGACATAAACGCCTCCAACATGCTGCGTATAAAGATGCACCTTTTCGCCCGCCAGCGCAGGCGCGCCGCAGACGATGAGCGCAGCGATTGTGATGTATTTCAAACCCCGCATGTTCTTCCCCTTAGGCAGCACTCTGTTTAGTAAAGCGGGCCCGTTCCGTCCAGCGTGGAGCCTGCCAGATCTGCTGTGATTAGGATGCCAGTGTTTTGCTGGCCATGCATCGAGGGGATAGCCCCGCCCAGCTTGGGTCGATGCAAATAATCGGGGATAAAGATGAGGCGATGCCTATCGGGTTAAGCGCTGATTTTGGACAGGAAATATCGGTGCTTGTCGCGAAAGGCGCCATAGCCAAAGCGTTCTTCTGCAATGGCGCGGGCTTGTTGGCACTGGATGCGTCTTGCAGGCTCTGGGGTGCTCAGCATCTCAATGATTGCGCGGCGTAGCTGGCCCGGATCGCGGGGCGAGACGATACGGCCATTGCGCATGCCAACCACCGCCTCGCGCGCACTATCCTCATCGCTCACGATCACAGGCACACCAGAGGCCAAGGCTTCACGCGGGGCAAGTGGGATGCCTGGGCTCTGCCCCGTATCGCTCACCTGGCAAAAAAGATCAGCGAGCCGGTAAAGCGCGGGTAGGTCGGCTGCATGCACTGGACCTGTGAAGGTGACAGCTTCCTCTAGGCCGAGCCGTAACGCCTTTTCCTTGAGCCGCGCCGCATCATCTCCACCCCCAGCAATAACCAGATGTGCCTGTGGGATCTGAGCACGCAGATCGCTCCAAATCTCAAGCAGGCGATCATAACCTTTGTGCGGCACGGTTTTTCCCAACTCTCCCAAGGTCAGAACTACTGGGGTGCGCAGACGGAAGGGAATCCCGTATTTCTGGGCCACCGCTGCATTCCGTGGTCCTGGATAAAAGCGGTTTAGATCGACGCAATCCCAGATCACCTCGGGCGGTTCAAGATGGGCTTCATGCTCTTGCACATCCTCAGCGCTTGCGTTGCAATCCGAGATCAGCCTGTCCATACGGGCCATATGCTCTTGGTAGCGCGGGCTTAAACCGTTGCGCAGCTCAAGCCCATAGACATTGAGGATTGTTTGTGCGCCGCTCAAAAGCCCAAGGCGGGTGGCCAGGGGGGTAAAGTTCACATGCGCGCAGAAGATCGCCTGGGGCTTCCAAAGAAGGGCGCTTTGCACGGCCTGGAAGGAAAGTCCGGCGCGATCCAGGCTTGTGGCCAGCCGCGCGCGCCCATGCCAGAACACCCTGAAAGTCGTTTCAGACCTGCCATTCTCTGGACCTTGTAGCGAGAGCGCCCTGACCTTGCCCGCCCCGTAAATCTCGCGCAGCGCCTCGATTTGATACCGATTATGGCGGCTGATCCCGCCCCGAGCGAAAACATCAGGGGTTAGGTAGAGAATGCGCATATCACGTTCCTATGTTTGAAGCTGCGGCTGGGGTGAGCGCGAAGGCGGCTCATCCTAGATACCTGCGCGCTACGGATTTCACGGCGGTGCAGATTTCGTCCAAATCGCTTTCGCTTAGGTCAATATAGGTGGGCAGGTTAAATCCGCGCGCTGCCGCCGCGTGGGCGATGGGGGTATCAGCGGGGCCGGGTAAATAAGGCATATCGGACATTGGGTAGAAATAGGGCCGAGTATCCACACCGCGCGCTCGCAGCTCTAGGCACAGTTGATCGCGGTTTTCTGCGTTCAACCCATCAATCTCGGCGCAGACCATCCAAAAGCTATTGGTGACCCCTGGCATTTCTCGGTTCACCCGCAATTCGGGCAGATCCGCCAGCCGTTCTTTGTAGCCTTCAAACACTGCGCGGCGCTTAGCCAACAGCTCTTTTGCCTGTTCAAGCTGGGCACATCCCAAAGCCGCCTGAAGGTTGGTCATGCGATAGTCGAACCCCATCTGATCATGCCAATAGCGTTTCTCCGCAGACATAGCATGATCGCGTAAATGGCGGATTTTGTCAGCCAAAGCCGGGGCATTGGTGGTGATCATGCCGCCTTCGCCGGTGGTGAGGTTCTTATTGGCGTAAAAGCTGAAGATGCTACAATGACCCAAAGCCCCAACCCGCGTCGAGCCAATGGCGCTGCCATGGGCCTGTGCCGCATCTTCAATCACCGAAAGCCCCCGTTTTTTGGCGATCTGCATAATGGCCCCCATCGCGGCTGGGTGGCCGTAAAGATGCACGGGGATGATGGCTCTGGTGCGCGCGGTAATCAGAGCCTCGATTTTGCTGGGGTCTATGCAGAGGCTGGCAGGCTCGATATCACAGAATACGGGGCGCGCGCCCGCCATGAGCGTTGCATTGGCCGTGGTGATCGCGGACAGGTCGGGCAGGATCACCTCATCCCCTGGACCAATCCTGCGCGCCACCAAAGCCAGATGCAGCGCAGCCGTGCCATTGGCAACAGATATCGCATGGCGCACACCGCAAAAGGCCGCGAACTCATGTTCAAACCGCGTCACATAATGTCCCAGAGACGAGACCCAGCCGCTTTTCACGGCATCGCTCACATAGTCTAGCTCACGGCCTACAAGATGGGGCTTTGACACCGGAAAGAAGGAGGGCGTGGCAAAAGCGCTCGCAGTGGTGGCTTTACGCGACATGATGTGTCTCCTGTGTCTCTTTTGCGGGTTTCTGCATCGCTTGTGTTGGCAAGGCGGTGAACAGCGCGGCGGCTTGGTGTGCAAATGTGCAGCTACGCTTGGCCCAACGTGCAGCCGGTAAATCAAGGTTTTGACCCTGCTTGAGCAGAGTCGAAAGCCGCGCCGCCAGGGCATCAGGGTCCGCAGGCACGACCAAATGACCAAAGCCCCCAAGCGCCTCGGCATTGCTTGGTGTTTCAGAGGCAATGACCACCCGCCCGCATCCCATTGCTGCGCGCAACAGGCGCGCGCTGTGCATGGGCGCGCTGGTTAGAGAGGGGGCAACAATCAGATCGGCTGCATTCATATGATCCGCCAGTTCTTCGGATTTGGGATCAAAATAGACCACCTTTTCGCGCAGCCCGTGCTTGGCAATCTGTGCCATGAGACGATGCCCATAGCGATCTTTGGCGGGGAAATTGGGCAAGAGCAGTGTCCAATCCTGCTCTTTCAATTGGCTGAGGGCGGCTATCAATATATGCACGCCGTGATCAGGGGTCACAGCTCCAACATAAGCAAGAACCGGAGAGGAAATGCGCAGCAAGTCGCGGGTCCGGGTGCGCTGGCTCTCAGCCTGCACAAAGAAGCGCTCGGCATCATAAGCCAATGGCAGCTGTGTGGCTGTGAACCCAAGGCGCTGCATATGTTCGGTATCCGCGCGCGTATCGGTGAAAACCCCTGAAAGGGCCTTGCGCGACACCGCCAAGAGTGCCTTTTCGCGCCATCGTTCTTGCAACGGGGGCGTGATACCCAGGCAGCTTGCAAATACACGGGCTTTGCTCGCGCTCAACGCGGCTTGGTTGGTGATCGCAGTGCCCGGCGGGCTATGCACATAGATATGGGTTGGCTTAAATTTGGCGATGCGATCAGATAGGCCCTTAAGCCGCGCCCAAAGCGTGCCCGGTGCCACAACGGCCAGCCCTTCACAGCCCTGTGCGCTCGCAGGCAGCGCAAATTCGATTTGAATGTCATAAGCGCCCAATTCACGAAATAAGGCGCTACTTGCCTCATCCAATGCGTAGGGCGCAGTCACCAATAGCCGGATCTCAGAGCCAGCCATCACCAAAGTCGCTCAGATTTCAAAAGGGGCATGCCCTCGGTTTCGATCATAGCACCACCTCGCGAACAGCTACCGCACAAGGCTTGCCTGCGGCGCCCTGTTGCCTCGAGGGCCGGGAAGAAAAAGAACCTCTCATGGCAACAGGGTTAACACTTTACCGATTAATAAAATATTACTTAAAGTTGTGTTGATTTTCCTATTTTCAACATAGGGGTGATCTCGATAATCCGCGCTCAGAGCATTTGCATTCTTTGACCTGCGCAGCTAGACAGGCGCAAACCGGGGCGATGCAGATGCAACATGTCGATATGAAACAGCGGAAACTGGGCCAAGACGGCCCACAGGTAAGTGTTGTTGGCTATGGAGCCATGTCCTTTTCCGACTTTTACGGCCCGGCCACGGATGAGGGATCAAAGGCCATTCTAGATGCCTGCGTCGAGCTTGGGATCACGCATATCGACACGGCAAATGCCTATGGGAATGGGCGCTCTGAAACGGTGATCGGAGAATGGTTGCGGGAACGGGGCGGAGAGGCGCCTTTTGCGATTGCGACCAAGGTTGGCATCACCCGCGATCCTGAGCAACGTCACAATAACGACCCGGCCCATATGCAAGAGGCACTGGAGGCAAGTCTAAAGAGGCTCGGGGTTGAGGCGATTGACCTTTATTATGTGCATCGCCGCGATACGCGCTTTGAAATCGAAGAGGTCACCGAGACCATGGCGGGCTTTGTGAAAGCAGGCAAAGTCAAAGCCATCGGGTTTTCTGAAATAGCGCCCGCGTCCCTGCGCCGTGCTCACAAGGTCCATCCTATCGCTGCGGTGCAATCGGAATATTCGCTCTCCACACGCGCCCCAGAGCTTGGCCTCGTGCAAAGCACCGCTGAGCTTGGCGCTTCTCTTGTGGCCTTCTCGCCGGTTGGGCGCAGCCTGTTGACGGATCGCCCGCATAGCCGCGCTGCGGTTGAGACTATGCCTTTTCTAAAAAACAACCCCCGCTTTATGGAGCCGAACCTATCCGCAAATCTGGCCTATAACGCAAAGTTCTGCGCCTTGGCCGCTGATATGGGCGTGGCGGCAGCAACCCTAGCGGTTGCGTGGCTGACCCATCAAGGTGGGCACATTCTGCCAATCCCCGGCACGCGCAGTGTTGAGCATCTCAAAGAGGTCGCACTGGGTGGTTGCCTTGACTTGGATGCCGAGGATCTGGCGCGGATCCAAGAGGTTCTGCCCGTAGGTTGGGCGCATGGAGATCGCTATTCGCTCGCGCAATGGGCGGGACCAGAGCGCTATAGTTAGATTGGTAGGCGCGCGGCTGGTGCTCGGAGACGTATGAGAGGCTTTTGGGATGTTCAAAATTACCTCAGTTGCGGCTCTTACGCTATGCTTTGCAGCGCTTCCTTTCACGGCCAGTGCCGAGGAAACACGTTGCGGCTGGTTTGAGCGCTCGGACCCTCGAACAGCTTGGCTCGTAGATGCGGATGAGATGTGGCTCCTGTCCGAGCATGGGGAGGGCTCGGTTCTAAGTATGTCCGGTCACTGGCCGGTATTCCCAGAAGATCAATGGATCAGAATTAGCTCATTCGGAAATGGTATAGGTTGCGCCTGTCTCACCGGAGAATTCGAGCCCAGCACCCGAGAACTCCAGAGCGGCGCGAAAAAGTTCCGGGGCGGAGAGGCGTTGGTGATTACCGCGTCAAAGGTGCTTGCTCTCAAGCAATGTATCGAGGATCGCAACCTGACAATGCCAGAATTGCCTTGGTGACTTGTCTGCCATATCTATAGTCGCGCGCGTCAGGTTCCTATCTGACCGCGATGCAGCAAGAGATGATCCAGCAAAACGCAAGCCATCATCGCCTCGCCCACCGGAACAGCGCGGATGCCGACGCAGGGGTCGTGGCGGCCCTTGGTGATGATATCCGTGGCCTCGCCGCTTTTGGTGATGGTTTTGCGCGGCTTCAGGATTGAAGAGGTCGGTTTCACCGCAAAGCGCACCACCACGTCTTGGCCCGTGGAAATCCCGCCCAAAATCCCACCCGCATGGTTGGAGGAATAGGTCGGCTGGCCGTTCTCGCCGATGAAGATCTCATCCGCATTGGCCTCACCGGTTAGGGTGGCGGCATTCATGCCCTCGCCGATTTCAACACCCTTAACAGCGTTGATCGACATCATCGCCGCCGCCAGATCCGTATCAAGCTTGCCATAGATCGGCGCGCCTAGGCCCGCAGGCACGCCGCGCGCAACGACCTCGATCACTGCACCCACCGATGAGCCCGATTTACGCAGCCCATCAAGGTACTCGGCCCATGTCTCAGCGGCGCGCGCATCAGGGGTCCAAAACGGGTTTTGCTTGATTTGCTCCCAGTCAAAGCGCGCCCGGTCAATTTCATGCACGCCCATGCGGGTCATATAGCCGGTGATGCTCAGATCAGGGGCCAGAACCTTAAGCGCTGCACGGGCCAGACCGCCTGCGGCCACGCGCGCTGCCGTTTCTCGCGCAGAAGAGCGCCCGCCGCCGCGATAATCCCGTATCCCATATTTCTGCCAATAGGTGATATCCGCATGGCCGGGGCGGAATTTTTCGGAGATTTCCGAGTAATCCTTGGAGCGTTGGTCGGTATTGTCGATATGCAGCTGCACGGGCGTGCCGGTGGTCTGGCCCTCGAAGACACCCGAAAGGATCTTAACCGCATCAGGCTCGCGTCGCTGGGTGGTGTATTTGTTTTGCCCCGGTTTGCGCTTATCGAGCCAATATTGCAGATCCGTAGCCTCAATCGGCACACCGGGCGGGCAGCCATCCACTGTGGCCCCAAGTGCAGGCCCGTGGCTTTCGCCCCAAGTTGTCACGCGAAAGAGATGTCCGAAGGTGTTTAGGCTCATATGTCTCGCTCCACATGGCAACGCAAAAAGGCCGCCCTGAACCCACAGGACGGCGCTTGTCTTGAATTTAGGTCAACTTAACCCTGACGCGCTTTGAACCGGCGCTGAGTCTTGTTGATCACATAAACACGGCCCTTACGGCGCACTACGCGGCAATCGCGGTGGCGGTTCTTGAGCGAGCGAAGTGAGTTGCGAACTTTCATGTGCCTCTCCTCGTATATCTATACGCGGCAAGGCCACGCGGTTAATCGGGTGCACGCCTAGGGCATGCGGTGAATGACATGGTGGACGATACTGGGATCGAACCAGTGACCCCTTCGATGTCAACGAAGTGCTCTACCGCTGAGCTAATCGTCCAAACTGCAAAAGCCCGCCCCCCAAAATAGGTGGCAAAGCCTCGCCGGTTCGGGCCGTATAGTCGGAGTCGCTCTGTGGATCAAGGGCTTTTGCTTGTGGCCTTTCTGGGTTTATGTATCAAAGACGATGGAGAGAGATTTGCCCCACGCCGCCTTTGAGATTGACTACCCAAAGAATTGGACCAGCCCCTTTGTCTTTGCTTCGCCCCATAGTGGGCGGGAGTATAACGCTGCGTTTTTGAAGGGATCTGTGCTAGATCGGCAGTTTATCCGCAGCTCTGAGGATGCCTTTGTCGATCAGCTTTTTGCGCGGGCTCCGGCCTTTGGGGCGGCGCTATTGCGGGCCAAAGCGCCGCGTGCCTTTGTGGATTTTAACCGAGGCCCAGAAGAGCTAGACGCGGCGGTGATCAAGGGGGTGAGGCCCAATGCACATAATCCCCGTGTGGCAGCAGGTCTTGGGGTGATTCCCCGTGTGGTTGCGCATGGGCGGGCGATCTATCGCGGAAAGATCACACGCTCTGAGGCTGAGGCGCGTATTCGCGACTATTGGCACCCTTATCACAGGGCATTGCAAGCTTTGCTCGATCAAGTGCGCCGCACGCAGGGGCATGTGGTGTTGATTGATTGTCATTCCATGCCGCGCGAAGCTTTGGAGGCGATGTCGAAATCCGGCCCGCTGCCTGAGATTGTCATCGGGGATCGTTTTGGGGCCTCGGCTGCGGGTGAATTTGTCGATGCGTTGGAGGCGGCGTTGATCGAGCAGGGCTTTCGGGTTGCGCGTAATGCACCCTTTGCTGGGGCCTATATCGCTCAGGCCTATGGCAGACCCGCGCGCGGCCAGCATGCGATTCAGATCGAGATTGATCGCGCGCTTTATATGGATGAGGCGCGGATTGAGCCACATGCGGGCTTTGCAGATATTGAGGCGCGGCTGAGCCGGGTGATTGCGCAGCTGAGCGGGGATGCACAATTGCGCTCGCTTGCAGCAGAATAGCACTCGGCACTTGGGTGTCGGGAACCTCTGAGGTATGGGGGCGCAAAGGGTTCAAGATAAAGGCAATGTTGTGAGCACACCGGTTCTTTTATGTATTCTCGATGGTTGGGGCCTCAGTGAGGTTCAGACGGGCAATGCCCCAGCTTTGGCAAATACCCCCACTATGGATCGCTTGATGGCAAGCTGCCCTAATGCTACGCTTATCACCCATGGGCCTGATGCGGGCCTGCCGCGTGGGCAGATGGGGAACTCGGAGGTGGGCCATACCAATATCGGCGCAGGCCGGGTGGTGGCGATGGATCTGGGGCAGATTGATCTGGCCATTGAACAGGGCACATTCGCGCAAGAGGCTGCGTTGCAAGAGTTTATTGCAAAGCTGAAAGCCTCTGGCGGGGCCGCGCATATTGCCGGGCTGGTCTCGAACGGAGGGGTGCATTCGCATCAATCTCATATTGTGGCGGCAGCTGAGGCTTTGCGGGCCGCTGATCTGCCTGTGAAACTACATGTGATCACAGATGGGCGCGATGTGGCGCCACGCTCGGCGGCGGAATTTGTGCGCCAGCTTGAAGCGGATTTGCCGGATGGCTGCGAGATCGTCACGCTTACCGGGCGCTATTACGCGATGGATCGCGACAATCGCTGGGAGCGGGTTGAGACGGCCTATCGCGCAATCGCAGAAGGAACAGGGCCGCGCTTTGCCGATGCCTCCGATGCGATTTCTGCGGGCTATGGCGCAGATCTGAGTGATGAGTTTTTTCCTGCCTCCGTGATTGGCGCGTATAAAGGGTTTGCGCCTGAGGATGGTCTGTTCTTCATCAATTTCCGCGCCGATCGTGCCCGTGAGATCCTCTCGGCTATTGGTGATCCGGGATTTGATGCTTTTGATGTGAGCGCGCGCCCCAGCCTTACCGCGCTATTGGGCATGGTTGAGTATTCGGACCACCATAGCACCTATATGAGCACGATGTTCCCCAAGCGCGAGATCGTGAACACGCTAGCTGAATGGGTCGCCGCTAAGGGCTTGCGGCAGTTTCATACGGCGGAGACAGAAAAATACCCGCATGTGACCTTCTTTCTAAATGGCGGCAAAGAGGAACCTGTGGCGGGGGAGGAGCGCTTTATGGCCGCCTCTCCCAAAGTCGCAACCTATGATCTACAGCCGGAGATGTCTGCGGCTGAGGTGACAACCGAGCTTGTCGCGGCGATTGGGCAGGGCTACGATCTGCTTGTGGTGAATTATGCAAATCCAGATATGGTTGGTCATACGGGGGATCTGAGCGCGGCGATAAAGGCCTGCGAAGCGGTCGATGCCGGGCTGGGCCAGGTGCTAGACTCGCTTGAGGCTGCGGGCGGCACGGCAATCGTCACCGCCGATCATGGCAATTGCGAAACCATGATTGACCCAGAGACGGGTGGGCCGCATACCGCCCATACGCTGAACCCCGTGCCGGTGATCTTGGTCAACGGGCCAAAAGATGCAGGCATTCGCGCCGGGCGTTTGGCGGATCTGGCCCCTACTGTGCTGACACTGATGGGGCTTGATATTCCGGATGAGATGAGTGGGGAGTGCTTGCTGACATGATCCGCGCCGCTCTCTTTGCGCTTTGTCTTATTTTGCCACTGGCGGGATTGGCGCAAGGTGATTTGGCACGTGATCCAGGCGATAAAGCACGGCAGGCACTTGCCGCGTTGGAGCTGGCCTCACAAGAGCTGCAAAAGGCCGAACGTGCCCGCGACCGGGTACAGGCATTAACCCAAACCATCCACGCCTTTGAGGCCGGTCTTGCCGCCATGCGCGAAGGTCTGCGCCAAGCAGCGGTGCAGGAACGCGCGCTCAGTGCTAAATTGGCTGCGCAAAAAGAGGAAATCTCGGTTCTGTTGGCGGGGCTGCAAACCATGGGGCGCACCGATAGCCCCACGATCTTTTTGCACCCAGAAGGCGCTTTGGGCACGGCGCGCGCGGGCATGATCGTGAGCGAGCTGAGCCCCATTTTAAATGCAAGGGCCCAGCGGTTGCGCCGTGATCTTGAGGATGTGAAAACCCTGCGCGCCCTGCAAAATGCGGCTTCCGAAAAGCTCTTTGGTTGGCTGAACGAAGTGCGCCAGGCCCGCACCGCGCTGAACCAGGCAATGGCCGAGCGCGAGAACCTGCCAGCCCGCTTTGTCACCGACCCGATTAAGGCGGCGATTTTGATTGATAGCGCAGAGACCTTGGCGGGTTTTGCTGAGGGCCTGCCCCATATGGTGGCTGAGGAGAGCGCCCCGGCGCTTGAACTGACCGCGAGCAAACCGATTGGGCACTGGGATTTGCCCGTGCGTGGAACGGTGCTGCGCGCGGCGGGAGAGGCTGATGCTGCCGGTGTTGCGCGCCCCGGCATCGTGCTTGCCACTCGCTCCGGCGCGCTGGCCACCAGCCCGTCTGCGGCAACAATCCGCTATGCTGGCCCGCTGCTGGATATGGGGCTGGTGATGATTCTAGAGCCTCGCGCCGATGCGCTACTGATTCTCGCAGGGCTCGGCACAACCTATGGTCAACCCGGAGATGTGATCGAAGAAGGCACCCCAATCGGGCTCATGCCATCAAAATTGGCAGAAAATGTAACAAGTTTAAGTGAAGAGGCTGGAACTGCCCTGTCAGAAACGCTCTATATAGAAATTAGAGAGTATAATGACCCGGTAGACCCAGCGATGTGGTTTTCTATCGGGCCAAAGAGGTGAAGTGAGCAGATGAGAAAGTTTTTGATGGCAGCATGCGCAGGGACACTTGCGGGCGTATTGGTGACAACGCAATTTGCCGGGCCATTGCTCGCGCAGCAGGCTGATAGCAAGGCAAGTGTCTATGAACAGCTTGATTTGTTTGGCGATATTTTCGAACGCATCCGCTCACAATATGTCGAAGAAGTCGAAGCCGATGAGCTGATCGAGGCGGCCATTGACGGCATGCTGACCTCGCTAGACCCGCATTCCAGCTATCTTTCCCCCGAAGACACCGCTGCCATGCAAGTGCAAACGCGCGGCGAATTTGGCGGTCTGGGGATAGAGGTCACTCAGGAAGAGGGGTTTGTTAAGGTTATCGCGCCCATTGATGACACCCCCGCAGATCTTGCGGGCATGGAGGCTGGCGATTTCATCACCCATGTGGATGGGGAAAGCCTGCTTGGCCTGACCTTGGATGAGGCGGTGGATTTGATGCGCGGCCCTGTGGGCTCTGAGATTGTGATCACCGTGGTGCGCGAGGGGGAAGAGGGCCCCTTTGATGTCACGATCATTCGCGACACGATCAAACTGCAAGCGGTGCGCGCGCGGACTTTGGGTGAAACGGTGTATATGCGCGTGACCACGTTCAACGATCAAACCTATATAAATCTCGAAGAGAAAATGGCCCAGCAGATCGAAGAGGCGGGCGGTATCGACAATGTGAATGGCTTCGTGATTGATCTGCGCGACAATCCGGGTGGGCTGCTTACGCAAGCGATCAAGGTCTCGGATGCGTTTTTGGAGGAAGGCGAAATCGTCTCAACGCGCGGACGCAATCCGCAAGATGGTGAGCGTTTTCAAGCCACTGCCGGGGATTTGGCGCAGGGGAAACCCGTTGTTGTGCTGATCAATGGCGGCTCGGCTTCGGCCTCTGAAATCGTGGCTGGTGCGTTGCAAGACCATGGCCGCGCAATTATTGTCGGCACACAGAGTTTTGGCAAAGGTTCCGTGCAAACCGTGATGCGCCTGCGCGATCAAGGGGCGATGCGTTTGACCACGGCCCGCTATTACACGCCCTCGGGTCGCTCAATCCAAGCACTTGGCGTGAGCCCTGACATCATCGTTGAGCAGCCGCGCCGGGATTCCGCTGTGGGCAGCGCAGGGGAAGATACGCGCCACCAGCGCTCCGAAGCGGATCTACGCGGCAGCCTGAGCAATGATTCCCTCAGCGAAGACGAAATCCGCCAAATCGAAGCCGATCGCGCCCGTGCTGAAGAGGCTGCCAAGCTGCGCGAAGAGGATTACCAACTGGCCTACGCCATCGACATCCTCACCGGCCTTAGTGCAATGGGCAATCGCTAGACGCCCGTTTCACATGTCGGCATCAAGCGGGTGAGTTAAGCAGAGCGGCTCTTTACTCATCCCGCCCAGGCTCGTCTGGATTGCTGGAAAACAGCGCGATCTTATTGCCTTGGGGATCGCGCAGATACCCAACATAGAAGCGTGGCCCGTAAGAGGCGCGAAAGCCCGGCGCGCCCTCATCCCGGCCTCCTGCGGCAAGAGCAGCGGCATGAAGCGCGCGCACCTGTTCTTGGCTGCGCGCCTCAAATGCGACCATCGTGCCATTCCCGGCCGAGGCAGCCGCCCCATCAAACGGGGGCTTCACATAAAATTCTGGCAGCTCGGGCCGATCCACCAGCGCAAAACTCAAGCCCTCGTGCCCCTCTTTCAGCCTATAACCCAAGGCAGGTAGAAACGCCGCATAAAACCGCCGCGCCGCCCCCATATCATCCGCCCCCACAGATATATATGAGATCATTTTGAGCTCCTCATTTACTCCAGCGCTGGCTGCGGGTTTTGATGCGACATATGTAACGTCTTTCGCAAGGCCTGCCCAGACGCTGCATTTTGAACGGGGAGTGCCCGCCTTACGCTGAATTTGGATTAGGATGCGCCTAAGGTTCGCTGATGCAGAGTTTTCTTGCCCCTGGCTCAACACGTGGCATGTTGAAGCTAAGACCGCCTAGCGCATCACCGCTGCCAGAGAGGATTGAGATATGTCTGTTGAAACCATTGACACTCTGGTTGTTGGCGCAGGGCAGGCCGGGATCGCGATGAGCGAGCATTTAAGCCGTCATGGCGTTCCGCATCTGGTATTGGAAAAAAACCGCATTGCCGAGGCTTGGCGCAGCGGACGTTGGGACGGGCTTGTGACAAACGGTCCGGTTTGGCATGATCGCTTTCCGGGCCTGGAATTTGAGGGGAACCACCCGGATGAGTTCGTGCCTAAAGACCGGGTTGCCGAGTATCTCGTAGACTATGCGCGGATGATCGAGGCACCGATCAGAACCGGGGTTGAGGTGACAAAGGCCGAGCGGATTCCCGGCACGGCTGGGTTCAAGGTTTCGACGTCTGCGGGCGAGATCCATGCCAAACGTCTGGTTGCAGCAACGGGGGCTTTTCAGCAGCCCGTCATTCCTCCCATTGTGCCCGATGCTGCGCCGATCGCGCAACTGCACTCCTTTCACTACAAGAACCCTAAGCAGCTGAAAGATGGCGCTGTTTTGGTTGTTGGCGCTGGCTCGTCGGGGGCGCAAATCGCGGATGAGTTAAACCGTGCCGGGCGCAAGGTATTTCTGTCGGTTGGCCCGCATGATCGCCCCCCGCGTCGCTATCGCGGGCGGGACAATGTGTGGTGGCTTGGGGTTCTGGGGCTTTGGGACTTGGCGGCGATGGCGCCGGGGACCGAGCATGTGACGATTTCGGTCAGCGGGGCCTATGGGGGGCGAACCATGGATTTCCGCTGCCTTGCCGGTGAGGGCGTAACCCTGCTTGGCCTCACAAAAGACTATTCGAATGGCGTTCTGAGCTTTGCCGACGATTTGCGGACAAATATCGCGGCGGGCGACAAAAACTACTTGGAGCTTTTGGATGCCGCGGATACCTATGTTGCGCGCATGGGAATAGATTTGCCAGAAGACCCAGAGGCGCGCGCGGCCTATCCTGACCCGGCGTGTTTGATCCATCCGACCCTCCAACTTGATCTTGCGGAGGCGGGGATCTCAACGATCATTTGGGCCACAGGGTTCCGGCAGGATTTCAGTTGGATGAAGATCGACGGGTTTGACGAGAAAGGCGCGCCGATCCATCAGCGTGGGGTGTCAGTTGAACCGGATGTCTATTTCCTGGGTCTTCCTTGGCAATCGCGTCGGGGTTCGACCTTCCTTTGGGGGGTCTGGCATGACGCGCGCCATATCGCGGATCAGATCGCAATCCAGCGCGCCTATCTGGACTATAAGGGCCCAGCGGCTATCGTGCCTCTGGCGGCAAACTAATCGCGACAGATCAGGAACAGAACATGGCCCATACACGCATTCGCAAATTCAACACGTCGGACACATACCCGGAACAGAACCTCGATAATGATCTGTGCCAAGCCGTGGTAACGCAAGGTGGTAAGACAGTGTACCTGCGCGGCCAATGCCCGCAAAATCTTGATGATGCGGTCAATATCGACAGCCATGACCCGGTGGAGCAGACCCACAAAGTGATGCAAAATATCCAGCAGTTGATCGAGGAGGCGGGCGGCTCGATGCAGCATCTGGTCAAGGTGGTGGTTTATATTACCGATGTGCGTCATCGCGAGGCGGTTTATCGCACCATGGGCGAGTATATCAAAGGCGTGCATCCGGTCTCAACCGGGCTTGTGGTGCAGGCTTTGGCCCGGCCCGAATGGTTGGTTGAAATTGATGGCACCGCCGTGATCCCGGAGTGATGTGATGACCTTTTCTCTTGTTGCCCGCTGCGCTGAAACCGGCATGTTCGGTGTGGCGATTTCCTCCTCCTCCCCTGCTGTTGCTGCGCGCTGTTCTTATGCGCGTGCTGGGGTTGGCGCTGTTGCCTCGCAAAATGTGACCGACCCGACGCTTGGGCCGCTCGCGCTGGATATGATGCAGGGTGGCATGGCCGCTCCCGAAGCGATTGCCGGTGTCCGGGATCTGGGCCGGTTCATCGAATACCGGCAGGTGCTTGCTGTGGATAAAACGGGCGAAACCGCGATCCATTCCGGCCCAAACAGCCTGGGCATCTGGGCACAAGCTGCGGGGGCGAATGTGGCCTCGGGCGGGAACCTTTTGGCTAATGACAGCGTGCCGCAAGCGATTGTGGATGGTTTTCTGGGCAGCTCTGGTCATCTTGGGGATCGGCTCATCACCGCGATGCGTGCAGGGCTTGCCGCTGGAGGGGAGGCCGGACCCGTGCATTCAGCGGGCATGTTGCTGGTGGATAAGGTCGCTTGGCCCGTTGCCGATCTGCGCTGCGATTGGAGCGAAGATTGCCCGATCGAGGCCGTCGCCGTCGCCTGGGAAATCTACAAACCGCAGCTGGAGGCTTACGTGCAACGGGCACTCGATCCACGCCGGGCGCCCTCTTATGGTGTGCCGGGGGATGAATAGGGCTTGAACCAGCTGAGGCGCGGGGCATAAGTACCAGAATGACTTTGCGCTTTACCCTCCGGCAGCTGGAATATTTCATCGCGGTGGGCGAGGAAGGCTCGATTGCGCAGGCGAGCGCGCGGGTCAATGTCTCACCGCCTTCGATCTCAGCGGCGATCTCTCAGCTTGAGGGTGAATTTGGTCTTAAGCTCTTTGTGCGCAAACATGCCCATGGGTTGAGCCTCACTCAGGCCGGGCGGCAATTCATGGTGCAGGCCAGACGCGTTCTGGACGAGGCTGATGCGCTTAATCGCCTAGCCAGCAATATTTCGGGCAATGTGCAAGGGCCGCTCAATATCGGCTGCTTGGTGACATTTGCGCAGGTGCTTTTGCCGTCAATCCGGCGGGATTTTGAGCGCGAACACGCAGACGCACGGGTGCGCCAGTTCGAAAGCGATCAGCTTGGCATCATCGAAAAGCTGCGGTGCGCCGAGATTGATGTTGCCCTGTCATATGATCTGGAAATCCCCACGGATCTTGAGTTCATTGCCCTACGCGCGCTGCCCCCTTATGCGATGGTTCCTGAGGGGCATCCATTGGGCCAGCAGGACGAGGTTTCTGTTGAGCAGCTTCTGGATTATCCGATGGTTCTGCTCGATCTGCCTCATAGCCGGGATTATTTTCTGAGCTTTTTTGAACCCACGGGGCGGCGACCACAGATCGCTGAGCGCACGCGCGATATGGCGGTGATGCGCTCGATGGTTGCCAACGGGTTCGGCTATTCCATCGCCAATATCCGCCCCTATTCCGATCTCTCGCCAGATGGGCGCAAACTCGTGTTCATTCCTCTAAAAGGTGCGCCGCGCCCGATGCGCCTGGGGCTAATTATCCCAAAGGGTGCGCGCAATAGTCTGACGGTAAATGCCTTCATTGATCACGCATCCACCATGATCCGTGATTGGGATTTTCAGGGTCAGCCGAGCCTTAGGCAAGATTAGGCTCTCCCTAATCCGGGCTTTCACATCCGTGACTTTTCCCTAAGCTATAGCTGTGCCAGGCTGGTAAGAAAGTGCGATCCCAACAGGAGAGAGAACCGTGCGTGATCCACGCTATGACATCCTTTTTGAGCCCATGCAGATCGGTCCGCTCACGGCCAAGAACCGATTTTACCAAGTGCCCCATTGCAATGGCGGCGGCTATCGCGACCCCTCCGCGGCGGCAGCGATGCGCGGCTCTAAGGCAGAGGGCGGCTGGGGCGTGATTTTCACCGAGCAATGCGAGATGCATCACAGCTCGGAAATTACCCCCTTCATCGAGCTGCGCTTGTGGGAGGATCAAGATATCCCGATGCTGCGCCGTATGAGCGAGCGCATGAAAGAATATGGCGCGCTTGCTGGGATCCAGCTGGCCTATTCGGGCGTGAATGGCCCCAATCTTTATACGCGAGAGGTGCCACTTGCGGTCTCAGCTCAGCCGATCCGCACATTCACCAATGACCCTGTGCAGGCCCGTGCGCTGGATAAAAGCGATATCCGTGATCTGCGCCGCTGGTTCGTGAATGCAGCGAAACGTTCAAAAGCGGCGGGGTTCGATCTGATTTGCCTTTACGGTGCGCATGGGTTTGGCATCTTTCAGCACTTCCTGAGCCGCGCCACCAACCACCGCAGCGACGAATATGGCGGTAGCCTGGAAAACCGTGCGCGTTTCGTGAATGAGGTGGTTGCGGATATCAGAGACGCTGTGGGTGATACGATGGGGATCACCCTGCGCGTGTCGCTGGATGAGACCATTGGCGAGCTTGGCTTTTCCAATGCAGAGGTTCGCGATTTCGTTGAAATGAACAAGAACCTGCCAGATCTTTGGGATCTTGCACAAGGCACTTGGGAGGATTGCTCGGGCCCCTCACGCTTTAAGGGCGAAGCGGCGCAGGAGCAGCTGGTCAAGGGCATTCATGATCTGACCGATAAACCGATTGTTGGTGTGGGGCGCTTTACCTCGCCCGATGTGATGGTCAAGCTGCTGCGCAGCGGAACGCTTGATTTCATCGGCTGTGCGCGCCCCTCAATCGCCGACCCCTTTCTGCCCAAAAAGATTGAAGAAGGCAGGATCGAAGATATCCGCGAATGCATTGGCTGCAATATCTGCATCACCGGCGATATGACCATGTCGATGGCGCGTTGCACCCAAAACCCCACCTTTATGGAAGAATGGCGCAAGGGCTGGCACCCAGAGCGCATGAATGCCAAGGGTGACAGCTCTTCGGTGCTGGTTGTTGGCGCGGGCCCTGCTGGGCTAGAGGCGACACGGGCCTTAGCGATGCGCGGCTATGACGTCGCCCTGGCCGAGGCAAGCACCGCTCTGGGCGGGCGCGTTGCGCGAGAATGCAGGTTGCCGGGGCTCAGCGCCTGGGGCCGTGTGGCGGATTACCGGCAATACCAGATCAGCCAAAGACCCAATGTGCAAACCTACCTCGACAGTGCACTCGACGCGGAGAACATCCTGGAATTTGGTTTTGAAAACATCTGCATCGCCACCGGGGCCAGCTGGCGGCGCGATGGGGTGAGCCGTCAACATGTGACCCCTTTCCCCATTGCCCCAGAAATGCCGCTATTCACGCCTGACGATCTTATGGACGGCGCGGCCCCCTCGGGCCATGTGGTGATCTATGACGATGATCATTATTATATGGGCGGGGTTTTGGCCGAGTTGTTGATCCAAAAAGGGTGCTCCGTCACCCTCCTGACTCCGGCCGCCTATGTCAGTGAATGGACGCTCAACACGTTAGAGCAGCATGAGATCCATCGTCGCTTGGCAGACATGGGGGTAGTTATCCGTCTGAACACTGGCGTGACATCCATTGGGATTGACCACGTAGAATCCAATTGCATGTTCACCGATGCCCGCACCCCAATCGCTTGCGATGCCGTTCTCATGGTGTCCTCAAAGATCGAAAACAACGCCCTCTATAATGATCTAAAGGCGCGCGAGGCTGACTGGGCGGATGCCGGGATCAAGTCGGTCAAGCTGATTGGCGATGCCAACGCGCCCGGGCCAATTGCCTGGGCAACCTATGCGGGCCACCGATACGCCCGGGAGCTGGATATGCCCGATATCGGCGATGCCCTCCCATTCCGCAGAGAAATCACTCAATTGGCGCAGATATGACCCAAAGCGATCACATTCCCTTCCCCTTTGACGCCGAAACAGTGGCTGAGATGCTCACCTGGACCCGCTCGCGCATCCTCTGCGAGCCCAACCCAAAACATGGGGCCAAAAGCTTTGAGACGCTTGAGCCGGTCTTGGGCGGGTCCATCACTGCAAATGGGATAGGCGGGCAGGCGGCCTTTGCTCTCTTTACCGATACCATCATCCCGGCAACCCGGCCCTTTAATCACCCAACCTCGCTGGCTTTTGTTGCCTCAGCCCCCAGCCAAGCGGCGCTGAGCTTTGATGCAGCGCTAGGCGCGGCGGGCATATTTGCGGGCAATTGGGATGGCGGGGCTGGGGCCATTCACGCTGAAAATCAGGCTCTGGCGTGGTTATCTGGACTGGCGGGCTGGGATGAGCGCGCAGGCGGCGTCTTTGTTGCGGGCGGCACATTGGGTAATCTCTCTGCCCTGCATGCTGCGCGAAACTGGAAATCACGTCGCATGGCGCGCCCAAGCCGCTGGGCCATCCTGTGCTCAACCGAGGCCCATAGCTCCATCCGCGCCGTTGCAGATGTCATGGATGTTGATCTGATCCGGGTTCAAACCGATGCCAATGGGCGCATGGATGCAAAGGCCGCAAGTGCTGCGCTGACCGCGAATGTCTTTGCCATTGTTGCCAATGCAGGCGCGACCAATTGCGGGGCCGTGGATGATATCTCAGGGCTTGCCGAGCTCGCTGAGCAGCATGATCTTTGGTTGCATCTGGATGGGGCCTATGGGCTCGCCGCCCTGGCAGATCCTGACACTCGGCCCATCTTTCAGGGGATAGAGCAGGCCCATAGTTTCATCGTCGATCCGCATAAATGGCTGTTTGCCCCCTATGACAGCTGCGCCTTGCTTTATCGCGATGCCGCAACGGGGGCCAATGCGCATGGGCAAAGCGCCGAATATCTCGATGTGGTGGACAAGAGCCATTGGAACCCCTCCGATTATGCGCTGCACCTGACCCGGCGCGCGCGCGGGCTGCCTTTGTGGTTCTCGCTCGCCGCGCATGGGACCAAGGCTTACGGTCAAGCCATCGCGCAAACCATGGAGACCGCCCGCGCTTTGGCCGCTGGGATTGATGCGCTCCCTGGTGTTGACCTGATCTTGGGGCCGCAATTATCGGTCATCCTGTTCCGCCCACAAAATATGTCGGATGAAGAGATGGACGCCTGGGCCGAAGAGAACCGCCGCTCAGGCGCGCTGCTTTGCTTGCCCACCACCTGGCAGGGGCAAAAGGTGTTTCGCCTATGCATCGTCAATCCGCAAACCCGCGCGGAGGATATCCTGAGCGTGCTGGAAAGCCTGACATGAGCCGCACGCTCGAAATTCTTGAAAGACTTATCGCCTTCCCGACCATAAGCGCGCAAAGCAATCTGGCTCTGATCGACTATGTGCAGGATTTGCTAATCAACGCCGGGTTTTCCATCACGCGCATCGCCTCGCCCTGTGGTGAAAAAGCCGGGCTGCATGCGCGGCTCGGGCAAGGTCACGGTGGAGTTTGCCTCTCGGCCCATTCGGATGTGGTGCCTGTGGAGGGGCAAGAGTGGAGTGTTCCGCCATTTCACCTTACCCAAAAGGGCGCGCGCGTGCATGGGCGCGGAGTGTGCGATATGAAGGGCTTTCTGGCCTCTGCCTTAGCCATGGCTGAACAGGCGGCGGGGGTGGATCTTAAAGAGCCGCTCAGCATCGTTGTGTCCTATGACGAAGAAATCGGCTGCCTTGGCATTCGCGACATGCTGCCTGCGTTAAAACCCCTTATGGGCACCCCGCGCGCTGTGATTGTGGGAGAGCCGACCTCTATGCGCCCAGCCATCGGCCATAAGGGCAAAACCGCGCTTGATGTGATCTGCCATGGGCAAGCCGGGCATAGCGCGCTCGCCCCGCAATTTGTCAATGCAATCCATGTTGCTGCCGCTTTCATTCAAGGCATTCAGGAGCTGCAAGCGGAACTCGCCCAGGGCCCGCAGGATAGCGAATATGACGTCGCTTATTCCACGCTGCATATTGGCCGGATTGACGGGGGGCGGGCGCTTAATATCGTGCCAGACTTCGCGCGGATGCAGATGGAGTTTCGCCACCTTCCCGAGACAGCCGCCGCGTCAATCCGGCAGCGAATCGAAGATGTTGCACGCCGTATCGCCAAGCCCTTTGGAGATAACGCGCGCATTTGCGTGAAAGAAACCAACGCCTATCCTGGTCTCAACACCGCCCCAGATGCGCAAGTCGTTCAGTGGGCCTGTGAGCTGGTCGGAGCCCGCACCACAAGCAAAGTCGCCTTTGGAACCGAGGCCGGATTTTTCGCCGCGCTTGGCCTGCCAACCGTGGTTCTGGGCCCTGGCGACATGGGCCGGGACGGCCACAAACCGGATGAGGGGCTGGATATCGAGCAGCTACAAAGATGCGATGCGATGATGATAGATATATTAAACGGGCTTAAGGGGCTGCGCTGAACATGAACCGGGGCCCCCAGAAAGCATCCAGAAAGCATGACGACACCAAACGCCCCCCTTCATTTGGCTAGAAATATTTCCTTTGATACGGGGCGGGGGTGTGGGGGTGCAAAACCCCCACCGATGCCGCCATTCACCCAATTGTTGAAGCCTCTAGAGCAGAAAACGACCCTGTTCGGCCAGTCTTCACGGCCTCTCGCCAGGCTCGAGCGCGTATACCGGCACGCTTGATGCGATTTGACCTGTTTTCACTTTAGCACCAACTCCGGGTATATTGGGGGCGGGGTTTTGAGGTGTGGACATGATCACCATTAATACCCAATCGCGCAGCCATCTTTGCGTGGATCTGATCCTGCCTCGAGCACGCCGCTGTCATGGATGCGAATGGCTTGGGCGCCGCCTATGGCGACGTTGGGAATCTCGACCTTATGGCCTAGCTCAGCAAGTTCTGCGCGCACCTTATCGCTATAGCCGCGCTCGACTTGCATCACGCCCGTATCGCTAAAGCTGCGGGGGGCGTCGATGGCTTCTTGCGGGTCCATGCCAAAATCGACCGTATTGGTGACAAAGCGTGCATGCCCATTGGGCTGATACGCCCCGCCCATCACGCCAAAGGGCATAATCACCTTGCCGCCTTTCTCCAACATGCCGGGGATGATTGTATGCATGGGGCGTTTGCCAGGGGCCAACTCATTGGGATGGCCCGCCTCAAGCGAGAAACCCGCCCCGCGATTTTGGAACAGCACGCCGAATTTCTCACTGGCGATGCCCGAGCCGAAGCCATGGAAGATGGAATAAATCAGCGACACCGCCATGCCGTCACGATCCACCACGGTGATATAGATTGTATCTTTATGCACGGCCTCGGAAATCGGGCGGGCCAGATCCATGGCGCGTTTGGGGTCAATCAGCGCGGCGAGCTTGTCAGCGGTTTCCTCGCTCAGCATATGCTTAAGCCGCGTGGTATGGTCGGCATCCGCGATAAAGCGATCACGCGCATCATAGGCGAGCTTGGCGGCTTCGGCTTCGATATGGGCGCGCATGGTGCCAAAGGGCTCCATCCCGGCAATATCGAATCGGGCCAGGATATTCAGCATCAAAATGGCGGTTGCACCTTGGCCGTTAGGCGGATGCTCCACCAGGTCGATATCTTTGTAACTGCCCGCGATCGGAATTGCGGGGGTGCAGGCCACCTCAGCAAAATCCTCAAGACTATGCACACCGCCTAATGCGCGCAGGGTGTTCACCATATCCTCGGCCACTTCACCCTCGTAAAATGCGGAGCGGCCCTGCTTCGCCACGCGGCGCAAGATCTCGGCTTGACCAGGGGCCCGGAAGGTTTCGCCATAGTGATAAGGCTTGCCATCCTTCAAATAGTGCTTGCCCGCATGCGCAAGGGGATTTCCTGAATTTTGCCAATCAAAGGCGACGCGCGCAGCAACTGGCACGCCTTCCTCAGCGTAGTGAATCGCTGGGGCAAGGATGCGGTCCAAACCGAGCTTACCCTCTTGCGCTGCCAATGTGCAAAAAGCGTCCATGGCACCGGGGATCGTGACCGAAGCGGGAGCCCCATAGAGCGGCATTTTAGAAAGACCTTGTGCGCGCAGCGCCTCAGAAGAGGCCCCGGACGGGGCGCGCCCTGATCCGTTCAAAGCTTTGATTGGCGCGCCGGGGCGGGACCACAGGCAAAAGCAATCGCCGCCAATCCCGGTCATGGAGGGCTCGCAAATGCCGAGCATGATAGCGCCCGAAATCGCCGCATCCATCGCATTGCCCCCCGCCTTTAGGATCTCAATCGCCGCTTGCGCCGCCAAAGGATGTGAGGTCGCACATACCCCATTAGAGACCAAAACGGGCGAGCGCCCCGGCAAATGAAAATCCCGCATGATCGACTCCCTTTTCCTGTTTGGCTGCATCAGATAGCCTGAGCGGCGGCTTGGCAAGAGCCATTGCGCTTGCACGCGCGCCGCCTGCTGTCTACATAGCACGCAACAGTCATGAGGAGGGCGCGCATGCGGCGTGTTGTAGTGACGGGCCTCGGCATCGTCTCATCCATCGGGAATAATGCAAGCGAAGTGCTCAGCAGCCTCAAAGCAGGGCGCTCTGGGATTGAGCATGCGCCGGAAATGGCTGAGCATGGGTTTCGCAGTCAGATCGCGGGAACGCTTAAGATTGATCCTGCCGAGCATATCGACAAACGCAGCCTGCGCTTTATGGGCCCTGGCGCGGCTTACGCGCATATCGCTATGCGCGAGGCAATCGCGGATGCTGGCCTTGAAGAGGCGGACATCGTGAACCCGCGCACGGGCCTTGTGGCG
Source organism: Aliishimia sp. (assembly GCA_963678085.1). Classification (GTDB taxonomy): domain Bacteria; phylum Pseudomonadota; class Alphaproteobacteria; order Rhodobacterales; family Rhodobacteraceae; genus Aliishimia. Next base: position 683,410 of record OY782680.1, read on the forward strand.
GGCTCTGGCGGCCCGTCAACATCTGCGATGTTGACCGCGCATCAAACGGTTCTGAAATCCGGGGCTACTAAGCGGATTGGCCCCTTTGCTGTGCCAAAATGCATGTCCTCAACCATCAGTGCGAATCTCGCGACGGCCTTTAAGATCAAGGGAATAAATTATTCGATCACCTCAGCCTGCTCGACCTCGCTGCATTGCATTGGCAATGCAGCTGAGCAGATCATGCTGGGCAAGCAAGATGTGATGTTCGCAGGGGGCGGGGAAGAGCTGGACTGGACGCTTTCCTGCCTCTTTGATGCAATGGGGGCGATGAGCTCAAAATATAATGACAGCCCAACGCGCGCTTCGCGCGCGTTCGATGCGGATCGTGATGGTTTTGTTATCTCTGGCGGTGGCGGTATCGTCGTGCTGGAAGAGCTGGGCCGCGCGCAAGCGCGCGGCGCAAAGATCTATGCTGAGGTGAGCGGCTACGCCGCGACCTCAGACGGGCACGACATGGTCGCGCCCTCTGGCGAGGGCGGAGCCCGCGCGATGCGCGGCGCGCTAGCGACGCTGCCCGAAGGACGCAAAGTCGGGTATATTAATGCCCATGGCACATCCACCCCGGTGGGGGATGTGGGGGAAATCGAAGCGGTGCGCCGCGTGTTCTCAGAAAACCGGCCGCCCGTGTCATCAACCAAATCCATGACCGGCCACGCGCAAGGCGCGGCCGGTGCGCTTGAAACAATTTTCTGTCTTTTGATGCTCGACAATGATTTCATTGCGCCGTCGATCAATGTGGAGACGCTTGACCCCGCGCTCAAAGATGAAGAGATCGCAACTGAGCTGGTCGAGTCTGCGGGGCTGGATTGCGTGATGACCAACTCATTTGGATTTGGCGGCACCAATGGTTCGATGATTCTAAGCAGGTATCTCGGCTAGGCTGCTGCGATGGCTGTGCTTGTTCTTGGGGCCTATGGTCTGATCGGGCAAGAGATCAGTGCGGCCCTGTTAGCCGCCGGGCATCAAGTGCAAGGGCTGGGGCGAAGCAAAAGCGCCGCTCTCAGCGCCTTTCCTGACATCGCTTGGCATATTGCAGATTTGCGCCAAATGCAGGCCACCGAGCTTTGGCTCCCCTTGATCACGGGTTGCGAGGCTGTGGTGAACTGTGCCGGTGCCTTGCAAGACGGGCCGCGCGACGATCTGGCGGCGGTGCATTTTGGCGCGATGAACGCCTTGGCCCAAGCCTGCGCGCAGAAGGGAACCAAGCTGGTGCAGATTTCCGCGGTGGGCACTGAGAACAGCGCCTCTCCCTTTATGGCGAGCAAAGCGCAAGGGGATGCTGCGATCCGGGCGTCTGGCTGTGAGTATGTGATCTTGCGCCCTGGCCTGGTGTTGGCGCAGTCGGCCTATGGAGGTACGGCGCTTTTGCGACTGCTTGCCGCTCTGCCCTTGGTTCAGCTGCAAGCGATGGGCGATGCAAAGGTGCAATGCGTTGCGGCAAGTGATGTCGCCAGCGCGGTTTGCGCGGCCATTGCAGGGGAGTTGCCAGAGCGCTTTGAGGCGGATCTGGTCGAGCTAGAGCGACATAGTTTATCCCAGGTGCAATCTGCCATGCGCGCTTGGCTGGGTTTTGCCCCTGCGCGCCTGGCGTTGAATTTGCCGCTTTGGCTGGCGCGCATTGTGAGCCGGGGCGCAGATATGCTTGGGCATTTGGGCTGGCGTGGGCCGCTGCGCCGTGCTGCTTTGGATGCGTTAGAGCAGGGCGTTACCGGCGATGACAGTGCTTGGCGGGCCGCAGGTCAGCCGCCACTTAAATCTTTGCATGAAACCCTTGGCACTTTGCGCGCTGACGCATCGCGGCGCGCATGGCTCTGCTAATGCCGCTTACTGTTGCCGTGCTGGCGGTGTTTTGGGCGCTTTCTGGGGTGATTGGCCTGATATTTCTGACCCAAGCTGCGCAGGTTTTGCAAAATGCGGGCTGGCCCGGATCGCTTGCCAAGGCCAGCGTAGCGCTTTGGGCCGTGGTGGATATCGCTCTTGCTGGCCTGATCCTCTGGCGCCCTACAGCGCAGCGAGCCGCGATTGGAATGCTTGGGGTTAGCGCGCTGTATCTGGTGATGGGCAGCGTGATCACGCCTTGGCTTTGGGCAGATCCGCTTGGCCCCTTGGTCAAGATCTTGCCTGTGATGATGCTGTCGGCATTGAGCGCCGCCTTGCTTGGTGATCGATAATGGAATGGGTCGCGGCATTCCGCTTGGCGCATATCCTGGGGGCCTGTGTGCTGATTGGCACCGGGAGTGGCATCGCCTTTTTCATGCTGATGGCGCATCGAAGCGGTGACCGGCATGTGATTGCTCATGTTGCCGGTATCGTGGTGATTGCTGATATGCTGTTCACGGCCACAGCTGCGCTGGTGCAGCCGATCACCGGCACCCTTCTGGCTCTTACCCTTGGCTGGAGCCTAAGCGAAAGCTGGCTGCTCGCCTCAATCGGCCTTTATGTCTTTCTCGGAGCCCTCTGGCTGCCCGTCGTCTGGATCCAGGCGCAAATGCGCAATGAGGCGCGCGACTTCGGGCTCAGCCCGCGGTATCATCGCCTCTATCGCATCTGGTTCGCCTGCGGTGTTCCGGCCTTTGCGGCGATTGTGCTGTTGCTTTGGTTGATGATCGCGCGCCCCGTGTTATGGTAGGACGACTTGACGCGGGCCGGTAATTCAGCCTAACGAGGCAGATACAATTCGAGAGTTACAATTTCGGGGGTGGCAATGTTGTCATTAAATGGAAAGCGCGGGCTCGTGATGGGCGTTGCCAATGAACGCTCGATTGCTTGGGGCATTGCCAAGGCCTTGGCCGGGGCCGGGGCCGAGTTGGCCTTTACCTATCAAGGCGAGGCGTTTGGGGCGCGGCTGAAACCGCTTGCGACCAGCGTTGGCAGCGACTTTATGGTTGATGTGGATGTGACCGATGATGCCTCTTTGGATCGCGCCTTCGAGCAGCTCGGAGCGCGCTGGCCTTCTATAGATTTTGTCATTCATGCGATTGCCTTTTCCGATAAATCCGAACTTACCGGCCGGTTCCTGAATACCAGTCGCGAGAATTTTAAGCACTCCATGGATGTGAGCTGTTATTCCTTTATTGAGGTCGCCCGCCGTGCCCATCCGCTGATGGTCGAGAATGGCGGCAGCCTGATCACGCTCACCTATCTGGGCTCTAATCGCGTGGTGCCCAATTACAATGTGATGGGCGTGGCCAAAGCGGCTCTGGAAAGCACAACGCGCTATCTGGCCAATGATCTTGGCCCCGAGGGGATCCGCGTCAATGCCATTAGTCCGGGGCCGATGAAGACACTTGCCGGGGCAGCCATTGGCGGGGCGCGTCGCACGTATAAGCACACAGATCAAAACGCACCGCTGCGCTCGAATGCCAGCCTTGAGGCGGTGGGCGCGACCGCTGTTTATCTGTGCTCAGATGGGGGAGCTTGCACCACGGGCGAAGTGATCCGCGTCGATGGCGGCTTTCACGTATTGGGCATGCCGCAGCAGGATAATCTTTAACAGCGTACCTGCACAAAAATCCCCGCGCAGGCCTCAGCCAGCCGGGTCCCCTCCAGGTTTTCAACGAACGCAAAGAGCCGGATTGCGCGTGCGAACAGTTGGTCATCATCTCATCCTGTCAGCACGCTTAAGCCGCTAGGGAACTTACCCGATGTGCCCACAGCACCTTATATGCCCCAGGCGTATCACGCGCGAAGTGAAGCTCCATGGGACCAGTAACCGACAAACCGTTAAAATCCGATAACCTCACCGCGCGCCCCCCTTCATTTGGCTGAAAATACCTTGCGGGGGTGTGGGGGTGCAAAACCCCCACGGCGCGAAGGCTCAATACAGCATATTTGCCAGCATCGTTTCGCGGGGCTCTTTTCAAGAAAATTCCGCACGCGTCTTTTGATTTGCTCGCGGACATGCCAATCTTTGGTGGGAGGTGCGCTATGCCCATAAGAACCTGTATTTTTGATGCCTATGGCACGTTATTTGATGTGGCGGCGGCTGCGCGCCTTGCGGCCGATGCGCCTGATTTTCCCGAGCTTGCACAGATTTGGCCTGAGCTTGCCGCGATCTGGCGCGCCAAGCAGCTGCAATATACTTGGCTGCGCGCGATCACCGGGGATCACACGGATTTTTGGCGCGTCACGCAAGATGGGTTGGATTTCGCGCTGGAACAGCTTGGCCTCCTCGGCAACGCCCCTGTGCGCACGCGGCTCTTGCAGCTTTATTGGGAGCTCTCCGCCTATCACGAGGTGCCCCAAATGCTTGGGGCTCTCAAGGCTGCCGGCTTGAACACGGGCATTCTGTCCAATGGCTCGCCCGAAATGTTGAGCGGTGCGGTCACCTCTGCCGGGATCACAGATCTTTTGGATGATGTGCTGAGCGTGCAATCGGTGGGGATCTTCAAGCCGCATGCCTCCGTCTATGATCTGGTGCAGGCCCGATTTGGCGGGCAGCGCTCTGAGGTTCTGTTTGTTTCCTCTAATGGTTGGGATGCGGCAGGGGCGGCGGGCTATGGGTTTACCACCGTTTGGGTCAATCGCGACGGCGCGCCCATGGACCGCCTGCCCGCAAGCCCGCATCACATCCTCCCCGATCTTTCCACTATTCCAGAATTGGCGCGCAGCTTATGAGTAAATTCACCACCTCTGACGGGCTTTCCCTGTATTACGAAGACACAGGCGAGGGCCTGCCCCTGCTGTGTCTTGCGGGCCTCACCCGCACCAGCCGAGATTTCGATTATCTTGCACCGCATCTAACCGGGGTGCGCATGATCCGGCTGGATTATCGCGGGCGCGGAGAGTCCGATTGGGACGAGAATTGGCAGAATTATTCCCTGCCCGTTGAGGGGCGCGATGTGATGGAGCTGCTCCAGCATCTGGGGCTCTCGCAGGTCGCGCTGCTTGGCACTTCGCGGGGCGGGCTGAATGCGATGGGGTTGGCCTCGGTTGCACCGGATGTTCTGCTGGGTGTGGCGCTGAATGATATCGGGCCAGAGCTGAACCAGGAGGGGCTTGATTTCATTATGACCTATCTCGGGGTGAACCCCGTGGCTCAAACCCATGACGCGCTGGCCAAGGCTTTATCGCGCAGCCCCGGCTTTTCTGATGTGCCAATGGGGCGCTGGCTGGCTGAGGCCGAACTGCATTACAGGCAAACCGAGGATGGGCTGCAAATCACCTATGATCCCAACCTGCGCAAAGCGGTTGAGGCGGCGGGGCATAAGGGCCTGCCCGATCTTTGGCCCTTTTTCGATGCCCTGCCTGATCGCCCCCTAGCGCTGATTTGGGGGGTGAATTCCGAGTTGCTTTCCGAGACCTGCGTGCGTGAAATGCAGCGCCGTCGCCCGGGTATGATCCTTGCGAAGGTCGCCGGGCGCGGGCATATTCCGTTTCTGGATGAGCCCGAAAGCCTCGCTGCACTCAACAGATGGATTGGAGAGCTGAAATGAATATCGACATGATCAATGCTGCCAATGCGCGCCTTGAGGGGCATGTGCGGCGCACGCCATTGCTCTCGTCGCCTTTCCTCAATGAGATCGCAGGGCGGCGGGTTTGGATCAAGCCGGAATGCCTGCAACATACGGGCAGTTTCAAGTTTCGCGGTGCGTGGTCGGCCCTGTCTGCTCTGAAACCCGAAGCGCGCGCCAAAGGTGTGATCGCCTATAGCTCTGGCAATCATGCGCAGGGCGTAGCCTATGCGGCGCAGCTGCATGGGGTGCCTTCGGTGATTGTGATGCCCGCCGATGCACCGCAGCTGAAAATCGAGAATACCCGCGCCTTGGGGGCCGAGGTGGTGCTCTATGATCGCGTAAAACGAGAATGCCGCGAACAGATCGGCAGCAAGATTGCTGAGGAGCGCGGCCTGACCTTGATCCGCCCCTATGATCAGCCCGAAGTGATCGCAGGGCAAGGCACATGCGGGCTCGAAATCGCGGCCCAGGCAGCCGAACACGGCATTGAACGCGCGCAAGTGCTCGTCTGTTGCGGCGGCGGGGGGCTGACTTCAGGTATTGCGCTCGCGCTTGAGGCTGAGGCACCGTGCATGACAGTGCGCCCGGTGGAGCCGGAAGGCTTTGACGATGTGACCCGCTCGCTGGCCTATGGAAAGATCGAAAGCAATAGCCAGCATGCGGGCGGTCTATGCGATGCGATCCTGACCCCGCAGCCGGGGGATATGACCTTTCCTATTCTCAAGCGCCTATGCGGGCCTGGGCTAGTGGTCAGCGATGAAGAGGCGATAGAGGCAATGGCTCAGGCGTTTTTGCGCCTCAAACTCACGGCAGAACCAGGGGGCGCGGTTGCCCTGGCGGCTGCGCTGTATCACCCAGATGAGCTAGAAGGGGATGACGTGATCGCGGTGATCACAGGCGGCAACATGGACCCTGAGATCTTCGTCAAGGCGCTCGCAACCCTCTAATAAAGGCAAGAACCCATGCAAATCGCAGAGCTGGGCGGCATAAAGCTGCATTATAAAGTCGAAGGCCCGCAGGATGGTGCGCCGCTGGTCTTTGCCAATTCGCTGGGCACGGATTTTCGGCTCTGGGATCCTGTGTTGCCCTATCTGCCTGAGGGGCTGCGGATCTTGCGATTTGACAAACGGGGCCATGGGCTCAGCGATTGCCCGCCCGCGCCTTATTCGATGGGCCAGCTGGTGCGCGATACCGAGCGGCTTATGGAGCATGTGGGCATGAAAGACGCGGTGTTCGTGGGCCTCTCCATTGGCGGAATGATCGCGCAGGGGCTGGCCGCAAAGCGGTTGGATCTAGTGCGCGCACTGGTGCTGTCCAATACGGGCGCAAAGATCGGCACCCGCGATATGTGGCAAGAGCGGATTGCCGCGGTTGAGGCAACAGGCGTCGCGGCACTCACAGAGGCGACAATGCAGCGCTGGTTTAGCGACACATTCCGAGCAAGCCCCGAACTGGCCCTGTGGCGCCATATGTTCGAGCGCCAGCACGCGAGCGGCTATGCAGGATGTAGCGCGGCGATTGCAGGCACAGATTTCTTTTCCACCACCGCCGCCCTGCGCCTACCCGCCCTGGGGATTGCAGGCACCGAAGACGGCTCCACCCCGCCAGATCTGGTGCGCGAGATGATCGACCTAATCCCCGGCTCGAAATTCCATTTGATAAGGGGAGCCGGGCACCTACCCTGCGTGGAAAAACCCGAAGACTACGCCGCAGTTCTGACAGGCTTTCTATGCGAGATCGGGCATATCTGATAGCCACCTGCGCTTTTGAAAACGAGCCGGATTTTGAATGCGGGCGGGCCTGCCAAGCTGGATTGTGCTCAACTAATACCAAAGGAGGTTAAGGCCAGGTCGTATCCAGGCCCCGCTATTTCTGTCTTGCGGTTAGGACCGGCTTTGAGGCTCTTGTAACAGATGCTGCAACCCGCGCGGAGGACCGCTAACGGGATGCATCTCATTTCCAACTCAGACTGGTCAGCCAATCCTTGGTTGCGGTGATTGAAAGCCGTGTTGACTGATCAATATGCGACAGCAACCAAACCTCCCTGCTTGGGAAACCGGTGCCGCCTTTGGGTTCCAATGCTCGGAAACGCGGATCGCACGAGACAATGGCGTTTGGCAAAAGGGTTTTTCCAACCCCTTCCGCAACGGCCTGCATCGCCGTCTCGACATCCGTTACTCGTAAACCGGCACGCGATTTTGATGAACTTGCCGCCGCTTCAAGCCACCGCGCCTGCGCAAGAGACAAATGGGTGTCGGCGTAGGTGATCCAGCCGAGGCTTTCATAATGGTCTTGCGGGATGTCGCTTGCGATGTAAGCCGCAAATGACAACTCGCCCAGTTTTTGCGCCTTGGTATGCAACCCTCCATCCGATGGTCGTGCAAAGCGCACGGAAAGGTCGGCCTCTCGCTTCGTCAAATCTAGATTATCTGAACTCGGCACGAGCTCGATGGAGAGACCTGGATGCAATCGGCTCAACCCAGTCAAACACGGTATGAGAAAATGGTTCACGATAATCGGCACCGCGCTTACTCTGACGCAGCCAGTCACAAGTTGGGCGCTTTCGCCTGAAATTTCCCGAATGGCAGCATTGCTGGCCTCGACAGCCTCAGCATGCGCCAAGATATCCTGTGCGGCTTCTGTTGGTTCATACTGTCCATTGGGACTGCGTAAGAACAAAGTGATGCCCAGAGCCCGTTCAAGCGTCTTTATCCGACGTGCGACCGTCGTGTCGCTGACGCCAACCCTACGGGCCGCTTCAGTCAGCTTTCCCTCACGGAAAAGCGCCAGGAGATACTTGAGATCGTTCCAATCATGGGTCTGCATTTTTGCAGAGTATCTGGGCAGATTTGCCGGCACAATCAGCGATTTTGATGTGGTAGCATTTGCAAGAGTTAATCTATGGAGACCGAGACATGAAATTCATCATCCTGTTTGAAGACGCAGCTGAGGCCGACCCAGATATCCGCAAAACCCATATGGCGAACCACTTGGAGTTCCTGGAGAGGAACTCGGACAAGATCGAAGCTGCTGGCCCACTAACCGACGCCGACGGGTGTGGACGTGACGGTTTGTGGATCGTTGAAGCCAATTCAGAAGATGATGTCGATAAGCTTGTACATGAGGATCCATTTTGGCCCACAGGCCTTAGGAAGTCGTACTCTATCATCAATTGGAGGCAGGTCTACGCAAACGGCTCACGATTGATCGAATTGAACTGAGAATGTGGGGGCACCATCGCGTGGTACATGCACTGCGCGCGTCAAATGGCTAGGCCTGGTTGCTCCCTCTTTTCAGTAGAGAAAAACTTGGCTAAGGCTGCGCGGGAGGCGGGCCATTTTGCCGCCGCAGCGCGTGAGATCCCATGAGCCAAGCTAAAGCCTTTGTCCTGTTGACCGTTCTTATCGACAGTATCGGGATTGGGCTCATCATCCCTGTGTTGCCCGCGCTTGTGGCTGAAATTGACGGGGGCGGGCTCAAAGAAACTGCGTGGTGGCTGGGGGTCTTGTCGGCCTCTTTCTTTTTGATGCAATTCCTCTTTGGCCCGGCGGTTGGGAACTTGTCGGATCGCTTCGGGCGCAAGCCGGTTTTGATTACTTCGCTTGTGGTGCTCGCGATTGACTACTTTGTGATGGCGATGGCGCAAACTATGTGGCTGCTTTTGCTGGGCCGGATCGTGGCCGGGATTGCGGCGGCGACCAATTCGACCGCTAATGCCTATATGGCGGATATTTCCAGCCCAGATGACAAGGCGGGCAATTTCGGTCTTGTGGGCGCGGCTTTTGGTATTGGTTTTGTGATTGGGCCTGTTCTGGGCGGGTTTGCAGCGGAGGCCTTTGGTCTGCGCGCGCCATTTTACTTGGGTGCATTGCTGGCCGCGGCCAATGCTCTTTTTGGGTATTTTGTGCTGAAAGAGACCGTCGATGCGCGCATCCGGCGTCCCTTTGAATGGCGCCGGGCCAACCCATTTGGCGCGTTGAAATCCGTGCGTAAAATCCGTGGATTGCTGCCGCTTTTGGCGGTGTATTTCCTGTATCAGCTGGCCTTTGCCTCCTATTCTTCGATCTGGGCGATTTACACGGGCACGCGCTATGGTTGGTCTGAGCAGATGATCGGGGTGAGCTTGTCCGTCTTTGGGATCTCTTATGCGATGGTCACAGCGCTGCTGGTGCGCCCATCGATCAAATGGCTCGGGGAGCGCGGCTGTGTGCTTTATGGGCATATTGGCGATGTCTTCATTTTTGCGATGATCGGGTTGCTGAGTTCGGGGATGTGGCTGTTGATCCTCACCCCGCTTGCCGCGCTGCCCGGCGTGATCACCCCGGCGCTGCAAGGCATGATGTCCAAGGCGGTGGCGGATGACGCACAAGGCGAACTGCAGGGGGTGATTACCTCGGTGACGTCAATTGCGATGATCCCGGCGCCGCTGATTATGACATCGGTTTTTGCAGCCTTTTCAGTACCCAATGAGGGGTTTTACCTGCCCGGAGCACCGTATTTCCTATCGTCCCTAATTATGATGTTCGCGCTCATGCTCTTCCTGCGCGCCCCGGTTATTAGGGCGAGAACCGTATAGAGCCGACTTTCGTAACGCCTATTCCCTGAACGACGGGGCGGGGATCTTGTGGTGGTCCATTGCGTTGCCGATGAGGGAGGCTGCGCGGCGCATATCTTCGAGACCGCCAAGGGCAAGGATTTCGTCGAGCGTGGTATCATCGCGCATCCACAAGATGCTGAGCGTGCCGTGAATGCCGGAATGGGACGCAATCGGGACCGCCATTGCAGCCAGGTCCGGGCCGGGGTCAAAGGCGTGATGCACGAAATAATCCGCATCGCGCAGCCCATAGCCTTGGGCGCGGGTGCGTGCGAGCTCTGTCTCAAACGCGCCGCTTTCTAGCATTTGACGCTCTGCGCGATTATCCGATGCCCGTATTGCCGTCATGTGGAGCGCGAACTCCGCCGCGCAGGTAAACGCAAGAAACGCTCGGCCATGGGCGGAGCGCAGCATTGACGGGCGGATCCCAAGCCCGGTGCGCCCCGGAGCCATGGGCCCACGGATGCGCGTGCTTTCGATGACCTCCAGCTTACCCAAACCGATCACGGCGCACAGATCCGAGGGAAACCCAAGCTGGCGCGTGCGCATATCAAGCAGGATTGGGGCCGCGATTTCGGCCAGCGGATGGGCGCGGGCATTGACCCCCAGCACATCGCCCAAAGAATGGGCCAGCTCGTACTGCCCTTGCACAATGTTTCGCCGCACCCAACCGCGATCTTGCAATGTGGCCAGGATGCGCAGGAGCGTGGCATTGCTCAGACCCGTCGCGGCGCGCAGATCGGCTAGGGTTGAAAGCCCCGCATTAGAGAGATGTTCCAGCACATAAAGCCCGCGATCAAGGGCGCGAATGCGTTTGGGGCCGCTGTGTTCAGGTGTCATGGCATTCTTTGCAGGTAATGAGTGCACTAGGTGAACATATGGCTAGCGCGGGATGCGGCAACTTGTCAAAATAAACGGACGAATCAATAAGAATTCGACGATGCGCTTTTGCGGTGCAAAGACACAGGGAAGACCGGGGGGACCATAAAGACCGTGAACATTTTGTTCATCATGTATGACCAGCTTAGGTTTGACTATCTGAGCTGCGCAGGACATCCGCATCTGCACACCCCCAATTTTGACCGCGTGGCGAAGATGGGTGTGCGCTTTACCAATGCCTATGTGCAATCGCCCGTCTGTGGTGGCTCGCGCATGTGTTTTTATACCGGGCGCTATGCCTCCTCGCATGGGGCGCATTGGAACGGGTTTCCGCTGCGTGTGGGCGAGCATACGATGGGCGATCATCTGCGCAAAGCTGGTATGGCGTGTTGGCTGCTTGGCAAGACCCATATGAAGGCCGATGCAGAGGGTATGGCGCGGCTCGGTCTCAGCCCCGATAGCGAGATCGGCGCGCGCCAGGCGGAATGCGGCTTTGATGCTTGGGCGCGCGATGATGGGCTCTGGGGGCAGGGGCCGGATGGCTTTTATGATGAGAAACGCTCGCCCTATAATGAATATCTCAAGTCAAAAGGGTATGAGGCCGAGAACCCTTGGGCCGAATTTGCCAATGCGGGCGTTGAGGGTGATGAGGTCGCTACCGGCTGGATCTTTCGCAATGCCGATAAGGCAGCCAATATTCGCGAAGAAGATAGCGAAACGCCGTGGCTGACCTCTCAGGCTATCGACTTTATTGACGCACAAGAAAGGGGGCCGTGGCTGGCGCATATCAGCTATATCAAACCGCATTGGCCCTATATCGTGCCTGCGCCCTATCACAATATGTTCGGGGCCAATCATGTGCCCGCCCCCACCCGTCATGAGGTAGAGCGCGAAGATCCGCACCCGGTCTTTGGGGCCTATCAAGAGAATAAGATCGCTCGGGCCTTTCAGAAAGAAGAGGTGCGCCAGAAAGTGATCCCCGCCTATATGGGTCTCATCAAGCAATGCGATGACCAGCTGGGGCGGCTCTTGGATCATCTTGAGGCAACGGGGCGGATGCAAGAGACCATGATCGTTCTGACCTCCGATCATGGGGATTATCTGGGCGATCATTGGCTGGGGGAAAAGGATCTGTTCCATGAACCCTCCGTCAAAATCCCGATGATCATCTATGATCCACGCGCTGAGGCCGATGCGAGCCGGGGCACCACATGCGATGCGCTGGTTGAGAGTATCGACCTAGCGGCCACCTTTGTGGAGGCGGCGGGGGGCACAGTGCCAGATCATATCATTGAGGGGCGCTCGCTCATCCCTTGGCTCAAAGGCGAGAGGCCCGAGAATTGGCGTGAATATGTCATCAGCGAATATGATTATTCGGTCACCCCGCAAGCGGTCAAGCTGGGGGTCGCGCCACGCGATGCGCGCCTGTTCATGGTGTTTGATGGTCGCTTTAAGCTGATGCATGCCGAGGGCGGCTTTCGCCCGATGCTCTTTGATTTGCTGAACGATCCCGAAGAGTTTCACGATCTGGCCAAGGGGGATACGCATAAGGGCGAGATTGAGCGGCTCTATGGGTATTTGTCTCGGTGGGGTCTGCGCATGAGCCAGCGCGTCACCAAGTCCGAAGATGATATTCGCACCATGCGCGGGCGCTCCTTGCGGCGTGGGATCATGCCCTTTCTGGCCGATGGATCCGAAGTTGATGAAGAGCTGCTGAGTGCCTACCGCGGCAAGGTCAAGCAAAGGTTTACACAAGAATGAACGCCCATCCCGATCTGCTCGCCCAAGGGGAGCAACTGCGCAAGGACATCATCGAACTGGCCCCCGGTATCTGGACCGCTGTGGGCTATGCCGCCTCCACCGTGCATATGATTGAGGGCGAAAGCAGCGTCACGATTATCGACACAACCGAAACCACCAAAGCGGCCGAGAATATCTTTGTCGAATTTGCCAAGCTGAGTGATAAGCCGGTGGGGCGGATCATCCTAACGCATAGCCATCGCGATCATATCTCGGGCGTGTCGGTCTTTGCCTCGGGCCGGGATCTGCCGATCATTGCCTCGCATCTGTTCAAGTCGGATCTCGTGGATGTCGATCAAGACGCCATCGCGCCCAACAAAGCGCTGATGCGGCGGACCATGATGCAGTTTGGCATTGGGCTCAGTCCAGATCAGAGGATCAGCTTAGGCGTTGGCCCCGGTGATCGCCCGATGCAGGGCATGGGGGCGGGCTTTGTTCCTCCCAATCAGCTGATTGACGCGGATTGCGATATTGATCTGGATGGTGTGCAGGCACGGCTCATCCATGCGCCGGGGGAAACCGAGGATCATCTGATCGTCTGGTTGCCCGAGCGGAAAATCCTGTTTTCTGGTGACAATTGGTATCACGCCTTTCCCAACCTCTATGCGATACGCGGCACGCCCTATCGTGATTTCCAGGCCTGGGCCGATAGCTTGGCGTTGATGCGCGATTTATGCCCCGACATTCTGGCCCCCGGTCATACGCGCCCTGCGCGCGGGGTCGAAAATGTGGCTGAGGTGCTCGATAGCACGCGCGCGGCGATCTTGCATGTGATGCGCGTCACGGCTGAGGGAATGGATGCGGGGCGCTCTCTGGATGATATTTGCGCGGAGCTGACCCTGCCCGATGACATCGCGGATAAGCCCTGGTTGAAAGAGTTTTACGGCAAGGCTCAATGGTCCGCCCGCGCCTTCGCCACGGGGACGCTGGGCTGGTATGACGGCAATCCAACCCATCTTGGCACCCTCTCTAGTGCCGCCCGCGCGCGCCACATGGCCGATCTTGCGGGCGGGGCTGAGGCGCTGATGGCTACGGCGCGCCAATGCGACGGAGCTGTGTGACCATCTGATTGCGCTCGGGCAGCCAGCACATATGCTGAAAGCCGAAACGATGGAGGCTTTGGCCGAGGTCGAAATCAACGCCACCGCGCGCAATACCTATTACTGGGCTGCCAAACAGCTCCGCGAAGCCGCTGGCGGCACCAGCGAATGACGCAGCCAGGGTCAGAAGCAAGCGCGCAAAAACGGGTGGCGGATTTCGCGGCCTTTCTGTTTGTGATCGTGATCCTTATCTACGCGGCATCAGGACCGGTGAGCGAGCTTGTGCGCTGGCTCATCGAGGTCACAACCGCCGATTTTGATGAGCTTTCGCGGCGCGATCAACGTGTCTTGCTCAAAACCCACCCGCTGGGCGCGGCCTTTCGCAGCTTTGAGCAGGCCGTGTTGCTGCCCACGGGCATGATCCTTGGCCTGCCTCTGGTCTTTGGCTTTGTGATTGTCTCGCTCACCCTGCACCGCGCGGCCTGGATGAACTGGGCTTTGGCCGCAGCCGTCATCGTCGTGTTCGGGCTGTGGATTGCCAATCTTTTTGCCATTGATGGCGGGCTTTTGCCCTCAGCGCGGCCCATTGATCATCTGCTCTTTCCGCTGATCACCGCAATCACGCTGTATCTGACGTGGCGGTTCTATGGAGGCTTTATTGTCGGGTTTTGCCTGTTTTGGGTGATCTATTTCTTTGTACGTGGATATCTGCCCGATTGGACCGGGGTTTTTGCTGGCTCTGAAAGCACATTTGCGCAGAGCATGCGCTCCATGGTACTGAACTTTTGGGCGCAGACAGGGGGCATGTTCGGCCAGCCGATCCAAGTTGTGTCAGGCAATGTTCTGATTTTCATCGTCTTTGGCGCAGTTCTGATGGGCTCTGGCGCTGGCAATCTGTTGATGAAGATCGCCAATCGCGTAACCGGCGGATTGACAGGGGGCGCCGCCCATGCCGCCGTGGCCTCCTCGGCGCTGTTTGGCACTTTGTCAGGGGCGGCTATTTCCAACGTGGTTTCGACCGGCGTGATGACCATCCCAGTGATCAAGAAATCAGGCTTTAAACCCGCTTTTGCGGCTGCGGTCGAGGCGGCTGCCTCCACGGGTGGGCAGATTATGCCGCCGGTCATGGGCGTTGTGGCCTTTTTCGTGGCCGGGCAGATCGGGCTGGAATATCGCTATATTGTGATCGCGGCCCTCATCCCGGCCGCTTTCTATTACCTTGGCACCTTCCTGACCGTCTATTTTGAGGCGCGCCGTCAAGGCGTGGGCCCCTTGCCCATAGAACAACGCCCGCGCCTCAGCCCGCGCGAGATGGTGCAATGCTTGGTCTTTATCATTCCGGTCTGCGTTCTGAGCTATTTCCTCTTTGCGCAGCCATCCGTGCTGAAGGCGGGCTTTTACGGGTTCTTGGCGGCGCTGATCTGCTCGCTGATCTTGTTCCCCGAGTTCCGCGCACGTGGCAAACTTTATCGCGCTTTTGTTGAGGGCGGGCGCATGTCGGCGATGATCATCATCATTGTTGCGGCCATTGGCCTTATCGTTGGGCTTATCCAAGTGTCGGGCTTTTCGGGTCGCCTGTCGCTGTTGCTGGCGCAGCTCTCAAACGGGCCCTTATTCCTGACGCTGGTTGTGGTGGCGCTTGGCTCCATCATTCTGGGCATGGGGCTGCCACCGGGGGCGACATATTTCATCATCGTGATTGCGCTCAGCTCTGGGATTGAGGCCGTGGGCATCGCGCCGCTGACCCTGCATCTATTTGTGGTGTTCTTTGCGGTCATCTCAACCGTGACGCCGCCCGTTGCCCTAGCCGCCTTTGCCGCCGCGCCCATTGCTGGGGCCAATCCGATGAAAACCGGATTTCAAGCCGCGCGCCTCTCATTGGCCGGGTTCTTGATCCCCTTTGTCTTCGTCTATCACCCGGCTGTACTCTATAAGCTTCAGGTGCTTTTTGCGTGGTTCGGAGAAGAACTGCCCACAAACCGCGCCATGATTGATGTAACGACCGTGACCTGGTTTGATCTGGGCTGGATCATTTTCGCCTTTAGTGTTGCGATCTGGCTATTGAGTTCTGCCCTAACCGGCTTTGAGAAAAACCGCCTAAACTTGGTGGAACGGATCTTGCGCACGGGGGTTGGCTTGCTCCTCCTCGTGCCCAATATAGCCATAGCTTTGCCCGCGCTTATCGGGGCGATTGCCCTCATCGTTGGGCATCGGTTTTTGAACGGGGAACCGTCGCCGATTGATGCGGCCCCGCGCTAACCATTACGCGATAATAAGGGAGGAACTTATGCGTAACTCAATCCTAGCGGCAACTGCCGCGCTGACCCTTGCAGCCGCGCCGCTGCGGGCAGAAGATGAGACCCTCAAAATGGCGACTATCGCGCCTTCGTTAAGCGCAGCCATCACCATGGCGACCTTTGCCAATATCGTGAATGACAATGCTGAGGGCGTCGAGATCGAGGTCTCGGGGGGCGGCGCTGCGACCTTGCATATGGTTGAAGTGGCGCGCGGCAATCTGGATTTGTCCATGACCAGCCCCGTTGTCTATAACCTGATGTCCGGCGGTAAGGCGATGTATGCCAAAACGCCCGAGGCACCGGAGCTGGCAAAGAACCTCAAGCTGTTGATGTGGTATCCTTATGGGGCCTATCACTTTGCCGTGCGCGCGGATAGCGACATCCAGTCCTTGGATGATATCGAAGGGGCGACAGTATTTTTGGGCCCACAGGGTGGGGGTGCTTACAACGCTGCCAAAGGCTGGGTTGCAGCGACCACAGGCCTTGTCGCGGGCGAAGATTTTGAAGCGATTAAAGCCAATTGGCAAACCGGGTTTCAGGCGTTTCTAGACGGTAAGATCGACGTCTATGTCAATGGGTGCCTTGATCCCTGTGGCCAGTTCATCCAGTTCACCGAAACAGAGAATCTGCGCTTCCTTGGCCCCGAAAGCGCCGAAGGCGAGGCGGTGACCAAGTTTTTGGGCAAGTTCCGCTTCATCAAAGATGTGCCGGCGGGGCTTTATGAGGGTCAGAAGAACGACAGCGCAGTGGTCTCATTCGATACCTCGGTCGGCATCGCGGTGCGCGCGGATCTAGATGAAGAGATTGTCTATCAAATCACCAAGACATTCTGGGAAAACATTGACCAAGTCACATCCGACGCGCCCTGGGCCAAATCGCTTGATGTTGCTTATGCGCCGGTCAAACGTGGCATGCATGAGCTGCATCCAGGTGCGGCACGCTATTACAAAGAAGCCGGTGTGCTAGAATAATCCACGAGGGCGCCGGGCAATCCTGCGGCGCCTCTGTCTTTCTAAGAGGGTCTGTGCATGCGCGTTGCATTAACGGGGGGCGCCACCGGGATCGGCGCTGAGGTTGCAAAGAAGTTGAAGGCAGATGGTCATGAGGTGGTGGCCTTTGATATTTCTGAGCCCTCAGTCAAGGTGAATCAATGGATCAAGACCGACCTCAGCGATCCGGCCTCTATCGACGCTGCGGTCGCGCTGGCCCAGGGCCCGTTTGATGCGCTGATCAATAATGCCGGCCTGCCGCCGCGCCCAGGGCTGGAAGAGACTATCTTGCGGGTCAACTATTTCGGGCTAAAGGCGTTTCTGGACGGTATGCTCGACAAGCTCGCGCCGGGGGCAGCTATTGTGAATACCGCCTCGCGCGCAGGGGCGATGTGGCGTGATAACTTGGCCGAGGTAAAGGCGCTGATGGCGCTAGACCCGGCGGATCTGCCCGGCTTCATTGCAGAGCGCGCGATGAATGCAACCCGCGCCTATAACCTGTCCAAAGAGGCGGTGATTGTGCTGACCATGGCTCAGACCGAAACCATGATCGCGCGCGGCTTTCGAATGAACTCGGTCAGCCCGGCAGCTGTGTCAACTGGCATCTTGGATGATTTCGTGACCGCCTTCGGTGAAAAGGTCGCCAAGAATATCGCCCGTGTTGGCCGCCCTGGATTGCCGCAGGAGGTTGCCGATGTGATTGTATTCTTGGCCAGCCCGCAAAGTAACTGGCTGAGAGGTACGGATCTCGTCA
The DNA here is from genome assembly GCA_963678085.1 of Aliishimia sp. GTDB lineage: Bacteria > Pseudomonadota > Alphaproteobacteria > Rhodobacterales > Rhodobacteraceae > Aliishimia. The sequence continues at coordinate 701,261 of OY782680.1, forward strand.
TAGATGGCGGTATGGGCGCGCTGGCGCAGAGTGATATGCTTGGGCTGAAATGAGCCCATGACAGAAGCCCGCGCCGGGATCCATCTGTGCATCATCGTGACCCCCAGCTTTAATCTGGCTGCGACCATGGGCTTTATCGACCCGTTCCGGGCGGCCAATTATATCGACGGCATCACCCATTACAGCTGGGATTTTCTGTCTGAGACAGGCGGGCGCTGCGTCTCCAGCAATGGCGCGGCCATCGACACTAAGCGCCTGGATGAGATTGAGGTCGCGCGCGCTGATTTTGTCATTGTTTCCTCCAGCTGGACGCCCGAGGATCATAGCTCCGCTCCCCTACAATCGGCGCTGCGCCAGGCCCTACGCCAGAAAGCGACCATCGGCGGGATTGATACCGGGGCCTTCATCCTTGCCGCAGCGGGGCTGCTCAACGGCAAGCGGGCGACGGTCCACTATGAACATATAGACGCGTTTCGCGAGCTGTTCCCCGATGTTGACTGCACCGAAGCCTTGTTCGAGTTTTATGGCGACCGGATCACCTGTTGCGGGGGCGCGGCAGCTTACGATTTCGCATTGCAGATCATACGCGGCATGCATGGCAATGGGTTAGCCAATGCAGCAGCGCGTTATCTGTTTCATGCAAATATGCGCGAGGTCGGCGCGCCGCAATATCCCCAGCTGGTCGAGCCCCTGGGGGTGACCGTGCCAGACTCGGTGAGAGCGGCGATTAAGGTGATGGAACAGCATCTTGAAGACCCACTTTCAATCCGCGAGATCTGCGAAACGGCAAGCATTTCACAACGCCAGCTCAGCCGCCTATTCGCCCAATATCTGAAAAAGACCCCGATCCTCTATTATCGTGACATTCGCCTGGACCGCGCCCGCGGGCTGGTCACGCAAACATCGCTGGCAATGTCGGAAATCGCGTTCGCCTGTGGTTTCTCAAACCAAGTGCATTTCAGCCGCGCCTATAAAGAGCGCTTCGGCCTCTCGCCCATCAAGGATCGCGTAGAGGGCCGGATCCCCTTCGAATTTCGCGCGTGGCCAATGCATCGCAAGCGAAAATCCTAGCGGCGGCGTTTTGAGTTCAAATTGTGGCGTATCATGTAAAGCGAATGACCTGTCTTATTTGCAAAATCGCCGCATGCAGGGATGGTATGCCGCCCGCTAAGCGTGTTTACGATGAGGATCACAATGACTGAGCTGCCTTCGGCCAAAGACTTTGACATCATTCGCAAAGGCTATCATGAAAACGCCTCGAAATCCTTTTCCCTGCGCAAAGAAGCCTATGTGCAAGAAGCCTGGCACAATGTTGATCTGAAAGAAATCATCGGCAGAACTTGGCAATGGGTGTGCCATGTGGAAAAGTTTCGTACGCCGGGCAGCTATGTCACTATCGAGATCGCAGGGCATCCCATCGCGGTTGTTCGCGATCGCGAGGGTGTTTTGCGCGCATTTTACAATGTCTGCAAACACCGGGCGCATCAGCTGCTGTCGGGCGAGGGTGAAACCAGCCGCATCATGTGCCCCTATCATGCGTGGGTTTATAAACTCGACGGCCAGCTGGTGCGCGCGCCCCATACAGAGACCTTGGAAGAGTTCGAACCCAAGGAGATTTGCCTGGACCAAGTGCAGGTCGAAGAGTTTTGCGGCTTTGTCTATGTCAACCTTGACCCCAGCGCAAAACCGCTGCGGGAGGTTAGCGGTGATTTGGAAACCGAAATTCGCCACTGGGCCCCGGATATCGAAGATCTGACCTTTGGCCACCGCCTGACTTATGACATCAAGTCGAACTGGAAGAACGTCGTTGATAACTTCCTGGAATGCTATCACTGCCCAACGGCCCATAAGGACTTCTGCGAATTGGTGGATATGGACACCTATAAGGTTACAACCCATGGCATCTATTCCAGCCATATGGCCGATGCGGGTAAGTCTGCCAATTCTGCTTATGATGTGTCAAACGCCACGGTGAAAACCCATGCGGTCTGGTGGCTTTGGCCCAATACCTGCATCATGCGCTATCCGGGGCGCTCTTCGATGATCATTCTTAACATCATCCCCGCCGGGCCGGACCGCACGCTTGAGACCTATGATTTCTTCTTTGAAACGCCAGAACCAAATGAGGCCGAACTGGAAGCTATTCGCTATCTGGATGAGGTGCTACAGGCCGAGGATATCGCCATTGTCGAAAGCGTGCAAAAGGGGATGAACACCCCAGCCTTTGAAAGTGGCCGCATCGTGAATGATCCAGACGGCTCGGGCATGTCCGAACATGCGGTGCACCATTTCCACGGGTTGGTGCTGGCGGCGTATGCGGCTGCGCACCGGGCAACATAAATATGGTCCTGACAAGACACCAGAAATACGCACATAATAACGCCAAGCATGTTTGTTTCGCGTGCCGCTCGGTGTTCAAACGCCCCGTTGATCGCTCAAAGGTCAAGACTTGCCCCACATGCGGCGGCGATGTGCGTCTGGTCGGAGCCTCTTTCAAAGCGCCTCCAAAGCGGGATCGCAGACAATGGAAGGTGCTTGAAACCTTGGTTGGAGCCGGCTTCAATTTTCACGATCCCTACTTCGTACACCCTTTACTGAACAGGAGGCGCAAGCTCACAGTGCGAAAAAGCATGAAAGACGCGAGGCGCTTCCTTAGGGGAGAAAGGCTATAGATGAGCAGAGGGGACAGAAATGGCAAAGCTAAACGGAAAAATCGCGCTGGTCACTGGTGGGCGAGGCGGGATTGGGCGTGCAATCGTTGCGCGTTTTCTGCGTGAGGGCGCAACCGTCTATTCCGCGGATCTGAGCGAAGCAGGCTCGTTGCAGCGCCACGACGATGATGGCAGCCGTTTTGTGCAGATGAATGTGGCGGATGAGGCAATGGTGCAAGCGGCCATGGCACGGGTCCAGGGCGAATGCGGCAAGCTTGATATCCTGGTGAACGCGGCTGGGATTGAGATCGAAAAGACCATCGAAGAGACAACGCTGGAAGAATGGAACCAATCCTTTGCGGTGAATGTGACGGGCACGTTCTTGACCTGCAAATACGCGTTGCCCTTGATGCGTGCGGTGGCAAGCGCAGGCACCAGCGCCTCGATCATCAATTTTGGCAGCTATGATGGGTTTATCGCAGATCCTGGCCTCGCCGCCTATTGCGCGACAAAGGGGGCGGTGCATGCGCTCACTCGCGCTATGGCTTGTGATCACGGCCCCGAAGGGATCCGCGTCAACGCGATCTGCCCAGGCTATATCGACACGCCCATGCTGCAAAGCTTTTTCACCGGCGAAGGCTCGGGGGCGGGCGGCAAGAGCATTGACGATCTGCAGCAGGCGGTGCGTGATGTGCATCCGATGCGGACCTATGGCACGCCGGAGGATATCGCCAATCTGGTGAACTGGCTGGCCTCAGATGAGGCGCGCTATGCCTCCGGTCAGCTTTGGGTGCTCGATGGCGGGCTTTCGGCGCAAGTGCAGCAAATGAGGCTCTGATAGCTTGGGGCCAAAAGGGCGGCGATCAAGTCGCGTTTTGAGGGAGGAAATCATGCAAACCAAAATGTTGATCAACGGCGAATTGGTTGAGGGCGGCGGGGACGCGATCTCTGTTATCAACCCGGCCACGGGCGCAGAGATCTGTGCGATCAATGCCGCCACATCCGAACAAGCCGACGCAGCAGCGGCAGCTGCGCATGAGGCCTTTGACAGTTACGGCCAGACCAGCCCGGCAGAGCGCGCGGCATTGCTGAGCGATATCGCAGAGGTTCTTACGGAGAATACCGAAGAGCTGGCGGAGCTGGAAAGCTTGGATGCGGGCAAGCCACTGCAGTCTGCGCTTGACGATGAAATGCCTCTGACCCTGGACACGTTCCGCTTTTTTGCCGGGGCCGCGCGCACCATCAGCGGTGTTGCAGCGGGTGAATATGTGGCGGGCCACACAAGCATGATCCGCAAAGATCCCGTTGGACCCGTGGCGGCGATCGCGCCCTGGAATTATCCGTTGATGATGGCCTCATGGAAATTGGCAGCGCCTCTGGCTGCGGGCTGTCCGGTGACGCTGAAACCCTCGCAACTCACCCCGCTCTCAACCCTCAAAGCCGCTGAACTCATCGCCGATATCGCGCCTAAGGGCGTGGTGAATATCCTACATGGCACGGGCCCTGAGATTGGCAATCAGATGATCAATGACCCGCGCACCGAGGCGATCTCGGTCACAGGATCCACCGCGACGGGCTATGAAGCGATGAAGGCAGCCTCTCGCCAGATCCGTCATGTGCATCTGGAGCTGGGCGGTAAGGCTCCGGTGATTGTGTTCGAGGATGCTGATATTGACGCGGTGGCGGAAACCGTGCGCTACGGCTCGTTCTTTAATGCTGGTCAAGACTGTGCGCAGCCCTGCCGACTTCTCGTGGCTGATGCGATCTATGACAAGGTGGTTGCCGCCGTGGCCGAACAGGTGGGGCAAATGAAGCCTGGCATAGATATGGGACCGCTCATTTCCGCCGCGCAGCGCAAGACTGTTGCAGGGTTTGTGGATCGCGCCCGCGCGGATTGTGAAGTCGTTCTGGGCGGCAATATCAGTAAGGGGGACGGCTTTTTCTATGAGCCCACAATTCTGGCAAATGTCCCCCATAACGCCGAAGTGTTCTGCACCGAGATCTTTGGCCCCGTTGTCACTATCTCGCGCTTTAGTGATGAGGAAGAGGCGCTGCGCGTTGCCAATAGCGGGCCGTTCGGACTTGGCTCTTCGGTTTGGACCAAAGATATAGGTCGCGCGATGCGCATGTCTGCCAAGCTGCGCTATGGGTTCACTTGGGTCAACACGCACGGGGTTGCCACGCCGGAAATGCCTTGGGCTGCGATGAAATCCTCGGGCACGGGCTGTGATATGAGCGTCTTTGCGCTTGATGCCTATACCGCCGTGCGCCATGTGATGATCGCCCATGGATAAGAAAACCGCAATTGTGACAGGAGGCAGTCGCGGGATTGGCCGCGCTATTGTGGAGCGTTTGCTGGATGATGGCTATCATATCGTCACCTGCGGCCGCGGCGCACGACCTGATGATTTGCTGCAAGAGGTGGTTTGGGTGCAAGCCGATGTGTCGCTGACATCTGATGCTTTGCGACTGATCAAAGCGGCGCAGGAGGCCTTTGGGCCTGTCTCTTTGCTGGTCAATAATGCGGGCGTTCAGGTCGAAAAGACGGTGGCTGAGAGCGATGATGCTGATTGGGATCTGGTGATGAATGTCAATTGCAAAGGCGTGTTCAACATGTGCCGCGCCGCGCTGCCGGACATGGCTGAGCATGGGGGCAATATCATCAATATCGGCTCGATCTCGGGTATGGTTTCGGATCCAAGCATGGCGCTTTACAATGCGTCTAAGGCCTTTGTGCATGGGTTGACCCGCTCGATTGCCGTTGATCATGGACCCAAAGTGCGCTGCAATGCGATCCGCCCCGGGTGGATCATGACAGCGATGGCTGAGGATGCCTTTGCCTTGGCGCGCGATCCTGAAAAAGCCATGGCCGATGCGTTGGCCCGTCACCCGGTTGGGCGCTTTGGTCAGCCCGGCGATATCGCCAATATGGTGAGCTGGCTGGCCTCTGATCAATCGGCATATGTGAGCGGAGAATGTTTCACGGTGGATGGCGGCATGAGCGCGGCCTCCCCTCTTAATCCGGGGTTGTTTTGATGGAATTTGCCCATACCAGCTGCCTGGGCGGCGGCGTTATCGGTGCCAGCTGGGCTGCGTTGTTTTTGGCATCGGGTCGCTCTGTGGCGGTGTTTGATCCAAGAGAGGGGGTCGAGGCCTCGGTGCGCAGCTATGTGGAAATGGCCTGGCCGACATTGAGCGAGCTGGGCCTGACCGAAAATGGCACTCCTGATGCAATCAGCTTTCATGGCACTGCCGCAAGCGCTGTTGAGGGGGCGGATTTTGTTCAGGAGAATGTGCCCGAACGCCTGCCTATCAAACACGCCACCTTCGCCGAGATCGAGCCCGCGCTGAAACCCGGTGCAATCGTGGCAAGCTCTGCCTCTGGTCTGATGCTTAGCCAAATGCAAGGGGGCTGGAAAAATCCGGCGCGTTTCGTGCTGGGCCATCCGTTTAACCCGCCGCACTTGATCCCACTGGTCGAGATCCTGGGCAATGATCGCACCGATCCAGCGGCGGTGAGCGGGGCAGAGCGGTTTTATCAGGCTCTGGGAAAGGTCACGATCCGGGTGAACAAAGAAAAGAACGGTCATGTGGCCAACCGCCTGCAAGCCGCAATCTGGCGCGAAGCGATTAGCCTTGTGGTGGAGGGCGTGGCTTCGGTCGAAGATGTGGACAAAGCGGTTTGGGCCGGCCCTGGCCTGAGATGGGCGGCGATGGGACCAACGATGCTGTTTAACCTGGGAGCGGGCGAGGGGGGCCTTCAGGCCTTTTGTGATCACTTTGCCGACACGTTCAACGGCTGGTGGGATGATCTGGGCGAAATCCAACTAGACGAAAAGGTCGCCAGTACCCTGGTTGCCGGGGTCAAGGATGCGGCAGGTGGTCAAAGCCCCGCAGACCTTTCCGCAAAACGCGATGCACTGATTCTCGCGATGCAAAAAGCCACGCATGGGATGCGTTGATCAAATTGAACGGGCCCCAATTAAAAAGATGTATCAGTTTTGTGACAGTGATAGCGTCAGACGCTTATTACTGAATGGCAAAGGACGGTTAAAAACAATTCGTTTCAACGGCATATCACTGCAAGATCCAGCCTAGGAGGAAAGCAGTCCGCAGAACGCACAAAACTTGGTATTTTCTCTCAATTCTGCAATGCTGTTAACCATAATAGCCAAAAACGGCAAACAAGGAGGGAAAATGTCAGAACCAAAAAAGATGCTCGATCCAGACCCAAGGGTGTGGGATTTCGAGACTAAACATGAGCTGGGGCAGGATAATATCCGGCCGTTCGGATTGGATATCCACAACCCGGTTTTTCTAATTTCATCAGTCCTGATCTGCGCATTCGTGCTCATTGCGTTGGCCAATCAGGAGGCAACGGCCACCTTCTTTGGTTGGCTGCGGCCTTGGCTGACCAGTACCTTTGACTGGTTTCTTGTGCTCTCGGTCAATGGCATCACGCTGTTTTGTTTGGCCTTGATCGTTCTGCCCGTGGGCAAGGTGCGCATTGGCGGCAAGGATGCTCGGCCCGATTACAGCTATGCAGGCTGGATCGCGATGATGTTCGCGGCGGGCATCGGCATTGGGCTGTTGTTCTTTGGGGTTCTGGAGCCGGTCTACTATAACTTTGCTGAAAGTGGCGGGGCGCGCCCTCTCAATGTGGATATCACGCAGCCGGGCAATGAATATGTCGGTGTGGTGGGAACCATTCACCATTGGGGGCTGGAGGCCTGGGCGGTTTATGCTGCGGTCGGTCTGTCCTTGGCGATCTTCTGCTATAACTTGAACCTCCCGCTGACGCTGCGCTCGGCCTTTTTTCCGCTGCTCGGTGAGCGTGTTTGGGGCTGGTGGGGTCACTTGATCGACACGCTGGCGGTTTTTGCAACGCTCTTTGGCCTAACGACTTCGCTGGGTCTGGGTGCGCAGCAAGTGGCGGCGGGTCTGAACGAGGTGTTCGGCATTGAACCGACCAACACAGTTGTTGTGCTGTTGATCATCGGCATTACCGTTATCGCGCTTGGCTCTGTTGTTATGGGCATGGATGCAGGGGTCAAGCGGCTCTCTGAGATCAACATGATCATGGCGGTCGCCCTGTTCCTGTTCGTGATCGTCGTGACGGGGGTTGGCACCGCAATCTCGCGCTATTTCAACGTGATGGTTGATTATGTCGTGATGCTGCCAGCGCTTTCGAATCCGTTTGGTCGAGAGGATACAAGCTTCTTCCACGGCTGGACGACGTTCTATTGGGCCTGGTGGATTGCATGGTCGCCTTTTGTCGGCATGTTCATCGCGCGTATCTCCAAAGGACGCACCGTGCGCGAATTCATCATTTGCTGCCTGCTGGCCCCGACGGCGGTGTGTGCGCTGTGGATGTCAACTTTTGGCGGCGCGGCGATTGATATGCTCAATGCTGGTGGCGCAGAAGGTGTCAAAGCAACGGTGATCGACAGCTATGCTCCTGAAGGCGCGCTGTTCGGGTTCCTGAAAGAATTGCCGCTCTATTCCATCGTGGCACCTATCTCGCTGGTGCTGATCATCATCTTCTTCGTGACCTCCTCTGACAGTGGATCGCTTGTCATTGATACGATCACAGCGGGCGGCAAAATGGATGCGCCTGTGGTGCAGCGGGTTTTTTGGTGTACGCTGGAAGGCTTGGTGGCGATTGCCTTGCTCTTGGGGGGCGGGCTTGCTGCGCTGCAAGGGGCGGCGGTCTCGACCGGGATCCCGTTCACCATTGTGGTGCTGCTCATGTGCTACTGCTTGTGGCTTGCCCTGCGCGCGGAGCACAAGAAACTATGACGCTTGTCACCAGCGCGTTTGAAAGTCGTGCTGGTGATGCTTTGCAAAGACCTGAACCAGTCCGCAGTATAGGGCTGGTTCCATGATCATTCACAAAATTGCGAAAAATCGCTCAATAACCTGAGATGAAACTCTTGCCGCCCTGCGCTGCTAGGCTTTATACCCTGGTTAGATCTGTTAAGGATATGCTAATGACATTGGACGCTCCTGAGACTAAAACCGTTAACAGCCATCGGATCTACTGTGATGGCGGCGAAGGCGCTTTGGGGCATCCGCGTGTTTGGCTGCAAATCCCACCAGAGCGCGGATGGGTGATATGCCCGTATTGTGATTGTAAATTTGTTCACGAGGATCAGAGAGATCTCACTTAACCCTCTGTATTGGCTGCGTATCGGCTTTTCTTTTTTGTTACGAATAATCGCGGTGTTCTGTGTTGCCGCATTAGTGGGCGGGATCGTTCCTGGACCCGGCCACGATATCCCAGATGACCTCAAGACCATTGAACTGGGGTTGGTGCGCGGTTTGATCCATTATGACCTGCTTTTGCCCAACACTCCGCAGACCCGCGAAGAGCTGGGATGGCTGCAGCCTCAAGGCATTGATTTGCAGCACCCGCAAGCGGAATGGGTCGTGGTGGGCTGGGGCTCGCGTGCGTTTTACACGACGGCTGGAACCTATCGCTCGGTGCGGGCCAGTTCCGTTTGGACGGCGCTCACAGGGGATAGCGCGGTGCTGCGGCTAAGCATTTCGGGGGGTATCCCGGAGAATATGCAAGTGCGGACCATCAAAGTGACGCCAGGGCAATATCAAGCCATTTTGACCGGGATCAACCAGAGTTTTAGATTTGGCAAAGGCACGCAGGCGCTGCCGCTACCGGGTTTTAGCGCCTATGATCGGTTTTTTCCCGCGTCTGGTCGGTTCAGCTTGTTTAACACCTGCAATGTCTGGCTGGGCAATCTTTTGCGCTCCGCTGGGGTCGATTTTGGGATTTGGACCCCGACCCCCTTTGCGGTCACGCTGAGCCATAGGCTCTGGCATAAGGACCAAAGGGTGACACCCCGCCGCGTCACGCAAGCAACAGGCACAAATTAATGCGCTGACGCATCGGGCGGGGGTGAGCTTCCCGCATCCCGGCTCCGATTTTTGAGGCGATGCGGCAAAAGAAAGAAACGGCCACCAACACCTTGGCGACCGTTTTTTGTAAAATATAACTATAACAATGTTACTCGTTACGCAGCACTCGTCACTCACACACTCGATACTGCTATGCTTTTTCTACATAAATCGAGCCCACAGAAAAAGCGTTGAATTAGAAACAAACTGTCCGCAATTTGGCGCAAATCAGGCGGGAATGTGACCTGTTGGGCAGGCGCGCCTCATCTCAGGCCAGGAACCTGACGGGTTCTGCACGTGTTGCTCCCTCTAACATCGTGTTGGAAATGTAGTTATAGATGGTTGTCCAGGCTTGTTTATCTTGTGCATTCCAGCCCGCAACGGATTCAGAGAGCGCTAAAATCAGCGACCGACCGATAGCATCATAATGCGCTTTACCTGCGCCAAATTCGCCCTGTTCGCGCCCCATTTCCTCAAGCTGTTTTGCCAGCTCTGGCAGCTCATCAAAAGAATTAACCACAAGTAGAACCATATCAAGCAGCTTTTGACAGTGCAGTGGCGTATCGGATTGATAATAAGAGCGCATATCAGGCGCGGCTTCGAAGAGATCATCATAGAGCCGCTCCATCAATTCTGAAGACGAGCAATTTAGACGCCCAAGAGTAGACATAATCCGATCTTCATACTTGCTGAACACTGAATCACTCCCGTTTGCCCAAGATGGTAAGCCAAAGGAGCTAAGAGATCGTGAATTATTTTCTACAAACCCGAAAACTTAGTCCAGATCAAAGCGCTTGAGTACCTTATCGACGATCTGGCCGGAGGCGAGCTTGTAGTCCTCCCAGCGGTCATAATCGCGAAAGCCCCGGCTTTGGTAATAGATCAGCCCGCCTTCGTTATCGGCGCGTATATTGGCGTTGATCCAGCCATAGCCCAGCTCGCGTGCCGCTTTTGTTGTTGCTGAAAAGAGGTCCGAGCCAATGCCAAGGCCCGTCTTACCGATCTTTACAAAGGTAGCGATCTCTGCCGCCTCGGGTGGTAAATACTCTGCCGGGTTAATCCATTGAAACCCAAGCACCTCTCCGGCCGCATCAACCGCCACATGCCAGGCCGCGCGCGTCGCTTGCATCCAATCGGCAATGTCATCGCCGGTCACGGGCCGCGTCAGCGCGGTGGTTGTTCCCTCTTTGATAATCGCATTGAGCAGCTCGGCCATTTGCCGCGTATCCAGCTGAGTGGCTTTGCGAATGTGAATGCTCATGGGAGTTGCTCCAGCAGAGTATTGACGCGCGCAGCATAAGCAGTTCGAACCTCGACAGGGGGGCGCAATGTGATGGTGTGATCACTGATAAGCGTCTTATCCGGGCGGCCAAAGAACTTATTTGCTTCGCCCTCGGTAAAACCCGCGATCTGCACCGCCTCCATCCAGGCACTCACCTTATCAGCCGCTTTGATGGCGCGTTTGACCGCAGTGGGCAGTTTTGCAGGCAGGCCAAAACGGATATGGATCGCCACGGTCAGCTTATCATCCAGCGCTTCATAACCGGGCCCCACCGCCGCCTTCACCGGAGAGATCATATCCCCAATCACATATTCCGGCGCATCATGCAGCATCGCCGCCAGTTGCCATTTCGGATCAGGGCGCGCGGCCATTTGCGTATAGAGCTGCTCGACCAGCAGCGAATGCTCGGCAACCGAATAGGCAAAATCCCCCTCGGTCTGACCATTCCAGCGCGCCACAAAAGCAAGCCCATGCGCGATATCTTCAATCTCAATATCAACCGGCGTGGGATCAAGCAAATCCAATCGACGCCCCGAGAGCATCCTTTGCCATGCGCGTCTCTTCCGTGTCACCGAGCCCCTCCTTTCTAAAACGGTATGAAAAATCTCACATCTATAGCCTTACATGGGGATGCCAGGGCGGTGCCACCCATTAACCGCGCTTTCAGTTTGAGCCTAAGAAGCCCTTCGCGTTCATTTCGTGGGGCGAAAAAATAGCTTACTTAACCTTGTCAAGCATTCCATTCCTAACGATGCTATCATCAAAAACGGTACAGCTCTTATCAATACCCTCAAAATAACTCCAGTCTCGCGTTGCGTCGTGCATCGGATTCTTAACATCCCCCCGATCCATCTTTACCTTTTCGAAATACTCTTTGCTTTGTATTATGTAGTGATTGTACTGAAACATCGCATTATCGGAAATCGTTTTAGAAGAACACACCTTACGGAATTTATGTACTTCCAACTGGCTAAAATTCTTCAAGCAGGAACAGCGGCAAAGATATTTAGTTGCCTTATGGGGCCCTAGCGGCTCTTGCCTCATTAAAAAAGAGCTGCGCACGCTTTGGGGTTGGTCGTCAAGGCCGTTACTGCCGAAAACAGACATATTTGCATAGATCACATCGCTTTCGTGATAGTGATCTAAAACATCCACCAACCTTTTTCCGTCCTTTACAAACCAAAACTCGTCCAAATCGGCAATAAGCAACCACTCATAGCGCTCTGATACCTTGTATTTTTCGAGCATTTCCCAATAATGCTCTCTTTGGGCCCATTTTCTCTCGCGACTTACGCATTCAACAATGCCAGTTTCTTCAAAGGTTTTGGCAATTTCCACCGAGTTATCTGTACTCCCATTATCAATCACGACAATTTTTGAAGCACCCTGCGCAATATAATGGTGCAACCATTCCTCCAGCACCATGCTTTCGTTTTTCATAATTGCGAGTACAAACAATTTCCCGTCAAATGATTCAGGAAGTTTTTGTTGACGACTATTACGGCGCTTTTCTATTCTCTTCCTGTTCCAAATCGTAACCTTATGCACCAGCGGGACATGCTTCGTAAGCCAATAGTTAAGCCGTTTTGACATTTGCAGAATCCTCAATCCAACACCATACGCTGGATAGGCTCCAACTTTACAACATGCAACAAAAAGCGCGGCACCCTCTCGCGCATGGCCGCAAGCATTCTTCGCGCCCCCCGCCAACTCGGTATCGCCTATTGGGATCGTCAAATATGTGCATATTCACCTCTTTACCTCCAACGATCAACACCCGTGACACTGCCAACTCTCTGGCAATCTACTGCCTATAAGGGTCTTCGCAGGTATGCGCCAACCGATTGAAGAAACAAGTGACGAGGTCTCAAACCGCATCCTGTAACTTTTATCTGCCGTCACCCCGGACGATGCGCAAGGCCTCCCTCTATGTGGCCAATGGCTGCTGAGCCCTAATCCTGTGACGCAGGGCGTTGCCCAAGCGATAATCCGATGGTAGAGGGGCCAAGATTTAAATCCGGAGGCCCTGATGGCAGATGATTTTATCGTCAAGGATATGTCCTTGGCAGAGTTTGGCCGCAAAGAGTTGGACATTGCGGAAACGGAGATGCCGGGGCTGATGGCCCTGCGCGCTGAATATGGGGAGAGCAAGCCGCTTGCGGGTGCGCGCATTGTTGGCTCTTTGCATATGACAATCCAAACCGGGGTTCTGATTGAGACCTTGGTGGCCCTTGGCGCAGATGTTCGCTGGGCGTCTTGCAACATCTTCTCTACCCAAGACCATGCGGCGGCGGCGATTGCTCAGGCAGGGGTTCCGGTCTTTGCGATTAAGGGCCAAACCCTTGAAGAGCATTGGGATTATCTTGATAAATCCTTCATGTTCGAGGATGGCCCAAACATGATCCTTGATGATGGCGGCGATGCGACGCTTTACATTCTGCTGGGCGCGCGCGCTGAGGCGGGCGAAGATGTGATCCCCGTGCCGACCTCCGAAGAAGAGGAAGTGATCAAGGCCCAAATCGGCAAACGCATGGCGGCCTCGCCCGGTTGGTTCACCAAGATGCGCGATCAGATCAAAGGCGTGTCTGAAGAGACCACCACCGGCGTGAACCGGCTCTATCAGCTTGTGCGCGACGGGCAACTGCCCTTCCCGGCGATCAATGTGAATGACTCTGTGACCAAGTCGAAATTCGACAATAAATATGGCTGTAAGGAATCGCTCGTCGATGGCATCCGCCGCGCCACCGATACGATGATGGCCGGTAAGGTTGCGGTTGTGATGGGCTATGGCGATGTGGGCAAAGGCTCTGCTGCCTCTCTGCGCGGCGCTGGGGCCCGTGTGATCGTGACCGAGGTTGACCCGATCTGTGCCTTGCAAGCGGCGATGGATGGGTTCCAAGTCACCACGCTTGAGGATGTTGTCGCAACAGCCGATATCTTTGTGACCACCACCGGCAACAAGGACGTGATCCGCATCGAGCATATGCGCGAGATGAAGGATATGGCGATCGTGGGCAATATCGGTCACTTTGACAATGAAATCCAAGTGGCTGCGCTCAAGAACCACAAATGGACCAATATCAAAGAGCAAGTGGATATGATCGAGATGCCGAGTGGCAACCGTCTGATCCTGCTTTCTGAGGGCCGTTTGCTCAATCTGGGCAATGCGACGGGCCATCCGTCTTTCGTGATGTCAGCCTCTTTCACCAACCAGGTGCTGGCGCAGATTGAGCTGTGGACCAAGGGCGAAGAGTATAACAACGAGGTCTATATCCTGCCCAAGCATCTGGATGAAAAAGTCGCCGCGCTGCATCTGGATAAGATCGGCGTGAAGCTCACCAAACTGGACCCGGAGCAAGCCGCCTATATCGGCGTCAAACCCGAAGGCCCCTTTAAGCCAGAGCATTACCGTTACTAAGTCGTAGATCATAAACGAGAAAGCCCCAAGCAGCGACGTGTTGTTTGGGGCAGTTGGGTTTTGACGGGCAGGCGCTGCGTCTTTGCCGCTCTTCAGGTACGACGAAAATCCCCGCGCAGCTCCAACTGCCGGGTCATGCCATCATTCCAACCACTTACTCACACACTCACACAAACAATCAGGATCTAAACAGGTAGTGGGGACCCCACCAGGTTTTCGACGAACGCAAAGAGCCGGATTGCGCCTTTGCGAACCGTTGGTAATCATCTAATCCTGTCCGCACGCTTAAGCCACTAGGGAAACTTACCTGGAGGTACCCACAGCACCCTATATGCCCCAGGCGTATCACGCGCGAAGTGAAGCTTCACGGGGAACCTACCCCAATACCCCTTAAAATCCTGTAACCCCACCGTGCGCGCGCCCTTCATTTGGCCTATAAATACCTTATTTGATACGGGGCGGGGGCGCTCGGGTGCAAAACCCACACGGCGCGATGTTCAAGCTGGGTACGTAACCGCGGCAATGAGCATAATACCGGCTCTATTCATCTTATCCCTGCTCGGCTGCGCGGGGCGCAAACCGTGAATAGCTGGGGCGGGAGGATTGGGCCGCGCCGTGGTCTTCCTCGCTGGTTTTGGATTTTTCAGCCAGATCTTTATATACATAGCCCGACAAAGCGCCCAAAAGCAGCACGCCCAGAGGATCCAGCGTGGCGTTGGGGATGATGTAAATCAGATTGCCCGCCAGTACAAAGGCGAGCCCCAAGCTTTCATAGCCAATCTCTTTTCGTCGCATCGCGCGGCCCAAGACCCATAGCGGCCCTGTAAGCAGTGTGAAAAAGCCGATATAATAAATCCAGCCATGCTTGCCCAGCACCACAATCCATAAACCGTCCGAAACCGTGATATCGCGCCCTGTTTCGGGATCAAAAATCCGGTTGCGCCCCCATAGGCCCCAGCCTCCCAGCGGTTTTTCTTTGGCATGTTCCAGCAAGAGATCTTCGTAATGCAATCGGAAGTCAAAAGATTGTGCCCGGTCCTCAGAAATGCGTGCAATCGCTTCGGTGAACTCATCTAGTGGTAGGATCTGGCTTTGCCGGACAGCTGGATAGAAAATCAACAATCCCGCCGCAAAGAGCATTCCCCAGAGCTGGAGCCTTCGCGGCAGCACAAACAGCGCGCCTATTGCCAAGATTGCGATCATAAAGGCACCCAGGTTTCGGCTTATGGCGAGCATCAGCCCAAGCCAAAGCGCCGCCCAAATCCATTTATGTCCGCCGGCCTCTTTACGCTCTGACAGCCACAAACAGACCGCTGCGACCACAGCGGTGAATAGGAAGAAGCCCACATGCAGCCCGTGAACTAAGAATACTTTGGGCCGGTAGCCGTCGCGAATATGCTGCAAGAAAGAATGCTGGTGATAGCCGTAGACCCAATTATGCAGCTGCGGGCTTAGGCGGATTTCGATCAACATCAACAGCGTATAAAGCAGCGCCGAGATCACCACCGCTTTGAGCAACAGCTTATGGCTTTCTGGCGTGGCCATATGTCTAAGGCCGAAATAGGCAGGCACGAGCAGCGCGAAAAGCGAGCTCAGCAGACTGACCCCATCCCAAACGCGCACGGGCGGTAACATCCTGGGACCATAAAACAGCGGCTCTTGATTTGTCACCAGCGTGATGGCCATGCCCGACAGCATCAGCCCCACCGCGCAGATCAGGATCCACCGATAGATGCCATGCGCCCATTTGGGCTCATCTTTCGGTGGGTTTGCTCTGCGATATGCATCCCCAAACAGCACCATGCCCAGGACAAGCCCCAATGAGATCATCAACTGTTTATCAAGATCCGGCAGACCCGGCAGCTCAATCTCATAGGCTTCGGGCAACAACAAATATGGGATCAGCACAGCCCAAGTGATCGCCGCACCGCGCGGCAGCTGCGCCATCAAAACAAGTGCAACAAACGGCCAAGCCAAAAGCGCCAGCGGGGCCATAACATATCCTTTATAAAATCTTACCGCCCTCTAACACAGCGGCAGGCCAAAACCCAAGCCTCCATGAGCGATACTCCTTAACATCTCACTCTCATAAACGTGAGCAGACATATTGGCATGGGGTAAACCATATGCATAATTTCCTCTTGCTGCGCGCAGGTAATGTGCGACGATACGGGAGTTTGTTTTGGGCTATGGGTAGGGCGTTAGCATGAGTGGCTTTTTTTCGAAAATTTTGGGTGGCGGCAAAGAAAACGCAAAAGAAAGCACAAAGTCCCGCCCAATCCCCGGAGGGATATTGAAACAGGCTCTTCAGGTCTTGGAGGCCTGGGAAAAGGGGCTGGGCGAGCGGGCCAGCGATTTTTTCATGTCCGGCGAGGACCGCCCGGTTTTGCTTGCCATCGAAGCGGCGCGAAAGAACCAGTCAAACCTGGACTATAAGTTTGTTCAAGACGCAAAATTTGCCACATTCGTTTTGGCCAATATGCTTGGCGGGCATCCTGAAAAACTGGCGCGCCTGGCCGAAATAGGCCTGGCCGAGCATGATACACCGAGCTTGCGCTATCGGTATGCTAAGAATACCAAGCTGGATATGCCAGCCGCCATCTTATCTTTGATGGATCTTCTTTCGAATAGTTTCCACTACCGCGCCCATATGAAGCGTGAGAGATACAACCTCACGGCCACAGATATCCTTGAGGCGACGGGCTTTTTGGGAGGGTCCGGCGCGCATCTGGTGACCTATGAAATGGGTGCCCATCATTATCAGAACTCGGTAAGGATCGGCGAGACATATCTTTACGAGCATTTGTTGCAGATCTTGCCAGCCGAGGAGATCATCGCTGGGTTGCAAGCGATCGATGCCGCGCGCCGGGCGGATGCTATTGAAACTCTGGCGAGCAAGGCGCCAGCGCGTGTGGCCGAGATGTCGGATTACCTGTTTCAAGAGCTGGGCGCAACTTCTGCCAAGCTGCGCGAAGCGGCGCGCAAAACGATATTGCAGCATTTGAGCCATGGCGAAATTGAGCCCTTGGTGATCGAAAAGCTCAGCGCAGGCAAGGCGGCTTTGCGCAGCGAAGCGGCCATTTTAGCAGGTGAGATCGGCACGCCCGCTTGTCTAGAGGCGCTAAAGGCGCGCAAAGAGGTTGAAAAAACCGCCGCGATTTTGGGCATCATCGAACAATATATGCAAACCAGCGCGCCCGGCCCCGACGCAGAAATCCCCGAGGGCAGCTATCTCGCCGCCGATGGCAGCTTGGTCGAAATCCCACCATTCGTGGCGCTGCAAGACGATAATGCGCCCGCTCTGGATGAAGAGGACCGCAAAGCCCTGATCGCCCTGCGCGAAGATTTGGACCGCAAATCGCTAGAACGATATCGCGAAGCCCAAGTGCGCGCAAAGGAACAGGGCAGAAAAGTATACGGGTGGGAAGAACATACCCCGATTTCCAAAAAGATGGACCTGGTTTTTGACTGGTTCAACACGGGTATCCTCCCTAAGGGTTTGGACCCAACATCTCGAGACGGCGGAGCAAAGCATTTTGTTAACAGAAGTTGGCCTTGGATCAGTGCGCGCTTCGACAAGCTACCGATGAAGCGGCGCATATTGGCTGTCGTCAGTTTCACTGATAACTTTAGGACATTGTTATTTTTCTTTGCGCGTTCAAAATACTATGATCTTTTGGAAGAGGCTGTCGAAAGCGGTGAAATTGACGCCCGCCATATCATAGATGAGCTACGCAAATTTGCCCTCAAAGTCAGAGAAGACTACGGGCTAGATCGGCAGTCGGAATCGCCAGATATGAGCGATGCTAAACTGATTGAAGATAACCTCGATTCATATTCCACGCCAAGCCTTCCTGGTCGCGCACTTTTCGGGCTTTATGCCGAGAACTTAGAGATATTGATTGACGCGCTCCCGCCCAAAACCTCTGCTGCACAGCGCAATACCCGCGCGCTCGAGGCTCTGGCGACATTTCCTAAATTGCCCGCAGATGCCGTGCAGTCTGTGCTGTTTTGCGCGATTTCAGAGCGCCGCTACCTACGTGAGCTTGCGCAGCCACTGCTGAAAGGCGTGGATGGGATCAATGCCCGCCTGATCGAGGTTTTGGATGACAAACGCCAGGATGTGCGCGGCCAAGCTGCGCGTTTCTTGGCTGATCGGGGTGCCAAGGAGAGTATCCCGGCCCTGGTTAAACGCCTGAAGAAAGAGAAATCCGAATCCGCCCGCGCGCATATGATCTCGGCCATTTCGATCATGGGCGGCGATACCAGCCCGTATCTGGGTCAAAAACCGCTGCTCGCGGAGGCAGAAAAGCTCTCGGCCAAGCTGCCCGGTGCCAAGATGGAGTGGCTACCCGTTGATCAAGCCCCGGCCCTGCGCTGGAAAGGTGGCGCACCAACACCGCCGCATTTGCTGGATGCTTGGCTGAAACTGGCGATTAAGCTGAAAGACCCGGCGGGCTCGCCGCTCTTTGGGCTCTACCTGGACCAGCTCGAGCCAGCGGATGTGACCGCCTTCGCCGATTGGTTGCTGGCCGCATGGATCGCATATGACACTTATTCGGGCAATATGGATGAGATCCGTAAGAAATGTCGAGCCGAAGCGATTAGTTTCAAAAAGAGCCATTCAGGCAGCAATAACTATTACGACAGGATGTCTGAGGATGAACTGACCGAGCTCTTTATCCGAAATTACTCCAGCTCCTATCTGAACTCCGGCTCCGATAGCAAAGGCCTGCTCGCACTGGCGCATCGGGGTACGGGCCCTTTGCTGGCGCAGCGGGTGCAAGCCTATCTCAAAAACCATGGACGCCGGGTCAGTCAGGCGAAATGTCTGGTGCAGCTCCTCGGGGCCATTGGTTCGCCCGAGGCGTTGCAAGTTCTTGTGGCCACCGCGACCCGGTTCAAACAGCGCACCGTGCGAGAATTGGCCGAGGAGTTGGTCGCCCAAATCGCCGCAGAGCGTGGTTGGAGCGAGGATGAGCTGGCAGATCGCTCCGTACCCACAGGGGGCTTCGAGGATGATGGCTCCATGGAATTGCCCGTGGGCGAAGAGCAAAAGCTCTATATCGCGCGGTTGGGTGAAGATCTGGCAGTCAAATTGTTCAACCCCAGCGGAAAGATGGTCAAAGCCCTGCCCACGGGCAAAGATGAGGCGACAAAGGCCTCCAAGGCCCTGCTGTCAGCGGCAAAGAAAACCGTCAAAACCGCCACAAGCCAGCAGGCGGATCGGCTCTATGGCGCCATGGTGGCCGAGCGGCGCTGGAGCCTTTCGGATTGGCAGACAGATATTCTGGGCCACCCCATCCTGCGACGTTTGGCCGAGCGGGTGATTTGGCTGGGCCTGGATGCTGAGGGCGCAATCGCCACCTCATTGCGCCCCACCCCCGAGGGCGATATGATTGGGTCAGATGGCGATGATGCGGATCTGGGCACTGTGAGCGCAATCGGCATCGCGCATACATCACATATGAATGAAGAGGCGCGGCAAGAATGGCTGCAACATTTCGAGGATTTCGAGGTCACACCGCTCTTCATGCAAATTGCGCGGCCCATGCAGCTGCTCAGCGACAAGGATAAAGAGGCAACCGCTCTGGTTGATCGCAAAGGCTGGCTGATGGACACATTCGCGCTGCGCGGTGCGAGCGCCAAGGCGGGCTTTGAACGTGGACCGGTTGAGGATGGGGCTGGCTTCAACACCTATATCAAACCCTTCCGCAGTGCGGGTATGACAGCGGTGCTGGAATTCACCGGATCCTATGTGCCCGAAGAACAGCTGCCTGCGGCGATCATCTGCATAGAGTTTCGCAAAGGGGAGGGGGCCTATGGCAAGACGGTCAAACTCGCCGATGTCCCACCAATCTTGCTGAGCGAGGTTTGGGCGGATCTGCACCAAATCGCCAAATCCGGGGCCTATGATGCGGAATGGCAAAAGAAGGGGCTGTATTGATGTCAGAGCAATTGCGTCGCTCCGCCGAGCAGATCTATGCCGATCAGTTAGAGCGCCTTGCCGGCGACAAGGGACCGCGCCCGCCCGGCTGGAAGCTGAGCCCAGATGCGGTGCGCCGCTTTATCATTGGTGATCCGGCTTTGGATATCGCGCCCAAATTCGTCGGCGATGATACTTTGGTGGATCGCGCGATTGTCTCTCTCATGGGGCGGCAGGGCCTTATGCTGGTGGGCGAGCCGGGCACTGCGAAATCGCTGCTCTCGGAATTGCTCGCGGCGGCGATCTCGGGCAAATCCACCGCTGTGATCCAAGGCAGCGCTGGGATTATCGAGGATCACCTGCGCTATAGCTGGAATTATGCCCTGCTTTTGGCCGAAGGACCGTCCGAGCGCGCCATGGTGCCCTCGCCCGTGATGAGCGCCATGCGTCAAGGCCATATTGTTCGCATCGAAGAAATCACCCGCTGCGCTGCTGAGGTGCAAGATGTGCTGATTTCCCTTATGTCGGAAAAAACCATCGCTGTGCCAGAGATCGGCAGCGATTATGAGCTGCGCGCCGTTTCGGGCTTTAACGTGATTGCCACCGCCAACCTGCGTGATCGCGGCGTGCATGATATGTCATCAGCTTTGAAGCGCCGGTTTAACTTTGAAACCGTCCTGCCGATTGCCGATGCGGCCTATGAAAAAGATCTGGTGGCGCGCCAAGTCAAAGACCGCATGGCCGAACATCCTGGTGCGAAGCTGCCTGAGGCTGATGTGATTGACCTGCTCGTGACCGTGTTCCGTGATCTGCGTCAAGGCAAGCTGGCCGATGGCACCACAGTGAATGCGCCCAAAGCGGTGATGTCTACCGCCGAAAGCGTGAATGTTGCCCATGCTGCCACGTTGGATGCCGCCTATCTGGACACAGGTCCGGTTTCGGGGCGTCATCTGGCGCGCCAGCTCCAGGGTGTTGTGTTCAAGGATGACCCCGAAGATGCGCGAAAATTGGCAACCTATGTGGATGTGGTTGCGCGGGATCGCGCGCGGGGCAATCGTCTTTGGGCGGATTTCTACAAAGCGGCCCAAGCGGCGTTGAGCGCGCAGGATGCAAAGTGACAGCTCTCTGATTACGCGTGCTGGGTCCGAGGCCGCTCTGTTTCAGGGCGATCTGCTCTTTGTGCCCATTCGCCATCACTCGCCCGCCTGTGCCTGGGCCACGCAGCAAGCCATCCGCGCCCATAAGCCTGACGTGGTTCTGATTGAGGGGCCGCTGGATCTGGCCCATCACTTGGATCTGTTGGGCGAGCCGGATCTGCAATTGCCCCTTGCCATTGCCGCTTTGGGGCCGACGCCCCCATCGGGCGGGGCGCGCGCGGTCAGCTATTACCCGTTCTCAGAACATGCGCCGGAATGGGTGGCGATTATGGAGGCGCGGGCCATAGGGGCTGAAATCCGCTTTATTGATATGCCCATTGGCGCGCGCATGGCTGAGCCCGATCAGGCCCCGCAGATCCAATCAGAAATGCCCTTTCACACCGCAGACTTCGTGCGCCAGACCTGCAAGGCGCTGCGCGTGCGCGATGGGGACGAGCTGTGGGATCATTTGTTTGAAGCGCGGCTGGGGCAGGAGGATTGGCGTGGGCTCTTGGCGGATATCTATGCCTATTGCTTAGCCCTGCGCGCCAGCACCGCGCCTGAGATTATGGAGGCGGATCAAACCCTTGCGCGCGAAGCGGTTATGCGCGGCGTCTTAAGCGAGATGGCGGGAAAGTGCGTTGTGGTGATCACTGGCGGGTTTCACACGCCCGCGCTTATCTCGCCGGGTGAGACCTCCGCTCCCAAATCCAAACCGCTGCAAGACAGTTATCTGATTGCCTATGGCGAAGAGGCACTGGATGCGCTTTCGGGCTATCGTGCGGGGCTGCGCTATCCTGGCTGGTACACAGGCGCGTGGCGCGCGGCCCAAGCCGCAAATGGTCCACCGGATTGGCAGGCCTTGGCGCTCGAGACGACAATGGGCTTTGCCGCCGCCAGTGCTGCGCAAGATCGGCGCGTGGCCTTGCCGCAACTGGTTGAAATGACAAGCATGGCCGAGGGGCTGGCACGGCTGCGCGGGCGCGAGGCGATCTTGCTGCATGATCTGTTTGATGCCATGCGCGCGGCCTTGATCAAGGGCGAGGCAGGACCGGGCGAGCCGTTCAGCGAACATATGCATGCCCATCTGCGGGGCACCGCCTTGGGGCACGCGCCCAAAGCAGCGGGCCTGCCGCCCATCATTGACGATGCTCGCACCCGCGCCGGGGCCCATCGCGTTGATATGAGTTCCTCTGAGCGGCGGGCCAAAAAACTCGATATTCGCCGCAAACCCCGCCACCGTGCCGCCTCGCATTTCTTTTACCAAATGTCCCTCTTGGATGCAGGCTTGGGCGAAATTACATCTGGCCCGGATTTCTTGACCGGGCATCGGGTGGATCTGCTGTTTGAAGAATGGATGATCGGCTGGTCGCCCTTTGTCGAAGGTCAGTTAATCAAGGTTGCCGGGCTTGGCCAAACCGTTCCCAGTGCCGCCGGGCATAAGCTGCAACAGCGCATTGACGAGGCGCGAGAGGCCGGGCAAGGCGCAGCGCTTGACCCTTGGCTTGATCTGGTCCTGACGGGGTTGCGGGCCGGGCTGGGGGCGATGATCCCCGAGCTGGTGCAGGGGTTTGCCGAGGCCGTTTCGCACTCCCCCGACTTTGAAGGGCTCGCGCAATGTTTGCTGCGCCTCTCGTCGGTTTCCCAGCCGGGCGATCCGCTTTATGACCCAGAGGCGCCTGACCTTGGCGCTATCGCCGTGCGCGCCTTTGAGCGCATGCTGGAATTGTTGCCAGACTTGCATGAGACACCGGAAGAGGATTTGCCGTCTCGCATCTCTGCCCTGCGTGTGGCGGCTGGTGTGCTCTTTGGCCCGGCTGCGGCGCGGTTTGATCGCCCGCGCTTTGATATGGCGCTTGCCCGCATCCTGGAAAGTGAGGCCTGCCCGCCCCTTTTGAGCGGTGCTGTGATGGGGCTGCTGGTCAATGCGGGGCTGAAATCCGAGCCTGAGTTGGCCCGTTTGATCTCTGGCACCCTTCAAAGCGTCGGGGGCGAGCCGCAAGAGCGTATCGCCGCATTGCGCGGGGTTCTCATGACCGCCCCCGCATTGCTCTGGAGCGCGGGCGAGGTTCTGAAAGCCGCCAATTCTGCCATCATGGCCCTGCCCGAAGAGGGGTTTGTTGAACTTCTACCAGATCTGCGGCGCGAATTTACCGGGCTGAACCCGCATGAAACCGACCGGCTCGCGCAAGAGGTCGTGGGCGTGATTGGCGGTAGCGCCGGGGAATTGACCGTGCAATCAGCTCTCACCCAAACTGACTTAGCGCGCGGACTTGCTTTGGATGCAGATATTTTGCGCATTTTGCAAGCAGATGGGGTGCTGACATGAACCGAGATGCCAATGCCCGCTGGCGGCTGTTGCTGGGGCGCTATTCTGAAAAGCAATTGGGTGACTGCCTGTCGCGCGTAGATGGTCAACGTGATGCAGCCTTGGATTACCTTTATGCACGCGAATATCAACGCCGCGGGATCAAGCAAAGCAAACAGCCCAAAGGGGCCAGTCTTGACCCGTCGCAAATCAAGGCGCTGGATTGGCTGTCACGGGTCGAAACCCTGTTTCCCAAAGCGGTCAGTGAGCGGCTGAAAACCGATGCGCTTGATCGCTACCAGCTATCTGACTTGCTGAAAGATCCGCGTGTGCTTGAGGATATGCAGCCCTCACCCGCTTTGCTGCGCACCGTGCTGAGCTTTCGCGATCGGGCCGATCCCGCCTTGCAAGCTGAAATCCGGCGCATTGCCCAGGGTATCATCGAGGCTTTGCTGGACCGGCTGAAAACCGCAATGCAGCGGGCCATGTCTGGGCGGCGCAATCGTCATCAACGCAGCCCCATGCCGTCGAGTGCGAATTTTGATGCCCGTGCCAGCATCCGCATGAACCTGCATCAATGGGACGCCGAGAAAAACCGCATCCTTGCTGACAGGCTAAGATTTATGTCCCGCCAGAAACGGCATTTGGATTGGACCATTGTTCTGTGCGTGGACCAGTCCGGCTCGATGAGTGATAGCTTGATTTTTTCGGCCCTTATGGCGGCGGTTCTGACCGGGCTTCCCGGCGTGCAGGTCAAGATGGTGCTGTTTGACACCTCGGTTGTGGATGTCAGCGGCGAGTTGGATGATCCCCTGTCATTGCTTCTCTCGGTTCAACTGGGCGGGGGCACGGATATTGGCAAGGCGGTCAGCTATTGCGAAGATCTGATCCAAACGCCCACCCGCACCGTTTTTGCCCTGGTCTCTGACTTTTACGAGGGTGGCTCACCGCGACGCCTGCTGGCCGCGATTGCGCGTATGGCAGAAGCACGGGTGCGCCTTGCGGGGATTGCCGCCCTTGATGAGAGCGGGCTTGCAGATTTTGATCGCCGCATGGCCGGGGAGCTTGCCGGGGTCGGTATGAATGTTGCGGCCATGAGTCCCGATGAATTCGCGGATTGGCTGGCGGAGATCATGGCATGAGCTTAACAACATTTCTCCAAGCCATGGATGAGGCGGCTTTGCTTGCGGCAGGCTCCAAGGGGCTTTTGGTGCGTGCCAAGAAAGATATTGAGGCGGGCCGGGTCAGCGAGCTGGAGCCGGGAAAAGTGCAGGTTGGGGATGAGATTGTCATCCTGTCAGACACATCGCTTGATGCAGCGAAATGCACCTGCCCGGCCACAGGGATTTGCCGTCATATCCTGGCCTCTGTTTTGTTTCTGCGCAGCGCGGGCGCACAAGAGCAAGATGAGGCGCCCGCACAACCGATTAAACCCTTTGCGCTCGATGTCGTCGAAAAGTTCGCGGGCGCAGATTGGCCCCGTGCCCTGGCCCATCTTGATAACGGGGCGCTTGAGGGCGAGGATGGCTCTGTCACCATAAGTTTTACCGAAACCAAAGAACGGGTGGTGTTCCCCCTCGGGCAAGAGCTAAAGCAAGCGCTTTATAAGGGACCAAGTGAGAGCCGCCGCCGCATGTGCGTTGCCGCCGCCGCGCTTGTCTGGGCGCAGGCCCACGGCTTTGAAATGCCCGAGAATATCGGCGCTTCAGAGATTGCCGCCACTCCCGAAACACTGATGGAGGCGAAGAACGCCCTAGAGGCAGCTTCCATTGCCTTGGCCGCCGGGACATTGGAGGCCGCGCGCGAGCGCTTGTTTTCCGCTGCAATTTCAACGCGCGCAGAAGCTGTGCCGCGCCTAGCGGCAGAAATGCGCGGGCTGGCGCGGCGTATGGACCAAGACGCCCTGCGCCGTGCAGAGGATACGCCACTCTCGCTGCTTATGGGGCTGGCGCGCAGCTATGCACTGGCCCTTGCGCTTGAGAAAACGCCTTCTGACCCCACATTGGTTGGAACATTGGCCCGCAGCTTTCAGCCCTCGGGCCCGCGCGAGCTGGGGTTTATAGGGGCGGAGTGGTGGCAAAATCCAAGCGGGGCCAAGGGCTTTACCGCCGTCTTTGCAGATCTGTCCTCGGGCTCGATGCACCGGGCTGTGCATGCGCGCGCGGCGGGCACGGATCTGAGCTTTCGCCCAGAAGACAGCTGGTTCCTGCCGCTTTGGACACTCGCGCCGCCGCGCAATATGGGCGCGCGCCGCCTCACCCTGCCTGATGCGACCCTGTCCACTGACGGGGGGCTGGGCCTGTCGCAAACCGGAAACTGGGCCGAGGGTGAATTTATCCTAGATGATCTGCTGACTTGCGGCGCTGCCACGCGCGATTTTGCACAGCTCAGCACCCGCGCCGAAAGTCAGATCGGGATCGGTTTGCGGCAACGGGGAACTGAGGCGCTGGCGGTGATCGTGCCGCGGGCTGTGCATCCCGCCTATTATGATGACCATCAGCAAAAAACCATTTGGGTTTGGGAGGATGACGATGAAAATGTCGTCTCGCTAACCTGGCCCAGTGATGGAAATGTGGCGCAATTCCTTTCGAACTATACCCGCAAAGCCAGCGCCGCACTGATTGCCTATCGCCTGGGCGGATCGCAGGCGCGCTTGATTTCGCTCTGGCTTGACAAAGATCCGGCCAGATCTGTGCAGTTCGAGCCGCTTCCGAAGCTGAGCAAGCTCGAATCCCTGACGGATCGGTTCAAAAACAAAGCGCAAAGCGCCCTGGGTCTGGGCAAATCTCTGAATGCTGAGCAGATTGACCCGCTGCGCCGGTTGCTAGATCGCAGCCTGGAAGGCGTTTTAAGCGGCTTGGTCGCCAAACCGGGGCTGCGGGACGATATTCTCCGGCAGCTCAAAGAGGCGGGCCTGTCCTCTCTGACCCAGCTTAATGAGGCCTGGAAGAGCTCAGGCCAACCCGAAGATGCCTTGCGACTGGGTTATGCGCTGGCCGTTGCCCAGAGCCGCCTGGAGGAGGTGCAGTAATAGGCGTTAGCTTATCTGCTCCCAACTCAGGGCGAATTTGGCGAGGTATTTTCTGAGCCTATCCGCATCGTTTTGGGTTTTGCGCTGGGTGCGTGAGATCGCAAACAGCGTGCGGCCCGCATCGCTTAGGGTCGCGGAAGATTTACAGGTGCGGATCACATGGGCGAGCTGCACTTTGTCAAACGGATCTAACTCGGTATCTGGTCCCAGGACAGTGGCAATGATCCCGGCATCCTCATCCGCGCTGGTATCGCGCCAGATTTCGCGCAGGTTTTCGATCTCATCCTCAACCATCATACGTGTGATACGCCCGCGCGGGGCCAAGGTGCACAGGCGCCGGATCGAGCCGCCGAAATCGCGGAAATTGCCGGGCCAAAGGGTGGCGGGATCGCGGGCAAAGCGCAAATAAGCCGCGCGCGCATCTGCGTTAAAGCCAACCTCTGTGCCAAGTTCACGGCTTGCGCGGGCCAGCTCAAACACAAGGTTTGCCTCTATATCATCCCGCCGCGCCCGCAGCGGGGGCAGGGTCATCTGCCACATGCTCAGGCGCGAGAGCAAATCTGCGCGGAACGTGCCTTTGGCCACCATGGCGCGCAAATCGCGATTGGCTCCGGCGATCAGATGAAAGCGGCTGGATACCTCGTGATCCGAGCCAAGGGGATAGAACCGCCCCGTCTCGACCGCATGCAGCAACAGCGATTGGGTGTTCCAATCCAGCGTATCCACCTCATCGAGGAACAGCACCCCGCCATCGGCTTCGCGCAAGAGGCCCGAGCGCTCTGAGCCCGCTTGCCCCGAATAGCTGCGCCGCCGCCCAAACAGCGTTGCAACCGCATCCGGCCCGTTCAGTACCGCGCAATTGACATGCACGAGCCGTCCTTTGACCCGCCGTCGATCCAGTTTCAGGCTGTAAATCCGCTCGGCCAGTTCCGTCTTGCCGGTGCCGGTTTCGCCCAATAGCAAGATCGGCGCGTCGGACCCCGACGCCACCAGCTCTATGCGGTCGATCACGTCATTATAGGCGATATTCTTAGTCTCTATCCCGCCTTTGAGCTGGTCGCTATATTCGCGCGAAAGCTGATCGAAGCGCTGTTGCAGCGCGTTATAGCGGCTCAGATCCAGGTCAATGATGCCAAAACTGGCTGGAGCATCCTCGCCGCGCGGCGGGCCGGTTTGGATCAGGCGCGCGGGGATATGGCGGCTCTCGGCCAGCAAGAACCAACAGATCTGCGCCACATGGGTGCCCGTGGTCAAATGCACATGATAGCGCTCGCGATCCTCGTCAAAGCCGTAATCGCGGGCAAAATCAAACAGCTTGCCATACATCTCTTGGAAATCCCACGGGTCGGTCAGATCAAGCCGGCGCAACAGGACTTCGGTATTGGGCGAAAGCGCCTCCAAATCGCGCTGCACCGAGCAAGCTAAGCGATGGAAGTTGATATCATAGAGCAGCTCGAGGCGATCAACGGTGAAATGATCATGCTGCACGAGACTCAAGGTCGGGCGCCAGCGCCGTTTTTGTCCTCGATCAAGCTGAGTCCCGAGGAAGCCGAGGACCACATTGCGCATATCCATATCCAATTTGATAAAGTGAGATATTTTCCTATCGTATTCTGATTTGTGTTTGCGTGCAATATCCCGAATTTCCATTTATATTCAGCTTTTTAGAGGAAAATACGATTTTCTTCGCACCTTATCCGCATGCATGGCAAAACTCTCCTCGTAAACAAGAAAGGAAGAGAGAAATGGCAAACAAATCCGTGTTTGCATCGATGAAAGGCCGGATGTCGCCTGCGGCAGATGCAAAGAACGCCCATGGCGCTCCGGCCTACGCTTACTCCGATGCCCATGCTCTCGCACAGGTGGCCGTGACCGGCACGTTCGGGGGTATGTATTACCAAGGCGCTCAAGAGGAGCTGGAATATGTGGTTCATGTGGCCGAAGAGGTTTCACCCGAGACCCTTGCCCGCACCGCCATCTATGCCCGTCAAAAGGGACATATGAAGGATATGCCCGCCGTGCTGCTTGCTATTCTGGCGCGGCGTGATCCGGTGCTGTTCCGGGCTGTCTTTGGCCGGGTGGTCGATAATGGCAAGATGCTGCGTAACTTTGTGCAGATCATGCGGTCGGGTCAAACGGGGCGCAAGTCTCTGGGCTCTGCGCCCAAGGCGATGGTGCAGAATTGGCTGAACTCGGCATCTGATCGGGCGCTGCTACAGGCCAATATCGGCAATGACCCCTCGCTGGGCGATGTGATCAAGATGGTGCACCCAAAGCCGGGCGATAAGGCGCGTGACGCGCTGTTTGCTTGGATCGTGGGCAAGCCCTGCGATGTGACGCTTCTGCCGCAAGCGCTGCAGGATTGGATGCTGTTCAAGGAAACTGGCAAAGGGGCCGTGCCTGATGTGCCCTTCCAGATGCTGACGCAACTGCCGCTGACCTCCCATCACTGGGGCGGGCTGGCGCGCAAGGGCTCGTGGCAGATGGTGCGCCAAAACCTGAACACATTCCTGCGTCATGGCGTGTTCGAGTTGCGCAAGAATGTTGATCACGTTGCGGCTTTGCTGCGCGATCCAAAGGCGATCTCTAAGGCGCGTGCCTTCCCCTATCAGCTGATGGTGGCGGCGCAAAACGTGTCCAGCGAGATGCCAACGCAGATCGTGGAGGCGCTGCATGATGCAATGGAGCTGGCGGTGCAGAATGTGCCAACGATCCATGGTTCCGTGGTGGTCTGTCCTGATGTGTCGGGTTCGATGACTTGGCCTGTGACGGGGTATCGCCCTGGGGCCACGTCAGCGGTACGCCATGTGGATGTGGCGGCTTTGGTGGCGTCAGCCTTTCTGCGGGTGAACCGTGGCTGCCAAGTGCTGCCGTTTGAGGTCAAGGTCCGTGAGACCAAGCTGCGGGCGCGCGATACGGTGCTGACCAATGCTGAGCGTCTTGCGGGTCTTGCAGGGGGTGGAACAAATTGCTCCGCGCCGCTGGAATGGCTGAATGCACGTGGTCGCGCCCCGGATCTGGTGGTGTTCGTTTCGGACAACCAATCTTGGGTCGATGCGGGCAATGGTCGCCAAGGCACCGCGATGATGCGCGAATGGGAGAAGATCAAACATCGGAACCCAAAGGCCAAACTGGTCTGCATCGACATCGCGCCTTATGGCACAACCCAAGCGCAATCGCGCAAGGATGTGCTGAATGTGGGTGGCTTCTCGGATGCGGTCTTTGACCAGATCGCCGCCTTTGCCAATGATGAAGCGGGGCCAGATCACTGGGTGCGCGAGATCGAAAAAATTGAGCTGTAAAAGGCTCGCATAAAATAACAGCTCAGGCGGAATGCCGGTGGGACTACATTCTTGAAAAATGCGATATGTCTCGCCTTTCTCTTGTCCGCCTGAGCCACCTAAGGAATGAAAAGATGACGGATTTCGTAACGGGCTGCACCCATTTTGGGCATGCCAATATCATATCGCTCGCAGGGCGCCCGTTCAGATCCGTGCAGGAAATGGACGCAACCTTGATCGCAAACTGGAATGCCCGCGTTCGGCCGCAGGACACGGTCTATCATTTGGGGGATTTCACCATGAGTGGTGCGCCCGCCGAGACCTATCTGGCGAAGTTGAACGGGCGTATCGAGCTGATCCAGGGCAATCACGACCCCAAGGGCTGGGGGCGCGATTATCGGCGGATCAAATGCAATGGTGTGCGTGTGGTGCTGTTCCACTATCCAATTGAAGAATGGGACGGCTGGTTTGGCAAATCGGTGCATCTGCACTGCCACACACATAAACGTGACTTCATCTCGGCCGAGCGGCGCGGGAATGTGGGTGTGGATGCGTGCGATTTTGCCCCTGTCCGGCTGGATAAAGCCGTCGAGCGGCTCATGGCCACGCGGGTGCAGGAAACGAATTAAAGGAGACCAACGCGGCGAATGCCGACGGGACTACATTAGGGACTGATGGCCCTTGGGCCGTGTGGGTGCGAAACCCACCATCGTGCATGCGATGTGGCGGAAGAGTAGACGCATCAGTAATTGTACTCGTCACCCCCTTGTCGCCGGTGATTTTGGAATTGTTATGGAAAGTAAAGTATTAAAATATCCGGTTTTTGCCGCGCATGACGCAGATCAGCTGACGGTCTATCAGGCCTATAACCATGCGATTGGAGATGCAGCGCTTGCGGCGGGCAGCCTTGATGTGCCTGCCTTCTCCAAGACGCGCATGACCTGGATCAAGCCATCCTTTCTGTGGATGATGTATCGGTGCGGATGGGGGCTCAAAGATGCGGGTCAAGCGGTGGTTTTGCGCCTCACTCTGAAACGGGCTGTCTTCGAAGGTCTGATCGCGCAATCCTGCCTCAGCAGCTTTGATGCGGGTGTCTATGGTGATCATGAGGCTTGGCGAGAAGAGCTTGAGGCGTGCCCGAACCGGGTGCAATGGGATCCAGACAAAGATCTGAACCTGGCCCCCATGCAGCGGCGGGCCATTCAAATCGGGATCGCCCCGGCCCATGTACCAAGCTATCTTGGCGGGATTTTAGAGGTGAGCGATGCAACGCCCCTCGCACGGCAGATCCATGAGTTGGTTTGCCAGGGACAAACAGAACAGGCGCAGCGCTTGCTGCCAAAGGAAACGGAAATGAAAATATAAAGCGAAACGCGGCGAATGCTGGCGAGAGTACATGGTCCAAACATCTTCGGATAGGGGTTCGATTCCCCGACACTGGTTAATCCCGGTGCTCTGGAAGAGATCTCCCGCCATCCCCTTGTCGCCGCTCGAGAAATTTAGCGACGAATGCCGTCGAGACTACAGTTCACGCCAGAGATGCGTGGTTAGCGACCACGCTGCACCGAATTTCGGTGTATAGTTCAAAGATGCAGAATGCTGGAGCATGTCCCGATATCCCCTTGTCGTCGTATCAAAACATCGCGGTGAATGCCCGCGGGACTACAGGTCAGAGCGCCAGCCACGGGTTGGAGGTCGCGCGTTCAAGTCGCGCCTTGAGAAATCAAGTAGCTCAGGAAAATGTCTCGCGTCCCCCTTGTCACCGCAACCAAAACATCTCGGGCGGAATGCCGGTGGGACTACATCTTTAACATGTTACGCGTCTCACTCTTTTCTTGTCCGCTTGAACCACAACGAAAAGGAACAAACGCGGCGAATGCCGACGGAACTACATTAATCTTACGGACGCAGGTTCGAATCCTGCCTTGCATGCGCCTGAATGGGTTCGTGCAAGTAGCTCAGCCCGGTAGAGCATAAGCCCTGTTTCGTCACGGTCATATTTTAGGCCGACTTGTCGCCGCACACATACATCTTGGCGAATGCTGGTGGAACTACAGCGCTTCTAACGCCCAGGTCGCGGGTTCGAATCCCGCCGGGTCCTCCAAATCTATGGACCCGTAGCTCAGTCCGGTAGAGCAGGTAACGTTTCACCAACCACTTGTCGCCAAACCTTATTGGGGGCGTTAAGTCGTCCTCTTTTGAACACATATACAGGGATTAGCTCAGTCTGGTTAGAGTGCCGTGCTTGGACCACGGAGGCCGAAGGTTCAAATCCTTCATCTCTGACCAATAATATGAAAGGATATATCCAGGGGAATGCCCGTGGGACTACATCACTGAAAATGATCGCCAAAAGGCGTCTCACGATTTCTTGTCCCCTGGAACAGATAACAGCCCCGGCGAATGCTTGACGGAACTACATGGCTCCAAAACTTCCAGGTGTACTGATGGGGTTCGACTCCCCTCCTTGCCAGCGCCCAGATGGCAAATGCGCGAGCCCATTCTTGCGCAGGGCGGGTCCCTGGGTTGTT
The DNA here is from genome assembly GCA_963678085.1 of Aliishimia sp. Classification (GTDB taxonomy): domain Bacteria; phylum Pseudomonadota; class Alphaproteobacteria; order Rhodobacterales; family Rhodobacteraceae; genus Aliishimia. Next base: position 733,737 of record OY782680.1, read on the forward strand.
TCGTCTCCCATTTGTCGCCGGGGCGTTTTGATGAAGATCGCGGAGTAAGAAAATGGATGATAAAAAAATAAGCAAACGCCTCTCTTTCGTGCTGCGCCATGCGCCTGAAAGCATGGGCATTGCACTTGATGAGCAGGGCTGGACGCCTGTGGATGTGCTGCTGAGGCAATTGAACGCGCATGGATTTCGGGTCTCTGAGCAGCGGTTGCATCATGTGGTCAAAAGCAATGACAAGCAGCGATTTACCCTATCGTCGGACAAAAAACGCATTCGCGCTGCGCAAGGGCATTCAGTAGAGGTGCGCTTGGAGTTGCCTGCGATTACGCCGCCAGATGTGCTTTATCACGGCACTGCGACGCGCAATTTGGGCTCGATCTGCGCAAAGGGTCTTGTTCCGGGCACGCGCCAGCATGTGCATTTATCGGCAGATACGGCAACCGCCAAACGCGTGGGCGCGCGCCACGGCACGCCCTATGTGCTCACGATTGATGCGGCTGGGATGCATGCTGAGGAGTTTGAATTCTACCAAGCAGATAACGGGGTCTGGCTGACCGATTCTGTTCCGATGAAGTTTATAGGGGTGTAGGGCAGGGCGCTTATCCATTTCGATAATATGCGATCCAGACTTATCTTGCGTCACGATCAAGGTCATCAGTTCCGTGGGGAATATCTATAAATATCAGTGATATAACCTGATATCGGCTAGTTTTCGGCCTTAGGCCAGCGCCATGCTAAAACATGTACATGAACGACAGAATACGTGGCCCCCTTCACAACGCCACCTATTGAAACCGATTTGACGATCATTGGAGTAAAACAATGTTGAGCGAAAACACAGAATTCGACCCCGTCACGGGTGATCATCTTAAAGACTGGGGGCATCGCCCCGGTGCGCAATTTCCGGCTTTGCTTGAGCGGGCCAATGCGTTGCGGGCCGAGGGGTTTGGTCTGGTGAAAATCCGGGGCGAGCTGGCGGGGGAAATCCCTGACGTGCCACCAACGCTGGATCTGCGTGAAACTGGCGCTGTGCCTTTTCACGAAAACATCGACATTGATCACCCAGATGAAGAGGATAATGTCGATAAAGTTCGTCAAACCATGACAGCGCTCATGCGCGTGCCCACGATTGAGGCCGGGGCGATCATGCCCGATGCCTGCCCCGCTGGTCCTGTTGGCACCATCCCTGTGGGCGGTGTGGCGGCGGCGCGTAATGCGATCCATCCAGGCATGCACTCGGCGGATATTTGTTGCTCGGTCATGATGACGGATCTGGGCGATGCAGATCCCAAAGCGGTTCTGGATGCGGCCTATTCCGTGACGCATTTCGGTCCAGGCGGGCGGCCTCAGGGCAAGCGTTTCACGGTTTCTTTGAACCTGCTTGATGCGTTTCGCGAGAACCCGTTCCTCTCAAATCCGAAATCCATCCGCATGGCGCAAGAGCATATGGGCACGCAAGGGGATGGCAATCACTTCCTCTTTGTGGGGCGCTCGCGCAAGACGGGCCGCACGGCGATGATCACGCATCACGGCTCACGCGGGCCTGGCGCGGTGCTCTATAAAAACGGGATGATTACGGCTGAAAAGTTCCGCAAGGAGCTCTCGCCGCAAACGCCAAAGGGCAATGCCTGGATTCCCGCCGATACCCAAGAGGGGCGCGATTACTGGGAGGCGCTGCAAATCATCCGTAAATGGACCAAGGCCAACCATAACGCCATTCACCAAGCCACCATCGAGGCGGCGCGGATCGGCGATGTGGGGGAGCGGTTTTGGAATGAGCATAACTTCGTCTTCAAACGCGGCGATCTCTATTACCACGGCAAAGGCGCGACCCCGGCCTGGGATGGATATGCGGCAGATGCTACGGGGTTGACGCTGATCCCGCTGAATATGTCTGAGCCTGTCTTGGTCGTGCGCGGCAAGGATGCGGGGCATGGTCTGGGCTTTAGTCCGCATGGGGCGGGGCGGAATTTTTCGCGCTCTGAACATAAGCGGCGCATGGGCTCGGTTACGCCTGACCAGATGCTTGAGGCTGAGACCAAGGGGCTTGATGTGCGCTTTTGGGCGGGGGGCGTGGATGCTTCGGAACTGCCCTCAAGCTATAAGAGCGCAGATAACGTGGTCGCGCAGATCAAGAGCTATGATCTGGCTGAGATCGAAGACTATATCGATCCCTATGGCTGCATCATGGCAGGCGATGTGCCGCCCTTCTGGAAAAACAAAAAACGCGGCCGCCGGTAAGTCCGGCGACCACCTTTTCTGGGGATGATTGAGTAAGCCCTCCGCAGGACGACGCCGGCAATTATCGTGCGGGGCTGGACCCGCGCGTGGGTTTTTGTCGATATTTTCCTGCCAAATTTTTCTGCCGAGCAACATCGCAGAGACACGAAAAATGCAGCATGCGGTAAACATGCTGCATTTTTGCTTGTGGGGGCCCACCCAAAAGGGGTGAGGGTTAGTCTGCGTCTACGGGGCGACGCTGTTGCTCTGGGTCGTCACTTCTGAGCACTGAGGCGTAGCTATGATGGCCCAAATTGATGTCGATATCGATTTCGATCTCAAAATCATTCATTGAGAACGTCGGTTGGAACACGTTGAAATTCTCGAAATCTGTGTCAAAGACGTTATCCACCTCGTAAAGCTCAACGGTGGTTTTATCGCCGCGTTCAGTGATTTCGCCGTCCAGACCCTCAATCGCGCCGCCACCCTGGGTGCCTTTACCTGCATCACCATTACGGGCTTCGCCATCACCATCTACCGTCGCGCCCCAAAGCCCGGAGGGCAGTTTGCCATCGGAGTTCGCATCATCCGAGCGGATTTCGATATTGTTGATAAAGCCGCCAACGCGCGTATCGAACTTGTCAAAGGTGATCTCATACTCCCCAGCATTTACGATAACATGTCCTTGATCATTGATCGTGACAGCGCCATGCAGATATTCGCCTGGGCTTGAAACGAGCACGGTTCCAACTTCACCACTATCGTTCTCAAAGAAGATTTCAACGGTTCCGTCTGAATTGACGGTGAACTTACCCTCCTCTGTGGTGAAGCCGACTTGCTCAACCACGGTTGTGCCAGGGTTTGTAAACTCTTTAAACGTCGCATTCATCTGAACGCCAGTGTCAGAGAGGATGTTGTAGCATTTGCCAGCCTCGCCCTGCACATCATATTTGCCACCATCAGCCCCAACGAAATGCGGATCGCCCCAGATGCGGCCTTGAGTGACCTCAACTACGCCCTCAACCTCTGGCTCGCATTCGCGCTCTTTGTAGGTCACATTGATGTCAATATCGATATCCAGATCAAGGTTCAGGCTTGGCATAACCGGAGGCTCTTTGGGCAAGCACAGTCCCTGGAGCCAAGCGGGGTAGTAGACGTCTTGCGGTATATCATCCACATTGGCCACATCACCAGGATGCTGCGCACCGGAGCGGCGCAGGGACACATTGTCGATCAGCACGCCAGCGCTGTCCTCGGCCCCCGCTTCACGAAAGCCCACCGTGTTATCGCCTGCGGGCAGGTAGACACGGAATTCATGTGCCTCAAAACCCACCTGATCACTCGATACGGTGCCGACAACCTCGCCATTGACCAAAATCTCGATCTGGCTGGGCTCTTGAGCCTGCGCTCCATCGCGGGGCGAGAAGTCAAACTTAAACTCATGCACACCAGCATTGCGCACGCTCACGGGCTGTTCAATGGTTGTACCCGCATCTCCACCAACGCCCCCGAGCCGTAATATGGATTGTGAATCATGCACCTCGGGCGTGTCTTCATGCGTGCCTTCTTGGATTTGGAGCGAGCCTTCAGTGACTGTCCAACCCGCAACTTCTGGGAGTGTGGCCCAGGGCTCGCCGTTCAGATCCGCATGATCCTCAAAGCCACCATTTTGGATGAGCTCAACACCGTCAATACCAGTGTAGTCATCCCAGCGTTTGGGCATAATCCACTCAGGTATTTGCCCGCCTGCGGTGCCTTCCTGTTCGAAACGTTCTACCGAGAGATTAAAGTTCTCAGTATTTGTGATGGATTGATCGTCCTCTTGCACATTAACGGCTTGATCGGCGCCCTGATCTGTAGCCCCTAAAGCATCGGATTGGCCAGAGCCCGCTCTCGCTTCTATGAGTTCGCGGAGTGTTTTGGCGTCGAAATCACCAGCGTGCCATGCGGGGTTACCATAATTGTCCACCGTCCTAGTCTCAAGAACGTCCGTGTCAAGCTGGGCAGGGCCTGGGCCGTCGAATATACCATTGAGGGCAGCATCTTTAGCTTCGCCGAGCGCATCTTGAAGCTGTGAAAGGTCAAGATTAGCCGGGCTCCAAATCGCGCCGCCATTCCCAACACCATTTCCAAGCAGCCCGGCCAACCCGGCTTCACTTGCCATAGCTCGCTGGAAAATTGCTTCTGCCGCCGCTCGTGCAGCATCTTCAACCATATTCGGGGCGATACCTGCGTCAACCTTCATATTCATAACTCTACCTTTCTTAACTCGCTAACAAACGCGGTCCGTGGGGGATCGAACTTTGAACTATTGGTACCCGCAGTTTGGGTGTTCTGTTAATATACCGATTTTGAAACAATAGGTTCCAGACCGCGCAACATTGAGCAAAATTTTAAAGTTTCATAGGGGATTGCGCCCCAATGCTGCCATAAATGTTGGGGTTTGGGCGGCGTTTTGACCGCCCGAAAAGTGCGCCAATAGGCTTAATTTTATAGCTCTGCCGGTGCGATCATTAAGCCCGACGCATGTCGCCTTATTTTGCAAATACCGCGCTCCGATCTGGGCGGTTCACCGCAAAATTGCCATCTTCCCAAAGAAAGTAATCCGCAATTTATGCATTTAGAAAATAACAATCCGGGCCTTGCGCGCCGCACTGTTTCTATATCACGGTTAACATTCGGTAGGCAAAGCCAAGCTTGCGGGGCTCGTGTCCTAAAGTCGCACCAGCGATTCGGGTGCAGGCGCGCTGCTCGCACCGATCCGAGCGCTTTAACGGATGAGCCCAGAATTCTCATCTTTGAGGAAAAAAGTGGAATTTGATCATGGCTCATAAGCCACAGGTTGTGCCGTGCTTTGTGTCGCGCCTGCCAAAGCGCTTTATTTTTTCGCGTATTTGATTATCATTCGCTGTAATTCACGCCCAAAAAGAGGCGTTTTTCGAGGCAGTGACATAGGTCAAGGGGACCAAGCAGTGGCAATCTATGGATTTTCGTGGGCGCGCAGTGTCGCGGCGGTTCTGGCTTTCGCTATGCTCGCAGGCTGCGGTCTGCCGCAGGTAGGCCCAACCAAGAAGCAGATTTTTGACGGTTCTGTGCAGCGCAAGGGCAATGCCTATATCGTTGCAGTAGATGACCGCGTCACCCAAGCAACTGATTTTGTGCCCGCCTTGGGCTTTTCTGACGCTTTCTTAAATGCGCGCATTGTGGGCTCTGACACGATCCGCCCAGGCGATACGCTGGGGGTTTCGGTTTGGGAGAACGTGGATGAGCCGCTTTTGGGCGCGCAAGGTCAGCCGGTCGCCATTTTGGAAGAGATCCAAGTGGATGGCACAGGGCATATCTTTATACCCTATGCTGGCCGTATCAAAGCGGCGGGCAATAGCCCTGCCACGATCCGCGCGGTCATTACCCGCCGTCTTGAACAACAAACCCCCGATCCGCAGGTGCAGGTGCGCCGCCTTGCAGGTGATGGGGCAACAGTGACGCTTTTGGGCGCTGTGACAGGGCAGGGGGTCTATGCGATTGAGCGCCCAACCCGCACCCTTGCCTCCATGCTTGCGCGCGCTGGCGGGGTCTCTGTGCCCCCAAGCATTGCGCAGGTGACAGTGATGCGCGGCGATCAGAGTGGCAAAATCTGGTTCGAAGATCTTTATGACAACCCAGAGCTCGACATTGCCTTGCGCAACGGTGATCGCATCTTGGTCGAAGAAGACACCCGCGCCTTTACCGCGCTTGGGGCCACCGGTGGTCAGGCTCGCGTGACATTTACCACCCAAACCCTTTCGGCGCTGGAAGCCATTGCGCAGGTGGGCGGGCTCAATCCGTTTAACGCCGATCCAACGGGCGTGTTTGTTCTGCGCGATGAGCCTGCCTCGATCGCCAATGATGTGCTGAACCGCAATGATCTGACCGGCCCGCAGCGGCTTGTCTATGTGCTGAACCTCACCGAGCCCAACGGTATGTTCAAAGCACGCGACTTTGCGATCCGGGATGGGGATACGCTCTATGTGACCGAAGCGCCCTTTAACCAATTCAACAAAGCGGTTGCGGCCTTCTTGGGCACAGCGCAATCGGTCAATTCGGTCAACAGCCTTGCGAGCAGCGGGACCAACTAGGCAATGAACCAGGGCCCAGCCCGCAAAGCCGCCGACCCAATAGAAGCTCGGCGGCTTTTTGCATTTAACGGCGGGTTCTTCTGGCAGCCGGGCCTGCGCCGGATTTTAGCGCTTTCGGGCTATCGCTTGTCTCTTGGGCGACCCGGCGCTGGGGATCTGATTGCGGTTTGGGGTAAATCGCCCACATCCCATCGCGGCGAGGCCATGGCAGCAAAGACCGGTGCTAAGCTGATACGGGTTGAGGATGCCTGGCTGCGCTCGCTCTTTGTGGGGCGGCACAAGCGCACCGCGCCCATGGGGCTATTGATTGATCACAGCGGGGTGCATTTTGATCCAAGCGCGCCATCGGATCTGGAAACTCTGCTCAGCACCCACCCCTTGGACGACACCGCCCTGCTTGATCGCGCGCGCGGCGCAATCGAACGTCTTAAAGAAACCGGCCTGACCAAATACAGCGCCTATGATCCTGACATCCAGCCCCCTGCGCCGGGCTATGTGCTGGTGCTGGATCAGAGCCGAGGGGATGCTTCTGTGCTGGCCTCGGGCGCGGATCAGAACCGGTTTTTGGAAATGCTCTATTGGGCGCAAGAAAATCATCCGGGCGCGCGGGTCTTGATCAAATCCCATCCTGAAGCTCTGGCGGGCGGGCGCGTAGGCTATTTCGGGCCAGAGCAGGAAACCGCGCGCGTCTCTCTTCACACCCAGCCCTGCTCGCCTTGGGCGCTGCTTGAGGGGGCGATTGCGGTTTATACGGTGTCAAGCCAAATGGGGTTTGAGGCGATTTTTGCCGGTCATCGTCCCCATGTTTATGGTCAGCCCTTTTATGCCGGGTGGGGGCTGACAGAGGATGCATTTCCCGTGCAGCGCCGCCAAAGACGGCTCACCCGTGCGCAGCTCTTTGCCGCCGCGATGCTGCTCTATCCGAAATGGTATGACCCGGTTTTGGATCGGCTGTGCAGCTATGAAGATGCGGCAGAGAGCCTGTTCGAGCAAACCCGCGCCTGGCGGGCGGATCGGCGCGGCTATGTGGCCTCGGGTATAAGGCTATGGAAGCGACGGGCTCTGAATAAGAATTTCGGGCGATATAAGGCGCTGCGGTTCAAAGAGACCCCTAGGAGCGATCGCCCGTGGATGATCTGGGCCAGTAAAGCGAGCGATGCACATCAAGGTGCGCTGCATGTTGAAGATGGGTTCTTACGCTCCAAGGGGCTGGGGGCCGCGCTGACCCCTGCGGCCTCTTTGGTGGTGGATGATCTTGGGATTTATTACGACCCGGCGCGCCCCTCGCGGCTTGAAGAGCTGATTAAAGCCCGCGCAAGCTTGCGTCCCGACCAGGAGATGAGGGCGCAAGCCCTCATCCGGGCCATCACCCAAACGGGTCTTAGCAAATACAACATCGGGGGAGCTACGCTCCCCCCGCTGCCAAACGGGCGCAGGATCCTGGTGCCGGGGCAGGTCGAGGATGATGCGTCCATCTTGAAAGGGGCTGGGCACGTGAGCAGCAACGCTGCTCTCTTGAAGGCGGTGCGGGCAGCAAACCCGGAGGGTTTGCTGATCTACAAACCTCACCCAGATGTGGAGGCAGGGCTACGCCCTGGCCAGATTGAGGGGGGCGAGGCGGATCTGGTGCTGAGGAACACACAGCCAGCGCAAGCGCTGGCTGTGTGTGATGAGGTTTGGACCATGACCTCTCTTATTGGCTTTGAGGCGCTGCTTCGCAGCGTGCCCGTAACGACGCTTGGCGCGCCTTTCTATGCCGGCTGGGGGTTGACTACGGATCTTGGTTCCATTCCAGAGCGGCGGGGCGTGCAGCTGTCGCTGCACGGTCTCGTCCATGCTGTCCTGATCGACTATCCGCGCTATTTCGACCCTAGGACCGGGCGGCCTTGCCCGGTTGAGACGCTTATCGAGCGGCTGAATGATCCATCCGTGAGATGGCCGGGCGGCGGCGTTTTGGGAAAGCTACAGGGGCTGCTTGCCGGCTATGCTTACCTATGGCGATGAGCGCCAGATATGCAGCACATCCGCCCCTATGGGGCGGGCCTCGCACAGCTCAAATCGCTGAGCGTTGTGGAGATTGTCCAGTCCAAGCGCGCCGATATTGGGCAGGCCTTCCGCGCCGATCGCAAGCCCTGCGGTGAGCCCTATCAGCTGATCCACTAAGCCCGCTTCAAGCAAAGAGGCCGCGAGTGCACCGCCTCCTTCACAAAAGACGCGGGTGATGCCCTGATCGCTCAGGGCTTTGAGCATGGAGATAGGATCAAGTTGACCGCCTGAGACGTCGCATTCGAGCCGCTTTGTCCCCAGGTGATCCCAGGCCGAGCAGAGCTCTGGATCCGCGCCTTTTGCATGGCAAAGCCAAAGAGGGACGTCGCGCGCGGTCTGCGCCAACTTGCCCGTAAGCGGGAGATCAAGGCGGCGCGAGGCAACCACCCGCACCGGCTGATGCGACATGCCAAGCCCGCGCACGGTGAGGCTTGGATCATCCATACGCGCGGTTCCGCCCCCCACAAGCACCGCATCATGGTTGGCGCGAAGGGCATGCACATACCGCCGGGCCTCAGGGCCGGTGATCCATTGGCTTTGCCCCGAGGCCGTGGCGATGCGCCCATCAAAGGAGCTGGCCAGCTTGAGCGTCACAAAGGGCAGTCCTTTCGTGATCATGCGCAAGAAGCCGATGTGATCGGCCCGCGCCTCGTTTGCGCAAATGCCTTCTGTCACCTCAATCCCTGCGGCGCGCATCCGCTCTAGCCCGCGCCCTGCGACCAGAGGATTTGGGTCGGTTAATGCCGTCACAACCCGCGCAACGCCCGCATCAATCAACGCATCAGAGCAAGGAGGTGTGCTGCCATGATGCGAGCAGGGCTCCAGCGTGACATAGACGCTCGCCCCGCGCGCCTGCGCACCGGCTTGGGCCAGGGCAACGGGCTCAGCGTGGCGCTTTGTCACTTTGTCAGAAACGCCGCGACCAATGACCCGGCCGTTTTTCACGATGACGCAGCCGACCGAGGGCCAGGGCCATACACGCCCCAAACCCCGGCGCCCTAGGGCAAGCGCCATGCGCATGAAACGAATATCGTCCGTCACGCGCCCATCATTCGCTTGGGGATCCTTCGGGGCGTAGCTCGGCAACGAATTTATCAAAATCATCCGCCGCTTGGAAATTTTTATAGACGCTTGCAAAGCGCACATAGGCCACGGTGTCGATACGGGCCAGGGCCTCCATCACAATCTCGCCAATGGTCTTAGACGGGATGTCGGTATCGCCCATCGATTCCAGCCGCCGCACCAAACCGGAAATCATCTGGTCAATGCGTTCGGGTTCAATGGGGCGCTTTTGCATGGAAATGCGGATCGAGCGCTCCAGCTTATCACGGTCGAAATCTTCGCGCTTGCCGGTGGATTTGATGACGACTAAATCCCGCAGCTGCACACGCTCATAGGTGGTAAAGCGCCCGCCACAGGCCGGACAAAAGCGCCGCCGCCGGATCGCCACATGGTCCTCAGCAGGGCGTGAATCTTTGACTTGAGTATCTACATTGCCGCAAAAGGGACATCGCATCGCCTATCATCCTCTTATCCGCTCGACTTGATATGGGGTCTTTGCGCCCCGCTACCCCAAAGTATAGAGGAGAGGTTGTGTGTTGAATAGAGGGGATTTTTGTAACTCCGCGCTCGAGTGTCTCTTTGGGCCTTTCACAATTCCCCCCTTGCCTTAAGAAAACTAGATGCACCCCAGGGTTTCAGTTCCCACATAAACGCCGCCCATTCGGCTTGGTCGTCATCGGCCCCCCGCGTTTTGGCCAGAGTGGAAATAGATCAGGTTGAAAGATCCGCGGCGCTACTCAGGCGGGTCAAACTGGTAACGAAGCATAGGCGGGGGCTCTCTTTCAGGCTCTACAATATGGGCTGGAGTTGTGGCGCATCAGGTCAAGGTTGCGAAGGTCGTAGGTGCTACCCACGAAAATCACGCGCCACGAGGTTCAGCTTGGCCATACGATCATAGAGCGTGTTGCGGGGAATTCCCAAACGCTCTGCTGCGATGGAGACTTTGCCTTGGGCCTCTTTCAACGCCTGGGCGATGATCTGGCGCTCGGACAGCTCTAGCTGCTCTGCCAATGTACCTTGCTGCGGGTGTTTGCCGATATCCTCAAGCTCTTCGCGCATGGAGCGATTTTCCAGCACAAGGGCGCGGTGTTCCAGCGCGCGCCTCAGCACCTCCACAAGCCGGTCAGGATCGCAAGGTTTTTCCAGGTAATCATAGGCCCCCTCTTTCATGGCGCGCATAGCTGTGGGCACGTCAGAGTGACCTGTGAGCAAAATAACCGGCAGATCGGGGTCTTTGGCTTGGCAAAAGCGCAGCACATCAAAGCCGTTCTGATCGGGCATTTGGATATCCGACAAAATCACCCCGCGAAAATTGGCACGGATGGAGCGCCTGGCCTGGGTAAAGCCATTGGTCGCGATTGGCTCTAAATCCGCCAGCTCTAGTGTCTGCTCAATCGAGCGGCGCAAATCCGTATCATCTTCGATCAAGATCACTTTATGTAACATCGCTTTCACCTTCCAATGGCAGAGAAATTTTGAAGGCCGCCCCAGTGCCCGTGTTTCGCCCGCTCAGCTCACCGCCGAAGCGGGCGATAATCCCATGAGACAGCGCAAGCCCCATGCCAAGCCCCTTGGAGGCACCCAGTTCTTTGGTTGTGTAAAAAGGTTCAAACAGACGGGAGGGATCGGTGATGCCATGGCCTGTGTCCTGGATGGTAAGCTCGGCTTGATCGGTCAGGGTGATGGTAATGTGCTTGACTGTGCTGGTCTTCATGGCATCCAGCGCATTGGTGATGAGGTTCAAAATCACTTGCTCAAGACGCACGCGCCCGGCCAGCACCGGCACGGGGTTCGCCGTCAGATCAAGTGTCACCTGCACCTCGCTCAGATCTTCCTCGCACAGGGCCAAAGCCGAGCGCGTGACTTGGCCAAAATCTATGCGATCTGTGGCGGCGGCTTCTTGGCGGGCAAAGGTGCGCAGATTGCCAATGATCCGCGTGATCCGGTTGATTTGCCCCGAGATCAGGGCGAAATTCTCCGCAGCCTTCGTTGGCTTGCTGCGCTCTAGAAATTTCTGACCGTTTTGCGCAAAGTTCAAAATCGCGGCCAAAGGTTGGTTCAGCTCATGGCTGATCCCTGCGGAGAGGCGGCCCAATGCGGCGAGTTTTGAGGCCTCGACCAGTTCGGCTTGTGCCTTGCGCAGCTCATAGGTGCGGGCCTCAACGCGGGTTTCCAGCTCGGCGGAATGGCGCGCCTCCACAGCCAGTCTGCGTTGTTGCTGCGCGATAATGGCGGCAATCAAGCCAATCACTAGGGCACCCGCCAGAACCAAGGCCGCGCGTAACACCGCCGTTGCCCGAGCCTGTTCTGTACTGAGCAAGATCGCGGCGGTAAGATCGAGATGGGGCACATAGATCTCTTCCAGCAGCACTTGGGATGTCTCCCCTTGTGGTGGGCGAAATTGCCAAAGCTGCGTGCGGCCCAAAGCAGCAACGGAGCGCAGATCCAACTCAGCCTCTTCTGGATCTTCGCTACGGGACAAAAGCAGCAGATAAGGGCGGTTGGACGAAAAAGAGAGCCCTTCGGAATTGAAAAACAATATGGGCTCGGGGCTCACAGGCCATTCAAATTCCAGATCGGCCAGAGAAACGCTCACCACGACCACCCCTTGCGGGCGCGCGCCGCTGCCTTTGACAGCGCGGCTCAGACGGATGATGCGTTGCCCTTCTTGCAAGGAATGCTCAAAGCCCAAGCGGTTATTCATGGCGGCGCGAAAGATGCTGCCAGGCACAAAGCTATCAATGTAACCAGCGCGCGACGAGGCCCGAACCCGCCCCGAGGGATCCGCCACATCGACGCGCCAGGCACCATAGGTGGCCTCAAAATTCTGCAACACCGGCTGGATGTGATCAAAGCGGCCAAAGACCAGCGCCTGCGCGATCTGCGGCTCATTGGCGATCACATTCACCAAGGCGCGATAGGCATCCACTTGCAGGCGCAACCGGCTCGCCGCCTCATTAAGGCGCACGATCCCATTGGCCCGCACCACCTCTAACCCCGCATGCAAGGTTTGCTGATAGACCAAGGCCGCGAGACCAAGCGCAATCGCGACATAAAGAATCAAACCCGCGATCAGATGTTTGGTGAAAAGGGCCGGGTGCTGCATGAAAATTTTGTCCGAAATTTCGGGCAAATTGGCAAGGGGCATCGTGATCCGCGCCTAACTGCCCGCGATTATTGGAGTTTATATATGGATGAAATTTTCTATTGCCATAACTCTAAGCGATTCCTTTTCTATGACCCATCGGCGCAGACAAGAAATAAGCGCCACCTAGGAGGAACCCATGAAGAAACTATTGAAAGCCGCCTGCATTGCAGCGGTTGCATCCGTCCCATCCCTTGCATCCGCAGCCTGCGACAGCGGCGAGATCGTGGTCAAATTCAGCCATGTGACCAACACGGACAAGCACCCCAAAGGCATCGCAGCCTCTTTGCTAGAACAGCGCATCAATGACGAGATGAACGGCAAAATGTGCATGGAGGTCTTCCCGAACTCCACGCTCTATAATGACAACAAAGTGCTAGAGGCAATGCTGCAAGGCGATGTTCAGCTGGCCGCGCCGTCCCTGTCCAAATTCGAGAAATTCACCAAGCAGTTCCGCATTTTCGATCTGCCCTTCATGTTCAAAGACATCAACGCTGTAGAAGCCTTCCAAGCCTCTGATGCCGGTCAAGCGATGCTGGACAGTATGCAAAAGCGCGGCCTGCAAGGGCTGGCCTATTGGCATAACGGCATGAAGCAAATGTCCGCCAATAAGCCCCTTATCGCCCCAACCGATGCCAATGGTTTGAAATTCCGCGTGCAGTCCTCTGATGTTCTGGTTGCGCAGATGGAGGCTATCGGCGGCTCGCCTCAGAAAATGGCGTTCTCCGAAGTGTATGGCGCATTGCAACAAGGCGTTGTGGATGGTCAAGAGAACACTTGGTCCAACATCTATGGCAAGAAGTTCTTTGAGGTCCAAGACGGCGTCACACAAACCGATCACGGCATCATCGACTATCTTCTCGTGACCAATATTGACTGGCTTGAAGGTCTGCCCGCCGATGTGCGCGAGCAATTCCTGACCATCGTTGCCGAAGTCACCGCAACCCGCAACGCGGAATCCACCGCTGTGAACAATGCCGCCAAACAATCCATCATTGATGCGGGCGGTGTGGTGCGCACTTTGACACCAGAGCAGCGCCAAGCTTGGGTTGATGTGATGAAGCCGGTTTGGGCGAAATTCGCAGGTGATGTGGGGCAAGACAATATCGACGCCGCACAAGCGATCAACGCCGCGAACTAATCACAGACACCGATCAAACTTTTCCAAGGGGTGCTGTTGTCAAAGCAGTACCCCTTTTTGCAAACGAGGATCCCTATGGCGACTTCCCTAGCTGGTCCCCGGAGCGTCACTGACCGCATAGAAGAAACATTGATTGCCATCATCCTTGGGGTGATGACAGTGATGACCTTTGCCAATGTGGTGGCGCGTTACGGGTTTAATTCGAATATCTTTTATGCGCTGGAGCTGACCGTGTTTCTGTTCGCTTGGCTGGTTTTGCTGGGTGCGTCCTATGCAGTGAAACACACGTTGCATTTGGGCGTTGATGCGGTGGTTAATACCATGCCGCAAGCCACCAAGCGCGTCTTCGCGCTGATAACGGTTGCGGTCTGTTTGGCCTATTCCCTACTGCTCTTAAAGGGGGCATGGGATTACTGGGCACCTTATGCGAACCTGAACCCAACCTCTGGGCATTGGTTCCCGACCGGCTTCAAAGAGGTGCGCGGTCAAGGCTGGTATGAAACCCAAGACATCCCCGTGCCCGGCTTTATGCGCTGGCTGGAGGATGTGTTCAACGACGGCGATCCTTACGAGAAAATGCCAAAAGTGGTGCCTTATGTGGTGCTACCAATCTCTATGGCGCTGCTGGTCTGGCGCTTTCTCCAAGTCGGCATTCGGGTTTGGAAAGGTGAGCAAGACATGATCATCGTTAGCCATGAGGCCGAAGATGACGTCGCGGCCGCCGCAGCCAAGTTGAAGGACCAAGAGTAATGGAAATCCTAATTCTCTTTGTGATGGTCATTGGCCTGATGCTGATCGGCGTGCCGATTGCGATCTCGCTCGGCTTTTCGTCCATCGTTTTTCTGTTGGTCTTTTCTGACAGCTCGCTCGCCTCCGTGGCGCAAACCTTGTTCGAAGCGTTTGAGGGGCATTCGACCTTGCTCGCCATCCCCTTCTTCATCCTGGCCTCGTCTTTCATGTCCACGGGCGGGGTGGCGCAGCGCATTATCCGGTTCTCAATTGCACTTGTCGGGCATTTCCGCGGCGGGCTGGCGATTGCGGGGGTTCTGGCCTGTATGATGTTCGCCGCTTTGTCCGGCTCTTCTCCTGCCACCGTGGTTGCCATTGGCTCGATCGTCATCGCCGCCATGCGCCAAGTCGGTTACACCAAAGAATTTGCCGCAGGCGTTATCGCCAATGCGGGCACGCTGGGCATCTTAATCCCCCCCTCCATCGTGATGGTCGTATATGCAGCAGCGGTCGAGGTCTCTGTGGGCCGCATGTTCCTAGCTGGCGTGATCCCTGGCATTCTGGCGGGCACGATGTTGATGATAGGTATCTATGTGATGGCCCGCATCAAGAATATGCCCAAAGGTGAGTTTAAAGGCATGGGCGAAGTGGTCGAGTCTTTCCTTGACGCCAGCTGGGGCCTGTTGCTGATCTTGATCATCATGATTGGTATTTACGGCATTCCGGGCGTGACCGGGGCGATCTTTACCCCGACCGAAGCCGCTGCCGTTGCCTCCGTCTATGCGTTTCTCGTGGCAAGCTTCATATACCGCGATATGGGACCGCTGAAAAATGGCGGCGCGCTGCTGAGCAAACCCTATGCCATCGTCACCGCGCTTTGGCACAAGGACACGCTACACACGTTGCGCGATGCGGGTAAGCTGATCATCACCTTGATGTTTGTGATCGCCAATGCGCTCTTGCTCAAACATGTGATCACAGATGAGCAAATCCCGCAAAAGATCACCGAATGGATGCTGTCCTATGGCTTTGGCCCGGTCATGTTCCTGATCATCGTGAATGTGATCTTGCTGATTGGCGGGCAGTTCATGGAGCCCTCGGGCCTCTTGGTCATCGTTGCACCGCTGGTCTTTCCCATCGCCATTGAGCTGGGCATTGATCCGATCCACCTTGGCATCATCATGGTTGTGAATATGGAGATCGGGATGATCACCCCGCCAGTCGGTCTCAACCTGTTTGTGACCGCTGGGGTGGCGAATATGTCGATGATGGGTGTGGTGCGCGCTGCCCTGCCGTTTTTGGCGATCATGTTTGTGTTCTTGATCCTCGTGACTTACGTGCCCTGGATCAGTACCGTGCTGCCAAATGCGCTCATGGGGCCGGAAATCATCACCAACTAAACGCCTCATGCCCTCGCGTGTCGGGGGCATGCGCGACACCGGGAGGACATCATGAAGATCAACCGCATCGACCATTTTGTCCTCACGGTTGCCTCTATTGAGGAAACCTGCGCCTTTTATTCAACGGCCCTCGGAATGGAGGTGGTTGAATTTGCCGGCGGGCGAAAGGCGCTGCGTTTTGGGGAGCAGAAGATCAATCTGCATGAGGCGGGCAAAGAGTTCGAACCCAAAGCCCGCCGCCCACTCCCAGGCAGCGCGGATTTTTGCCTGATAACCGAGACCGCATTGCGAGACGTGATCGCCCATCTATCGAGCTTCGGCGTCCCGATTGAACAGGGCATTGTCCCCCGAACCGGCGCTACGGGTGCGATCCAGTCAATCTATATCCGCGATCCCGATGGGAACCTTGTTGAGATTTCGATCTACGGGTAGAGTACACGCGCGAAACCCAATCCTGCGCCGTGGGGGTTTTGCACCCCCACACCCCCGCAAGGTATTTACTGGCCAAATGAAGGGAGCATAAAGGCCAGGGTTTTCACGCGCGGTGAGTATAGCTTACGCCTGCGCAATTGGCAGCTTGAGCACGTGCCCGGCTAGTTCCTCCAAATCAGCGCCAGTGAGTTTGCAGGCCACATTCTTTGCCATGCCGATATTTGCTGGGGCTTTCATTTCTTCGGCCAGCGCCTCAGCACTCAAGCCCGCACATGGGGCAGGCAATTCAGCCTTGATCCCAATGGCGCGCATCAGGGTGGAAAACGTCTCGGGCAGTGCCTTGGCTTCGCGCGGCCCGCCCAAAGCCTCAGAGCACAGCGCGTAAGCGGTCGCTCCTTCAGGACGTTCGACAAGCCAGGGCAGCGCCACCTCAAGTCCCAGCCCGGTCACATGGCCATGATGCACAGGGGCCAGTGACCCGATCCCGTGACTGATCGCGTGGCCCATATGCGCGCTACAGTTGTTGAGCGCAACGCCCGCCAGCATACTGCCCCAGAGCACTTGCCCGCGTGTTTCTATATCAGTGCCATCCGCCACAGCGCGCGGCAAGGCACCAGAGAGAATGCGCAAAGCCTCAAGCCCGAACATCTGCCCCACAGGGTTGGTTCTGCGCGCAGTTGCGCCCTCTAGCGCATGTACCACCGCATCAATTCCGGTCCAGGCCGTCAAATGCGCGGGTAGGCTCAGTGTCAATTCTGGGTCAAGCACTGCTTGGGCAAAAGCCAGCTCTTCGCCGAAATACGGGTATTTGCGCCCATCAGCGGCAGAGATTACAGCGATGCGTGTCACTTCGGAACCCGTGCCCGCGGTGGTGGGAATGGCAATTGCAGGCAAGCCACCTTTTGGCAGCGGCTGAGCCCCCAAGGCAAAACTCTTGATCGGCGCACCGCTTGGCGCAATCGCGGCCACCAGTTTCGCCGTATCCAGCGCCGCGCCTCCGCCCAGGCCAATCACGCAGGAGGCACCGCAATCGCGGGCACGGGTAGATAACTCATCAATCAGCGCTTCTTTGGGCTCTCCTGAAACATCCGCGGCAAGCTCGTAAGAGACGCCCGCCCCAGTCAAAGCGTCCGTCAGCCGAGCAACCACCCCAAGCGCGACCAGAGCAGCATCCGCAATAATCAAAACCGGCCCGCCCCCAAAGGGCGCAACAAGATCTGGCGCTTTGCCCAGACGCCCCGCCCCGAACATCACTGGCGGCACCCGGCCCATATTGAATTTCTGCATGATTGATCCTCCCATCCCGCCTTAGCGCGTTTCGCTGATCTCGGCCAGAGCTGCTGGCGAAACACCTCTGGCGCAAGGCGGGCAATAGCCTTAAAGCGAGGGGATCATGTTCGGCCTGTTTCGCACCCTCTTTCTTATTGGTCTCGCTTTCATTGGCGGTGTGCTTTTTGAACGCAGCCAAGCGCGCGAGCTTTGCGATGCGGCGGGGGGCACGCTAACGCGGGGCCTATGTGTAGGAGTGTCCAGATGACGGAAAAGGTTGTAGTTGGCAGCATTGGCGGTGCTTATGGTGTGCGCGGTGAGGTTCGGATCAAGAGCTTTTGTGCGGTGCCCGAAGATATCGAGACCTATTCTCCTCTCACTGACGCGGCAGGCAATCGCTACACGCTTGCGCTGCTTGGGCGGATCAAGAACGGGTTTTCGGCCCGTATCGTTGAAATCACCAGCAAAGAGGCGGCCGATGCCCTAAAAGGCACTGAGCTTTTTGCATCGCGCGATCAATTGCCCAGCCTGCCCGATGATGAGTTCTATCATGCGGATCTTGTTGGGCTTGACGTGTTTGATGTAGGGGGCGCGGCAATCGGTCAGGTGAAAGCGGTGCATAATCACGGGGCGGATGATTTGCTGGAGGTTACATTGCGTGACGGCGCGGCCAGCGCGCTGATCCCCTTCACCCGCGCGATTGTGCCGACCGTGGACCTGAGCGCGCGCCGCATCGTGATCGACCCGCCGGAGGGGCTGTTGTGAGCGTGCAAAACAAGCCTCGCCCTAATTTATCTCATGGACGCAAAGCGATCCAGCCGACGCTGAAACCGCGATCTTTGATGGATGAACCCATGGATCTGGTCGGTATCTGGCAGGCGCGGATCATTACGCTTTTCCCTGAGGCTTTTCCTGGCGTGCTCGGTCTTAGCCTCACGGGCAAAGCCTTGCAGGACGGTAAATGGCAGCTGCATACCCATAATCTGCGCGAGCATGGGCTCACCCGTCATCGCAATGTGGATGACACACCAGCGGGGGGCGGGGCCGGGATGGTGCTGCGCGCCGATGTGGTGGGCGCCGCGATAGACGAGGCAATGGCACGCGCACAGGGGCCCTGGCCGCTGATTTACCTCAGCCCGCGCGGGCGCCCCTTTACCCAAAACATGGCGCGCGCTTGGTCACAATGCGCTGGCATCACCTTGCTTTGCGGTCGCTTCGAAGGGGTCGATGAGCGGGTGCTGGAACATTATGGCGTCGAGGAAGTTTCGCTGGGGGATTTCGTGATGACCGGCGGAGAGATCGCCGCGCAAGCCATGATTGATGCCACCGTGCGCTTGCTCCCTGGGGTGCTGGGCAATGCGGCTTCAATGGAAGAGGAAAGCCATTCAAACGGGCTGTTGGAGCATCCGCAATACACGCGCCCGGCAATCTGGAAAGATCGGCCCATCCCCCAAGTGCTCACCTCGGGCGATCACGGGGCGGTGGCGCAATGGCGGCGCGCGCAGTCGCAGGCTCTGACCCAAGAGCGCCGCCCGGACCTGTGGGCGCAGTTTGTTGACGGGACCGAGCGGGACTGAGGGAAACTTCATCGCCCCTTTGTTAATGCGTGGGCTCGCACCCTGTGCCCCCAATCCCGTCATCATCGCCCGTTTCACAGGGCCTGTTGCGCGCGGCTTCAAGAACCGGTGCCTCCACGATGACAGCGTTATCACCAGCAACTGCCGCCTCGTCGCGCGGAGCCTCGCAAGTTGCCAATACGGTGAGCACAGCCAGTAAGATTATGCGTTTCATGGGCGCTCCCCCTCTTTTGGCGCGCGTGCAGTGTGGAACGTATAGCCCCCCGCGCGAAACCGATGAACCCCTGTTTCTTGTTTCTTCATCGCTGCCGCTTTTTGACTGAGCGTTTGCAGGATCTCCATCTGTGCCTTGCGATACTCCGCGTCAAGCTCGGCCACCTGCTCTGCGGTGAGGCGCTCATAATGCACGGCCCTCTCGAAATGTCGCGGTTGATCCAAGACGTTGTCCACCGCCGCCATAAGGTGATCCCCCGCATTGGCTGCAAGATACGCAATCTGATCCTCAGAGCCTGCCAGCGGTTGATAAGAGCGGTGCTCCAGCGTGACGATCCCACCCTCAACGCGCACGGTGCCTGCATCCACAAGCGAATCCAATAGCGTCCGTGAATGCACATCGCGCCGGATCTCGCGCGCTAATGTGTCAAAGGAGGGTTCCGGCGCGGTGCGCGGCAAGGGGAGCGGCACGCCTTGCTGCGAGAAACGCGGATCGGTCTGCCAAAGTGACACAAGGCGCGACAAAGCGGCGGGCTTTGGCCTGGCCTCAGGCGTGTCTTTCAATCGCTTGATATCGCGGCGCTGCAACCCCGTGAGCAAAGCAAGGCGGCTATCGGTGGCCTTGTGATCCTCCGCACGCGCACGCGCATGTGCAGCGGCCAGATATTGCCCTTTCATCGCCTCAACAAATTCTGGGAAAAGCACGCCGCGCGCCACCAGCAGACGCGCGATTGGGGCCAACAGGTTTTGCAGCAGATCAATCATATGCGCAAATTACACATTTTTCTTGACTCGCGCAAGGCGGCAGATTTATGTGCTAATTGCACATTTATGGAGAGTCCCAAATGATACAGCGTTTCTCAATACTCGCTTTTTGCGGCATGATGGGCCTTGCTGCCTGTTCAGACGGGGGCGGCGACCCGGCTGTCTCGGAGGCAGCAGCACCCGTGGTTCTTTCAGAGTCACATGATCGCTCCGAAGCGGTAATCGTCGAATCAGCGCGCTCCAGAGCACCGCGCACCCCAAAACCAGGCGTGTTGACGGCGGGCGATATCGACGATGGTTTGAATCGCGCACAGTTTCGCCGCTACCTGAACGAGGCCCGCAAACGCAGCAACTTGCCCATCGCGGATTTTCGCAATCCCTTGGCGCTAGAGTTCGTCTCAGAATATGATCAAACCCGCCAACCCGGCGTGTTCTTCACCCTGCGTGCGGCTGGTGCGGATACGCCCTTTTGGTCGGGCTATTCCGGTGTGGATGGGCGTTCAGTGATCTATCCGGGCCTGCTCGGGGCGGGGGGCGCAAAGAACATTGAATTGCGTGCCTTTGCCAATGATCAGACCCAAGCTTTGGTCACCACGCTCAAACGCGGTGGGAACTGGCAGAGAATTGGCATCAAAGATAGTGGCTGGAACCCACACTTTCTGGACCTTGCCTTCGTGGTCGATGCAACTGGATCTATGGGCGATGAGCTGGAATGGCTGCAACGCGATTTACTCAAGCTGGTGAATGTTGCACGCCGCGCGGCGCCGGATGTCGATATCCGCTTTGCTTTGATCATGTACCGGGATCAGGGCGACGCCTATGTGGTGCGCAATTACGGATTTACCAAACGCAGCGCGCAGATGAAGCGCTGGCTGCGCGCACAGCATGCCGCTGGGGGCGGCGACTATCCCGAAGCCGCAGCGGATGCGATGCTGGCCGCCTCCCAGCTAAATTGGCGGCGTGGGCAAGGGGAAAGATTGCTGTTCCATATCGCTGACGCACCGCCCCACAGCCACCAAGCCAACACCTACCTAAATGCGGCGCGCACCCTGGCGCAGAAAGACGTGCAAATCTTTGGCCTAGGCGCAAGCGGCGTGGCGGCGGAAAGTGAGCTGCTCATGCGGCAGGCGGCAGCGATGAATAATGGGCGCTATCTCTTTTTGAGTGACGATAGCGGTGTAGGCAACGCCCATGCTGAACCGACGATCTCTTGCTATCGGGTGAGCGCGCTCACGGATCTGGTCACACGCGTTCTGCAATCGGAACTGTCAGGCCATCGGGTTGAGGCGCGCGAAGCGGACATCATTCGTGAAGTCGGGCGCTACCGCAACGGTGTGTGTAAAGAGTGAGATATACGCCGCCGGCCCAAGACTTACGTGCCGGTGGCGTATCGTTCACGCCCCAAAACCCTTAAAATCCCGTAACTACACCGCGTGCCCCCTTCATTTGGCCAATAAATACCTTGCGGGGGTGTGGGGGTGCAAAACCCCCACGGCGCAGGCCCATCCAACAAGCGCGACTTTGCTTCAGGGCGCATTTTTTCAGACGGCCTCGATAAAAAGCATTTAAATATCAATATATTAACTCAGATACCTATCCTAGCTTGATTTTCACCCCCGCCATTTTGCATCTTTTTTCGCACCCGTGCGTCAAGGTTTGCAGACACACACTGAAAACAGGAGATGATCCATGAGTTGTTGTAACGCACCCGCCACGGACCAAGCACAGATCGAAGCGCAAAAGACCATTCACCTTGAATTCCTCTATCTTGATGAGAGCACGTGCAAGCCTTGCGGAGGCACCGGCGTCGCCGTGGATGAGGCCGCGCAGATGGTTGCGGGCCCCTTGTCCTCGATGGGCATGGCTTTGAACGTTGAGCGCCTGCATGTGGCCACGCGTCAGGATGCGATGCGTCACAAGCTAGAAGCATCGCCCACCATTCGCATCAACGGTGTCGATATTGATCCAAGCCAGACGCAAAGTGATTGCGAAACCTGCGGCGAAATTGCGGGGGGGCAGACCAAAGTTGATTGCAGAACCTGGCATTGGAAGGGGCAGACCAATTCTTCGGCCCCCGTTGGTTTGATCGTCGAAGCGATTATGGCTGCGGCCGTTGCCCCCAAAGCTGCGGCCAGCGATTGTTGCGGGGCGTCTGGCACCCCGCACGCTTTTGCGCTTCCCGATAACCTTGTGAGCTTTTTCGATGCGCGCGAGGCAAATGACCCCAACCTATGCTAAGCAGGATTTCCCAAAAGTGGACACCGGTTTTGGGATAAAAATCTTGCAAAATCAAAGAACAATAAGCAGGTATTTGTGGGGGAAACCACGAATACCTGCTTAGGATAGGAAAGCAGAATGCACTCACCCGACACTGCGTTTAGAGAGTTCCGCGCGACGCTTCAGCGCTTTGTTGCCCGGCGCCTTCGAAACCCGGAGGATGTGGAGGATGTCGTGCAGGATGTTTTCCTGAGGGTCACGCGCAACCGTGTGGCCCTCGAAAACGCCAAAGAACCCTTGGCCTGGCTGTTTCAAGTCACGAAAACCGCTTTGATCGATCACACCCGCAGACAACAAAAACACGGAAATACCGAGAACGGGGTCGAGATCGACGATTTGCCAGATCTTTCCACAGTGGCGCAGGGCAGTGATTTTGCACCCTGTCTAGAGCCCCTTGTCGCCCAACTGCCCCCCAAATACCGGGATGCGATCCGCTATGTGGATCTAGAAGGGGGTCGCCAGATTGACCTTGCCAAAGCGAATGGGGTCACGGGCCCAACCGCGCGCTCCCAAGTGCAGCGCGGGCGGCAAATGCTGAAAAGCGCGATACTCGCGTGCTGCCGTGTTGAAAAAGACGCCCTTAAGCGAATCACAGCGCTAGAGCCAGAAAAGACCGGCCCGAACTGCTGCTAGTTCTTTGGGACATTTGCGTTTCTGCCAGCCAAAATCGCACTGATTGTATAGGCAGATCCAGGCTTCATGCCTGCCATAATTGCGGCTGCGGTTTCTGGCTTCATGCGGCCCAGAAAACCAGCGGCAAAGTCAGGGGCCATTTCTTCGAATAGGGCCGCGGCGGTTTTGGGCTTCATGTTTTCATAAACCGCCGTGAGTCTGGTTAAATCATCTTCAGCGGCCGTGCTGGCCAAAGATAGGGTCTGTCGCAGCTCGGTCTCTGCAGCTTTTAATTGCTCGAGCTTCTGATCCACCTCTTCTTCGATGATTCGAAGCGCTTTCATCCGCCGTTCTATCTGCCGTTCCTTGAGTTGGACGCGCTCTTCTCGCTCTTGAAAAGCTTTCAACGTCGCATCCAATTTGGCATCAGATGCGGTGACCGGGCTTGCCTCTTCTTTAACCGCATTCGGTTTTTCCTCATTTGGGGTCACGGCTGCAAATACCTGCTCCGCCCCAAGAAAAATGCGTATCCCCGCCGAAAAAATGAATAAAAAGCTCAGGATAACTAACGTGCCACGGCCCTTTTTGGCGATAATCGATACCTTAGACATTGTTACGCCTCTCTTACTCTCCGACGGGTAAACATGGGTTCAGAGGACTCGCTGGCTGGCGGGGCAGCGGGTTCCTGTTGTGTTGGTTCAGCTATTTGCTCTTCTTCGGGCGCGTCCTCTGGCATTGCCTGCTGCGGCTCAGGCTCTTCCTGCACAGGCGCCACTGGTTCTGTTGCAGGTTCTGGCGCTGCAGCTGGCGCAGGAGTTACCGAGCCACCCTCTTGGGGTACAATATCATGCAACGAGGCCATTTGTATCTCAAGCTGGCGGCGCACATCTTCGGCCCGCGCGGTCAGCTGTTGCAACTCTGATGCCGAAACCTCAGCAGCAGTTCGCGCCGATGAAAGAATTTTTTCAAGATCATCCACCTGGGCCGATAATACAGCAACAGCCCCGCCCATACCTGATTCGAGGTTGTTGAAGTTGCGCAATCGACGCCCCAAAACAAAACAATAAAAGGCCGCCCCGAGCGCCCCCGCTACCAATAATATGTCCGCAATTAGTGCCATCGTTTTCTCTTTAGTTCAGGACAAATTCCATAATGAGCAAATCGTTAACACGCCCTTCACCTGTAACGATCTGCACGCGGCGCAGCATTTGCGCCCGCAACCGGGACAGAGCGGAAGGGTTTTCAATATCAGTTACATTTAGTGCGCGAAGATAGCCGTTGAGCACATCAACGACCCGCGGAAGCAGGAGTTGCACGTCGTCTTGGTATTGCGCCGGCACCTCAAGCTGAGCGCGAAACAGCAAATTCGTCGCCTGAGCTCCGTTTGGTAACGGAACAACCAGCGGGTCAACCGGAACAAAAACGACATCTGGAAGCGCCTGCACCGCGGTATCGGCGATCTCGATATCTTCTGCCGTTTCATCCCCCATAAGCATACCGGACCAAGTCGCGTAGAACCCGCCGCCGCCGCCCAAAAGCGCAACCACCAACCCTAGGATAAGGGGCAGCTTAGACGGTTTCTTTTCCTCGACGCCTTCTTCTTCTTCACTGTCTGCCATGAGCAATCCAACTTCTTTGTGCCAGATCGTTTTACCGCAGATGCACTAACCGAATGTTAAGCGTGATGCGGCAAAGTGAATTCAGACTTGGCAGAAAGCCAGTGAAACGGAGGCACATGTGCAGCAGTTGTTTGATGTATGGAATAGGTTGACATTTAACCGCAAAATCATTGCGATTGCAGCGACGATGGGTGTTTTCTTTGCGGTTATGGCCATGGCGCGGATGGTGTCCGCCCCTTCGCTGTCTTTAATGTATGCAGGGCTCGAATCATCCGCGGCGGGCGAAGTCGTGCGCGCCCTAGAAGCACGCGGCGTCGCGCATGAGGTGCGGGGCGGGGCAATTTTTGTTGACGCCAGCCAGCGTGATCAGCTCCGGATGACACTGGCGAGTGAAGGTCTGCCTGCCAATGGCACCGGCGGATATGAATTGCTTGATAATCTGAGCGGCTTTGGAACCACGTCGCAGATGTTTGATGCGGCATATTGGCGCGCAAAAGAGGGCGAGCTTGCGCGCACGATTGTTGCCAGCAAATTCATCAATTCTGCACGCGTTCACATTGCCAACACGGCATCGAACCCGTTTCAGCGTGGCCTAACGCCCACCGCCTCGGTTTCGGTCAGCGCCTCTGGTGGTCAAATCACCGCTCAGCAGGCCAAATCACTGAAATATCTAGTCTCTTCTGCCGTTGCGGGGCTGTCACCGGACGATGTTGCTGTGATTGGCGCGGATGGAACTCTGCTTGGGGCCGATGAGCAATCACAGGGGGATCTGACCGAGGATCGGGCGAATCGGATAAAAGAGAAGGTCGAGCGCCTGCTAGAGGCTCGGGTTGGTGTCGGAAATGCCGTTGTCGAAGTGAGCATTGACACTGTGACCGAGCGTGAGGCGATTCGCGAGCGCCGGTTTGATCCGCAAAATCGCGTCGCCATTAGCACGGATACCGAAGAAATCACCAATTCCTCTACCCAGGCTGGCTCTGGTGCGGTCAGTGTGGCCTCTAATCTGCCCGATGGGGATGCGGGGGGCGGCGATGAGTCGAGCTCGCAAAATAACCAGACGCGCGAGCGGGTGAATTATGAGGTTTCTGAAACCGAACGTGAAATTGTACGTGCGCCCGGTGCTATAAAACGGATGACTGTAGCCGTTTTGGTCAATGGGAGTGAAACAACCGCAGAAGATGGGACTGTGACAGTCGAGCCACGTGCAGATGATGAGCTAAGCGCCTTGCAAGAGCTTGTCGAATCCGCCGTGGGCTTTGATGAGGCGCGCGGCGATGTCATCACGATAAAATCCATGGCGCTTTTGGCGGTCGAGCCCGTCGGCACCCAGTTTCAGCAATCCTATTTTGACACGCTTAGCATTGATCTGATGTCTATTATACAGATGGCGGTTTTGGGGATTGTGACGCTGCTTTTGGGTATGTTTGTGATTCGCCCGGTCCTGGCGGCTTCGGCTGCGGCCCCTGCGGCTTTGCCCCCCGCTGATGACGACGCCGCGCAGGACGAATTTTCAGGATTGGATTTACCCGCCTTAGATGGCGAGATCGGCAATGCGGCGGACCCTTTGCCTGACTTGCCCGCAACCGGGGATTTCGGGCAAGAGGATGATATCCTTCCAGAATTACCGATGCTTGGCGGTATGGGAATGGGTATGGGCATGGGGGAAAGCTCCCCTGCGGATCGGCTGCGCAATCTAATTGATGAACGCCAAACCGAGACGGTTGAAATTCTACGCAACTGGCTGGAAGAGAAAGAGGACGCCGCGTGATGTCGCTGTCATTATTCTTGGAAGACTTCGGAACAATCGCTGAGGAGGACGGCGCGTCCATCAGCGAGCTTGACGTTGAAAAGGAAAAACTGCAGTCCTTTGAAAAGGGCTATGCTGCGGGCTGGGAAGATGCCAGCAATGCGCATAGCACCCATGCAAATAGGTTGAGCGAGCATGTGCAAAAAGTGCTTGCGGATCTGGATGCAACACGCGTTGATGCGGCCAAGGCGCATAGTTTGGCCGCAGAAAAGATGCTCAGCGCCCTGCTTGATACGATCACACCTACCATTCTCAAGAACGCGCTGCCCGGCCATATTCTTTCACTGATGAAAACGGCCGTCGCGCAGTCGAGCACGCAAAGCATCACGGTGCATGTCCCGCCAGCTGACGTTGATGAGATCCGCAAGTTTCTTGAGGGCGCAAGCGAAATTCCCTATCAAGTGTTCGCCGAGCCCGACCTGCAACCGGGACAAGCCTGCTTGGGCTTTGGCGATGTCGAAGAGCAAATCGATCTTGCGGGCTTGCTGACCGAGATAGACGCGGCTTTGGCCGAATTTTTTCATATGATTAAAGAGGATGCTACCCATGACGGACCAAGCTGAGACAGCTATGGCAGAGCAGACCAATCCCTTCACCTCTGTCCCGATCGAGGTGGTCGTCTCCGTTGGCCGCGCCCGCCCGATGATCCGCGACCTCGTTAATCTTGGGCAAGATGCGGTATTGGAACTTGATCGCAAGGTCGATGATCCGGTGGAACTCTATGTCGGGGACAAGTTGATCGCGCGCGGCATGCTCGAAGAATCAGGTCAGAGCGGCGCGCCCGGAGCGCTTTCCGTGCGGCTGACGCAGATCATTGATTTGAAAAACGGGCTGGAATGAAGCTTTTCCTCTTCTCCTTGGCGCTTGGCCTTGCCCTTTGGATGCCAAGCCTTGGGGCCGCGCAAGATATTGCAATCTCTTTGGGAGATGGTGAATCGCTGTCGGCGCGCACAATCCAGCTCTTTGCGCTGATCACGGTGCTGAGCCTTGCGCCGGGCATTGCTATTATGATCACCTGTTTCCCGTTTTTGGTGACGGTGTTTTCGATCCTGCGCCAAGCGATTGGCCTGCAGCAATCGCCCCCAAATATGCTGATTGTCAGTCTTGCGCTGTTTTTGACCTATTTCATTATGGAGCCGGTCTTTCTTGCCGCTTGGGAGCAGGGCATTGGCCCGCTTACGCGCGAAGAGATGGATATTGAAACCGCCTTTAATGCCGCGATGGACCCGTTTCGCGGATTTATGGTTAACCGCCTTGACCCAGATACCTTTCGCACCATGGCCGATTTGCGCCTTGAAACCGAAGGGATCGCCGCCACGAAAGAGGCCCCGCTCTCTGTGCTGGTTCCTAGCTTTATGCTTTCTGAAATCTCCCGCGCGTTTCAGGTCGGCTTTCTGATTTTTCTGCCATTTCTCATTATTGATCTCGTTGTTGCCGCCGTTTTGATGTCCATGGGCATGATGATGGTGCCCCCTGCGATTGTGTCGCTTCCCTTTAAGCTGGCGTTTTTCGTGGTGGCCGATGGTTGGAGCCTGATCGCCGGATCCTTGGTGCGCAGCTATATGTGAACCCGCTCTGGTATATCGCGCGAAATTGCTTACATAGCAGGGAGTGGCGCGCGTGAGGGGGATTGATGATGCGGACCGTTGGATGGGTTCTGTTCTTAGGGTTTTGGACAGGTATTGCCGCGTTTTTGCACTATACCTTGCCGCAAAAAGACATTGTCTATGTGAATGGGACCGAGATCATTCGCGAAGATTTTTCGGGCTGGAACCGTATGTTTTATGCCAGCGCCGATAGCGGGAATGCAGATAATCCGCAAAACCGAGACCTGCGGCTGATCAACACCACCCGCGCGAATGGTAAGGTGATGGTGTATCGCAACGAGGATACCGGCTTTGGCTGGCCTCCTTATTTCAAATATAGCAGCTCAAATCTTCAGGCCGAGGCGCAGGGCGCTGTTTCTAACCAAGCCGAGCCAAGCTGGTATTTGGTCACGCATTACGGCTGGCGCGCGGAGGTTTTGTCGATCTACCCCAATATGATTAGTCTGAAGCCGATTGAAAGCCCCGATGTCGGAAAGCCGCTACCATGGATGAACATCATCATTTTGACCAGTCTTGCGGCGTTGATCTCGGCGCTATGGGTGCGTTGGCGCAGATTTCGTGCGCGGCGTTTGGATCCGGCGCTAGATGGTTTGCAGGACCAGTTTGAGGCCGCCTCTGATGCGGTGGCCAAGCGTCGCTCGCGCCTGCGTCGCTGGTTCAACTCTTAACGCCCGGCCAGTTTTTCAAGACCTCGCGCCAGTCACGATCCGCGCGGATGGTTTGCATATTGGTAAATTGCGCCTGGCATAGCGCCGCATCCGCGCGGGTTGCCTCATCGGCTAGCGCGTCTAACACGGGCTGCGAATCCTGCGCGTCTGGCCCGAACCGCTCTGCCGCCGCAGCTCGCGCTTGATCATTTGGCAAGGTGCTTTGAATATGCAAAATGGACAGCGCTGCGGGGTCGGCCTCAAAATCTTGGAGCACATCCAAATCAGCGGGCCTTGCGCAGATCACCAGCTGATCCGTGCATAGTTGGTCAAATACCAGTTGTAGGAAAGCGCGCCGGTGCTGTTGTCGCTGGCTGAGGCTTTGCTCAAGCCCGCCCAGGTCTGGCAGTTCTATCGCAGTATCTGAAAACACGAACCCCAAGGCCGGGCAGTGCAGGGATTGTGCCAGCTCAGATGCGGCCTGATTGGCTTGCCGGGCGCAATTACACACCACGATGAACAGCTCGCGCCCTTTCCCGATCGAGCCGCCCGCCTGCCAAGCGCGCGGGGCAAACCGCGCTCCAACGCGTCCCTGGCCTGTCAGGGTTTGATAGAGAAACGCGCCGTCTCGAATGGGGGGCGCATGGATCGCGTCGCTTTGAAAATGAACATGCAGAGCTTCGCGGAGCTGCCTAGCCTGGGGCGAAATCTTGCGTGCAAAGAGGTTATCCTGGCGCAGCAGGAACTCGGTTTGGTCATCGTAAAAACTGGCGGGCAGCCCGTAATCGCTAAAGGCTAGGAATGTCGGGCTGCGCTGCGAGATTTCTAGCTCTGGGACGCCATGCCAAACCAAGGTTTGAAACAGGGTTTCATCGGGGATCCAGGTGCTCGCGAAAAAGCGGCGAATGTCTTTGCGGTTGCGTAAAAAGCTCAGCACATATTCAAGGGTTTTGCGCCGTAGGCACCACCATTGGCTACCGATCCGCAGATCCAGGTCGGGCAGTTTGCGCGCGAGCCCCAGCCGTTTTTGCAACTCGTAAGAGGCGTAAAACAGCCGCCTTTGCGTGCGCTCATTGAACCAATGCCGGTAAATCACCCGCTCATCGCGCCAGCCGGTTTTGATCCAGCCGCTGTTAAAATAGTCATAACATTCAATGTGATCGAGATCATTTTCCGCGAGCTGCTCTTGAATATAACGCGCGGGCTTGATGGGCGCGCACTCACCGGAAATCAGGTAGAAATGCGTGGCCTCGGGAAAGGCACGCAGCCCGGTTTCAGCGGCAAGAAGGGTTGCCCGCACCAGGCTCCATTGCCCCCAGCCGCAACGCAAACGCCGGGGCGTAAAGGCGATGGCGGGATTACCTTTGAGAGCGGTGCGCAATTGCGCATAGTGCGCCTTTGGGGCAGAGGCATCAAAATGGATCACAACGCGATCCCCGGCCGCGCTGAGCAGCTGTGCCTGGGCGATCACCTCTGCGGGTGCCTTGTGACATAAAAGGATATATGCAATTTTCGCCATTAACGGGAATATAGTCCGTAAGCGGTTGAAATGTTAGTAACCTATTGGCTGTATTTTCAAGAAAAAGGAGCAAGCGGATGGGGTTTCCCGGCGTATGGATGACGCAGAGTGAGAGCCTGATTTATCGCGTGGTGCCCAAATGCGCCTGCTCTAGCATTGGGCAGATCCTGTATTTTTCCGATCATGGGCAGTTTTATGACGGGGATATTCACGACGCGCGTGAGGGGCTTCATAAATGGGCATTTGAAGACAGTCGGCCCATAATCACGCGCAGTGTAGAGACGCGCGTTGCACCGATTTTTACCTGTGTGCGCAACCCTTACCGCCGGATCCTCAGCGCGTTTTTCGACAAAATTTGCGGGATCCAGCGTAACGGGGGGCGCTATCGTGGCAATCTGGTGCCGATGCTCACGCAGAAATATGGGGTTGATGTGGGGGGCGACGATGGTGCGCAGCCCTTTGATCAGATCAAGAGCTTTCGCCGCTTTTTGCTTTTTGTGCGCGACACCATCCGTTTTGGCAAGCCAATGGCCCCTGATATTCACTGGTCCGCCATGTCGGGGCATATCTCGACGCTGATTGCCAATGGCGGGCGATATGATCACATCATTTGGGCCGAGCATTTTACCGATGGCATGCAAAAGGTGCTCACAGATACGCAACCTTTGCACAGCATCGACATCGCGAACATGCCTCGCTTTAACGAAAGCGCAGATCACGGCCCCAAACGCGCCCATCCGGCTGCGGATTATTTCGATGATCTCTCGATGCACCTTATGCTTGAGATTTATAAGCGGGATTTTGAGCTGTTTCGCTATGATTTCCACGACCCGAGCAGGGCAGAACCGTTGGGCGAGATTGATCTACATGAGGTTCACGCGGTTTTGGGAGACTAGAACCACTGCCCTGGCTCGATGAGGCCAAGCTCCAAGAGCTGCTGCGAGTTCCATTCAAACGGGGTGGAGCGCGCCCACATGAAATCGCAAATCTCCGCGCGGCTGCCCGGATTGCGCGCCAGTGCCTTGGCAGTGCGAAACGAGCAGATCGCGGCGGTGAGGCTATGATGCCAGGGGCAGGCATAGGTGTTGTATTCTGCGACGTTAAACAGGTGATCCTCACCCAGCTGCAGGCCCTTGCGCGCGCGAAACAGGCCGATACGGTCGATGCGACGTTTATTTTGTGGGATATGCGGCTCAAACCGCCATTTCAGCCCGCCAAAGAAATCCATTTGCTGGGCCAGTCGTCCTTGCTTTGCATCCCAGCGATCCAGCGCGAAATACCCCGCCGCATCGAAAAACGCCGCATTTGGGTCGATCACATCTGGGCGCTGCCCGTATAAATCAATCACATAGGTCAGCATCGCCGGGCGGCGCTCTTGCATATGGAATGCAAGCATCTCGGCGATGCGGCGCGTTTCGCAAAAGGGAAAATGCAGATATTCGGCGTTATAGCTGTAATAGAACCACGTATCGGGATGGGTCTTGATCAGTGCATTCACAGGAGCCGTAATGTCGTTTTCCAAGCAATCAAAGAGCACGAATTGGCAATTCTCAACGGCAGGCACTTCAATCCATCCCGGCAAAAACGCAACTTGATGCGCAAAACCCAAGGCGCGGTTATGCGCAAGGGTCGAGGTAATCTCAACATCATCTTCGGCAAACATCAGCGCAACGGGGCCGCGCAGGGGCGTTCTGCGCGTTTCGCTCAGGAAATCGTCGAAAGAGAGTGAGGCTTCGCTCATAACGTGTTTTCTCTATCTCAGCGAAAGATTGCAAGGGCGCTCAGGCTGGGCTACATGCCTGCAGTGTTTTGGCCCTAAGGATTGTCCCATGTCTGCCCCCAAGAAGCTCTATATTAAGACATATGGCTGTCAGATGAATGTCTATGACAGTGAACGTATGGCAGAAGTGCTGACGGAGTATGAACAGGTCGCCAGCCCGGATGAGGCGGATATGATTCTGCTCAACACTTGTCATATTCGTGAAAAGGCGGCGGAAAAGATCTATTCGGAGCTTGGCCGGTTCAAGGGGCTGAAGGCGGCCAAGCCGGATCTCAAGATCGGGGTGGCGGGCTGCGTGGCGCAGGCGGAGGGCGAGGAGATCATCAAACGCCAGCCCATGGTGGATCTGGTGGTGGGGCCACAATCCTATCATCGCTTGCCGGATCTGGAGGCCAAGGCGCGCAGCGGGGAAAAGGCGCTGGATACAGATTTCCCCGAAGAGGATAAGTTCGAGCATTTGGCAAAACGTCCCAAGGCCGCACGCGGGCCTACGGCGTTTTTGACCGTGCAAGAGGGCTGCGATAAGTTTTGTGCCTTTTGTGTGGTGCCTTATACGCGCGGGGCCGAGGTGTCGCGCCCGGTGGATCGCGTGTTGCGCGAAGCTCAAGATCTGGTGGAGCGCGGGGTGCGTGAGATCACATTGCTGGGCCAGAATGTGAACGCCTATCACGGGGCTGGACCCGATGGGAATGATTGGGGGCTGGCGCAGCTGATTTGGGCGCTGAACGATGTGGAGGGGCTTGAGCGCATTCGCTTTACCACCTCGCATCCCAATGACATGGATGATGCGCTGATTGACGCTCATGCCCATTGTGCAAAGCTCATGCCCTACCTGCATTTGCCGGTTCAATCTGGCTCAGATAAAATTCTGAAACGCATGAACCGCTCTCATACGGCAGAAAGTTACCTGCGGCTGATTGAGCGCATTCGCGCCGGGCGGCCTGATATTTTGATGTCGGGGGATTTCATTGTTGGCTTTCCCGAAGAGAGCGAAGAGGATTTCCAAGCCACGCTCGATCTGGTGGAGGAGGTGCGCTATGGCTATGCCTATTCTTTCAAATACTCGGCCCGCCCTGGCACCCCTGCCGCGGAGCGCGCAACACTCGCGCCAGAGATTGCAGATGAGCGGCTACAGCGGTTGCAAGCGCTGATCACGCGGGATCAACAGGCCATTCAAAGTGAAATGGTCGGGCGTGATGTGTCGGTGCTGTTTGAAAAGGCGGGGCGTAAGCCGGGGCAGATGGTTGGCAAATCCGAATATCTGCATGCAGTGCATGTGGAAAGCGCGGGCACGAAACCGGGGGATCTGCTCAAGGTGAGAATCACAGAGGCGGGAAGCAACTCTCTACGTGGAGTTGTGCAAGTATAATTTACTGAAAGCCCCGACTTTTCCACAGATTTTTTCTAAAATCAAAGCTGTAGGCGAAATCTTTGCTTCACAGAACAGGTTATTTTGCTTAATCTTGTGTCAAAAGAGCATAGGAGCAGTAGCAAAATGCATGATCTCTTAAAGCGACTAACACTATATGTAGGGGCCGCTTGCGCTCTAGGATTAACCGTTTTTGCAACAGATGTCTCCGCACAAAAACGGGAAGGCGGCGGCTTGCTCAGCGGGCTCTTTGACAAAGATGACAAGTTAGGACAAGAGGTAGAACCCTATGTTCCAGGCATCTGGGTCGATCCCGATGGGTGCGAGCATTGGGTGATGGATGACGGGTTCGAGGGATTCATGACCCCGCATGTGAACCGCAAAGGCATTCCTGTTTGTCGCCGTGGAACCCCATGCGGGACGATGGAAACAGACCAATTCTTTGACACCAATAGCGCGAAGATTAACCAAGCGGGGCAGGTTCGGTTAGAAGAGTTCTTTGTGGCCGCTGATGCGGTGTCCTACATCATCATTGGACATACAGACAGCCGCGCCTCTGACGGCTATAATATGCGCCTCTCTTATCGGCGCGCCAATGCGGTGGCGGAGATTGCGCAGCGCACCGGCTCTCGTATCGCGGATGTGCGCGGCTATGGTGAACGCATGCCGGCCGCGTCGAATGAGACAACAAACGGGCGCAAACAAAACCGCCGCGTTGAAATTATCTGTTTACGCTAAGGGGACGAAGATGAGCTATACAAAATTGATCATGGCGACCTCTTTGGTCGGAACGCTCTCAGCCTGCGGTGATGTGACCGGCGAAAGCGGCGGTGGGCTTGTGAATGAGAACAAAACCATCGACTACGGCCAGGGCAATCGCGAAAAATCCCTAAGCGAGCTGCAAGCAGGTATTTGGATTGACCCCAATGGCTGTGATCACTGGATCATTGACGATGGGATCGAGGGCTATTTGTCCCAGCGGTTAGATAAATACGGCAAACCTGTTTGCTCTGGCGTGGGGGAGCCCACAACGATCGTCGGTCCCTTCCAGGGCAATCAAACCATTACCGATCCGATTTAGGCTCTTGCTTGCGCTATTTCCTGAGCCTTGGCAGAATATAGCCTGAGCGACTCAAGTTTTGGATAATGCGCATTGAGTGAGACAGATCTTTTGGCCCCGGCACCTGCCCATGAGGCCATTGTGGAATTCCCCGATAATCGGTTGTTGATTGATCTGTGCGGGGAGTTCGACAAGAACCTAGCAGAAATAGAAACGCGGCTTTCGGTGCAGATCCTGCGCCGGGGTAATCAGCTTGCGATTATGGGTGAGCCCGGTAGCCGGGAGGCCACAATAGATTTGCTGAACACGCTTTATGAGCGGCTTGAACAGGGGCGTTCTGTCGGGCGCGATGATATCGACCGTGAACTGCGGATGGGCAATTCGGAAAAAGGCATGCCGCCGCAAGCGGGTGATCAGCTAGAGTTGGCGGTTGGACAGCGGGTCGAAATCAAAACCCGCAAAAAGCCTGTGGAGCCGCGCACCGAGGCGCAAAAAGCCTATGTACTCAGCCTCTTTGAGAATGAGCTGGCCTTTGGCATTGGCCCTGCGGGCACCGGAAAAACCTATCTCGCGGTTGCGGTTGCGGTCTCTATGTTCATCAGCGGTGAGGTGGATCGCATCATCCTGAGCCGCCCTGCGGTCGAGGCGGGCGAAAAGCTGGGCTATCTGCCCGGCGATATGAAGGACAAAGTCGATCCCTATATGCAGCCGCTTTATGATGCGCTCAACGACTTCCTGCCGGGCAAGCAGCTTGCCAAGCTGATCGAAGAAAAGCGTATTGAAATTGCGCCCTTAGCCTTTATGCGGGGGCGGACTTTGTCGCGTGCTTTCGTGGTGCTGGATGAGGCGCAAAACGCGACCTCCATGCAGATGAAAATGTTCTTAACCCGCCTGGGCCAAGGCAGCCGCATGGTGATCACAGGGGATCGTACCCAAATTGATCTGCCGCGCGGCGTGCAATCGGGGCTTGCGGATGCAGAGCGGCTTTTGAAGACAATTCCAAAGATCAGCTTTAACTATTTCACCTCAAAAGACGTGGTGCGCCATCCGCTTGTGGCCGCGATTATTGAGGCTTACGAGGCCGAGCATCAGCGCATATTGGCGAAAAAGTCCCAGACGTGACTTGGGAAATCGACGTGATCGCAGAGGATCCCCGCTGGGCGGATCTTGAGCCGCTGGCCATTCGGGCGGTTGAAGCCACGCGGGTGCATCTAAAGCTGACAGGGGAGCATGAGCTTTGCATTTTGGGCTGCGATGATGCCCGCATCAAAGAGCTGAACACAGAATTTCGCGATAAGGCGCGTGCCACAAATGTGCTGAGCTGGCCCTTTGCGGATCTTTCTCCCCAAATGCCGGGCGGCGCGCCACTTACCCCCGATACCCCAGAGCTGGGCGATATTGCGCTTGCCTATGAAACCTGTATGGCAGAGGCGAAAGAGCAGCAAAAACCCGCCGCGGACCATGTGACGCATCTAATTATTCACGGTCTGTTACATCTTTTGGGCTATGATCATGAGTGCGACGAAGATGCCACAGTGATGGAACGGCTTGAAACTGAGATACTTGGAAATCTTGGGCTGCCAGACCCATATATAGGGCAAGATCTAACTTAGGGCGCTTTGCCCAAATCGGAAAGGACATATGGGCGATTCTGACGGCTCGTCTGCGGCAGCGCATAGCGCGCAGTTGCCAGACAACACACATAACAACACGGGCTTCTTTTCACGCCTGTTCAGTGCATTTTCGAAACCTTCACCGCAGATTGTGAATGGTGCCCCGGCTGAGATTCACATGCCAGCGCAAACACATGGCATGGTCAATCTGCACCGGAT
Organism: Aliishimia sp.; assembly: GCA_963678085.1. Classification (GTDB taxonomy): domain Bacteria; phylum Pseudomonadota; class Alphaproteobacteria; order Rhodobacterales; family Rhodobacteraceae; genus Aliishimia. The sequence continues at coordinate 769,977 of OY782680.1, forward strand.
GCGTGTGCAGGACGTTGCCATTCCCAAGGCAGATATCGTTGCGATTTCCCTGGATACCGAGCTTGACGAGTTGGTGCAGGTGTTTCGCGATAGTGGCCTGACCCGGATTCCGGTCTATGAGGGCACGCTTGATGCGCCCATCGGCTTTGCGCATATGAAAGATTTGGCGCTGCGGCACGGCTTTAACGGCAATAGCGCCGCTTTTGAGCTGAAAAAGATGCTGCGCCCCTTGCTTTTTGTGCCCCCTTCGATGTCAATCGGCGTTCTACTTAGTAAAATGCAGGCAGAGCGGCGGCATATGGCATTGGTGATCGACGAATATGGCGGGGTTGATGGGCTTGTCACGATTGAGGATCTGATCGAGCAGGTGATTGGCGAGATCGAGGATGAGCACGACCAAGAGGATGATACCTTCTTCGTCGAAGAGAGACAGGGCCAATATATCGCGCTTGCCAAAACCCCGCTCGCCGATTTTGAGGCCGCGATTGGGCGCTCGCTCACGGCGCATGATGAGGTGGATGAAGAAGAGATCGACACGCTTGGCGGTCTTGTCTTCATGCTCTCGGGTCGAATCCCCGCGCGCGGTGAGGTGGTGCAACATCCCGAAGGCCCAGAGTTCGAAGTGATCGACGCCGACCCGCGCCGGATCAAGCGTCTACGCGTACGATTGCAGGGGCGTAGCGATTAATGCTGCGCGTTCTAGCGCCTCTTTTGGCCGCGCCCCTTGGTGCATTGACTGCCCTGGGCCAGCAACCCTATTCGCTCTGGTGGTGTACGCTATTGGGGCTTAGCGCTCTCTTTGCGCTGCATGATTTTGCTAAAACCCGCTGGGCCGCTGCGTGGTTGCTATGGCTCTTTGGTACGGGGTATTTTGCGCTTTCCCTGCGCTGGATCCTTGAGCCGTTTCAGGTCGAGGCGGATGTGTTTGGCTGGATGGCCCCCTTTGCGCTGGCTTTGATGGCCGCTGGGCTGGCGCTGTTTTGGGCAGCTGCTGGCTATGTCGCTAAATCCCTGCAAGGCAAGAGCATAGGGGCGGCGGGCGCGTTGGTGCTCGCACTCGCAGCAACCGAGCTTGCCCGTGCCTATATTCTGACCGGTTTTCCCTGGGCGGGGCTGGCGCAGGTTTGGGTTGGCACGAAGCCCGGCTTGCTCCTTGCCACGCTGGGCCCGCATGGGCTTGGCTTGCTCACGCTGATTGTCGCCGCCGCCCCGTTGCTACGTTGGAAGCTGCCTATTTTGAGCGCCGCCGCCGTGATCGCCACGTTTGGCTTTCATGCCAGCATGACGGCCACTCCGATAGAGACATCCGCGCCGATAATTCGCCTCGTGCAGCCCAATGCGCCCCAGCATGAAAAATGGGACCGCGCCAAGGCCCCACTGTTTTTTCAGCGCCAGCTTGACGCGACAGGGGCCGAAGGCACTCCAGATCTGATCATCTGGCCCGAGACGGCAATTCCACGGCTGTTAAACTATGCCGATGCTGAGCTTGAGATCGTCGCTGAGGCTGCGCGCAAAGCTCCCGTGATTGTCGGGATACAGCGAGAAGAGGCCGGGGATTACTTTAATTCCTTGATCCTGCTTGAGGGCGGGCAGGTCACGCAGATCTACGACAAGCATCACCTCGTGCCCTTTGGCGAATATATGCCCTTTCCCGAGCTTTTCAAATCGCTTGGCATCCGCGCTTTGGCGCAGCGGGCCGAAGGCGGATATACACCAGGGCCCGGCGCGCGGCTGATTACCCTAGACGGGATCGGCAAAGCCGCGCCGTTGATCTGCTATGAGGCCGTATTTCCGCGCCATTCCCGCAGCACGAGGCAGCGCGCGCGTCTGATCTTGCAAGTCACCAATGACGCGTGGTTTGGCACGTATGCAGGGCCGCAGCAACATCTGGCCCAAGCGCAGATGCGCGCGATTGAACAGGGCCTGCCGCTGATCCGTAGCGCAAATACGGGGATTTCAGCCATAATCAACGCGCGAGGGCAAATCACAGCGCATCTACCGCTTGGTGTGCATGGGCATATAGATGCGCCCTTGCCCCCAGCCTTGCCGCAGACATTTTATGCAAGATTTGGCGACCTGCCGGCGGTCTTTGCCCTACTCGGCGCGCTGGCATTGTTAACTTTTCGGCGCATTTTCAAATATACATAACGGCCCTCAAGTTCCGAATTTTTGGGTGCCACTTTTCCCTTTCACCATCACCTTATCCGAAAACCGGTGCCCACTTTTCGGGGCGATGGAGTATATTAACAATTGACGCGCCTCGGCCTCGGGCGTATCGCGGGTGGATGACCGCCACAACGGCTTCCTGACGTGGCGGAGTACATCTCAATGGAGCACCTTTATGTCCCGCCAAAACTATACTTTCACCTCAGAATCCGTCTCCGAGGGTCATCCCGATAAAGTCTGTGATCGCATTTCCGATGCTGTTCTTGATGCACTTCTTGCCGAAGATCCGCTGGCCCGCGTGGCTTGCGAGACCTTTGCCACCACCAACCGCGTTGTTATTGGCGGTGAAGTTGGGCTGACTGACCAGCAAAAGCTACACGAATATATGGGTCGTATTGACGAGATCGCCCGCGCCTGCATCAAAGATATTGGCTATGAGCAGGAGAAATTTCATTGGGAAACCTGCGAGATCACCAACCTGCTGCATGAGCAATCTGCCCATATCGCCCAAGGTGTGACTGGCGAGCAAGGCGACGAGGGCGCTGGCGATCAGGGCATTATGTTCGGTTATGCCACCGATGAGACCGACGCGCTGATGCCCGCGCCGATCCAATATTCGCACGCGATCCTGCGCCGCCTCGCCGAAGTGCGCAAAGATGGCAGCGAGCCCACGCTTGGCCCGGATGCGAAATCTCAGCTTTCGGTTATCTATGAAGAGGGCAAACCCGTTAGCGTGAGCTCGATTGTTCTGTCCACCCAGCATCTTGATGAGAACATGACCTCTGAGGATGTGCGCGCGGTGGTGGAACCCTATATCCGCGAAACGCTGCCCGATGGCTGGATCACCGCTGCGACCCAGTGGCATGTGAATCCAACGGGGAAATTTGTGATTGGCGGGCCTGATGGGGATGCGGGGCTGACGGGGCGTAAGATCATCGTGGATACCTATGGCGGCGCGGCACCCCATGGGGGCGGTGCGTTTTCTGGCAAAGATCCGACCAAGGTGGACCGCTCTGCGGCCTATGTTGCGCGCTATCTGGCAAAGAACGTCGTGGCGGCAGGTCTGGCGAAGCGCTGCACCATTCAGCTGAGCTATGCGATTGGCGTGGCCAAGCCTTTGTCGATCTATTGCGACACGTTCGGCACGTCTGAGGTTGAGCCCGCCGCGATTGAAGCCGCGATTGCCTCGGTCATGGATCTGACCCCGCGCGGCATTCGCACGCATCTGGAGCTGAACAAGCCGATCTATCAACGCACCGCAGCCTACGGCCATTTTGGTCGCGCGCCCGAGGCGGATGGCGGCTTTTCCTGGGAACGCACAGATCTGGCCGAGGCGCTCAAAGCGGCGGTGTGATGCGGGTCTTTATCCTAACACTCATGGCTACGGCGTTACTGGGCGCCGCAGCTATTGCCGCCCCCTCGAAACTGCGCATTGATGGGGAGCGGCTGATTTATGACACGAATAATGTAGGTGAGGGCGAAGAAACCGGGATCATCTGGGACGATATCGCCCCGCTGCTGGCGCTTTTGAAAGACAACCCTCAGGTCACCACCTTGGAGCTGAACTCTGGCGGGGGCTATTTTAACGCCTCCTCCGAGCTTGCCAGGCGGCTGATTGATTTTGATCTGCACACCTATGTGAATGGCGAATGTGCCAGCATGTGCGTGCGGGTGTTTCTGGCCGGAACAAAACGCACATTGGCGCGCGGCTCTTTGATAGGCTTTCATCAGCTCGGTTGGGATCCACAATCCATCAAGGAATATTACGACGCGAACGCCGCCAATGAAGGTTGGGGGGACCCGTTTGAATTTGCGTCCTGGAACTACACCGACACGCAAACCGAGGTGCATGAGCGGCTAAGCTACATGATCGCGCGCGGGGTTGATCCGGTATTTGCCATTGAGAGTTTGCAATATACATCTGGTGAGATGTGGTATCCCGAGCGCGCTGAACTTCTGACCGCTGGTGTCTTGACAGAGTAATCTATGAGCGATCCGCAAAGACCTCATCGCAATTTTTACGGGCGTCGCCGTGGCAAACATATGAAGGCCAGCCAAGAGCGGTATGTGGCCGAAGACCTGGACGCGCTCAGCCCCGGTGCTGTGGCTTGGGAAGACAACCCCGCGCGAACCCCCCTTGATCTTGGTGCGCTTTTTGGCGGCAAACCTGTCTGGCTTGAGATTGGTTTTGGCGGCGGCGAGCATATGGTGCATCAAGCGCAGCTGAACCCGGATGTGGGGATCATCGGCTGCGAGCCCTATATCAACGGTGTCGCTAAGCTGCTTGGCAAGATCCGCGCGGCCGGGGTGCAGAACCTGCGGGTCTATCCTGGCGATGCGCGCGATTTGTTTGATGTGCTGCCTGGGGCCTCAATCGACAAAGCCTTTTTGCTCTACCCTGACCCTTGGCCGAAAACGCGCCACCACCGCCGCCGCTTTGTCACGCCAGAGCATCTTGCGCCTTTGGCCCGCGTTCTGAAACCCGGCGCTGAATTTCGCGTGGCAACCGATATTGCCGACTATGTGCGCCAAACGCTGGAAGAAGTGCCCCGCCAAGGCTTCACCTGGAGAGCCGAGCGCGCAAGTGATTGGCGCAGCCCTTGGGGGGATTGGATTTCCACCCGCTATGAGCAAAAAGCCATCCGCGAAGGGCGCCCGCAACATTATCTGACCTTTACGCGGAATTAACGCCTGCTGCATGCGTGGACATGCACACGGCGCTGCGATATGCGCATTATCAGAAAATAAGAGAGGAAAGCGCCCATGTCCGCCTCTGGTGATCCGACCCCAATGACATCTTCGCCTTGCACGGGGCTGACTGGCACAGCTGATGTTCCCGGTGACAAATCTATCTCGCATCGCTCGCTGATCCTCGGGGCGCTGAGCGTGGGCGAAACCCACATTCGCGGGCTGCTTGAGGGGCAAGACGTGCTTGACACGGCCAAGGCAATGCGCGCCTTTGGGGCTGAGGTGACGCGCGAGGATGACGGCACCTGGGTGGTGCATGGCGTTGGTGTGGGCGGTTTTGCTGAACCTGAGCAGGTGATTGACTGCGGAAATTCGGGCACCGGCGTGCGACTGATTATGGGCGCGATGGCGACGTGCCCGATCACGGCGACGTTTACCGGCGATGCCTCGCTTAATAGCCGTCCTATGGCCCGCATCACCGACCCGCTTTCACTGTTTGGCTGTCAATCGGTGGGCCGGGCGGGCGGGCGTCTGCCGATGACGCTGGTGGGCGCAAAAGACCCCATCCCGGTCGAATACACAACGCCAGTGCCCTCAGCCCAAGTGAAATCTGCGGTCCTGCTGGCCGGGCTCAACGCGCCGGGAAAAACAATTGTCACCGAAAAAGAAGCCACCCGCGATCACACCGAACGCATGCTGGCAGGCTTTGGCGCTGAGATCACGGTCGAGGAAACGAACGAGGGCCGGGTGATCACCCTGGCCGGCCAGCCAGAGCTCAAACCCCAAAGCATTGATGTGCCCCGCGATCCAAGCTCTGCCGCCTTCCCGGTTTGCGCGGCATTGATCACCCCCGGCTCTGACGTGCTGGTGCCCAATATCGGGCTTAATCCCACGCGGGCCGGGCTCTTTACCACGCTGCGGGAAATGGGCGCGGATTTGGTTTATGAAAATGAGCGCATGGAAAGCGGCGAGCCCGTAGCCGATTTGCGTGCGCGTTACTCGCCCGATATGCAGGGGATCGAGGTGCCGCCCGCCCGCGCCGCGTCGATGATTGATGAATATCCGATCCTCTCGGTCGTTGCCGCAAATGCGCGCGGTGTGACCATGATGCGCGGGGTGAAAGAGCTGCGGGTGAAGGAATCCGATCGCATTGACGCCATGGCCGTGGGGCTGCGCGCAAATGGCGTAAGCGTGGAGGAGGGCGAGGATTGGTGGTCCGTCACAGGGCTTGGCGCAGGCAATGTTCCAGGCGGGCAGACCTGCGCGGCCCGGCTTGATCACCGTATCGCCATGTCCTTCCTCATCCTTGGAATGGCCGCGCAAGCGCCGGTTTCCGTTGATGATGCCGCCCCTATTGCAACATCTTTCCCGATTTTTGAGGGCCTGATGTCAAGCTTGGGCGCAGACCTGTCCCGTCAAAGCTAAGCGTTACCAATCAACGATGCTAAGATTTGGCTTTGCCTCCAGGCAGTGGGGCAGACCTTCGCGCACATAGTCCCAGCAGGCCAGCGCAATCATAGCGCCATTGTCGGTGGACCATTTCAGGGGCGGCAAGCAGGCGAGAATTCCTGTGTTCTGGCAGATAGATGAAACCATCTCGCGCACCTGACGACTGGCAGAAACACCGCCCACAACAACAAGCGAGGCGGGCGAAAATTCTTGCACCGCTTTGCGCAATTTCGTTTCCACAACCTCTAGGCAAGAAGCAACGAAAGAGGCCGCGATATCGTCCCGCCTTGCCTCTGGGTTGAGCTTAACGAACCGATCCACCGCCGATTTCAGCCCGGAAAACGAAAACTCATAGCCTGCGTTTTTCATCGGTCGCGGGAAATCATACATCGCTTGGCCCATCGCTGCCGCTTTATCCACCTCTGGCCCGCCGGGCATGGGCAGGCGCAGCATACGGGCCACCTTGTCATAGGTCTCCCCCATGGAGTCATCGCGGGTGCTGCCCAGCAATTGGATCTGATTTCGCGTTTTCATAAAGGCTAGGAATGTGTGCCCACCCGAGACCAATAGAACAAGCGCGGGGAAAACGACTCGCTCCTGCTCAAGATCCGCGCTGCGCAAATGGCCCCTCAGGTGGTTGATCCCGTAGATCGGTTTGCCCCAGCCCGCGGCCAAACCAGCCGCAGAATTAACCCCGACCAAAAGCGAGCCAATCAGTCCAGGGCCGCGCGTGACGCCAATACATTTGAGCCGCGCCAAATCGTGATCAATCTCAGAAAGCACAGAGTTGACCGTTGGCAGAATGCCCTGCACATGCGCCCGGCTCGCCAAATCTGGAAATACCCCGCCATATTCGGCGTGAATCTCAAATTGGGACACGGTGCGCGCAGCGATCACAGCCCCGGTTTGATCCACCAAAGCAACCGATGTGTCATCGCACGAGGTTTCTATGCCCAGGATCAAGTCGCTCATTTCGCGCCCAAAATGCGCTGAATTTCGTGCTCGGGCACTTCGCCGACGCGCTCAATGATCGGAACCGCAGCGCGACAATTCACCAGCGTCGAAGGTGTTACGGAACATTCCGCGCCCTCAACAACATAATCTGGTTGCAAGGCGAGCTGCGCGAGGGCCGCAGAGGCCGTGGGCAAGGTTTGCAACCCATGCATATTCGCGCTGGTGGCGACCAGAGGTCCGGTTCGCGCAAGCAGCGCTAGCAAGAAATCATCCTTGGGCAGTCGAAACGCCAGTTCATCGCGACCGGCCAGCCATTCGGGCACGTCTTGAGCGCGCAGTTCAACCGCAAGGGTCAAAGGACCAGGGCAGAACTCTGAGGCCAGAAGCTTGGCCGCGGTAGAATTGACAATCGCGCCCAGCTTTTCAATCTCTTGCACCGAATGGATCAAAAGCGGCAGGTTCTTATGCGCGGGCCTGGCCTTGATTTCGAAAATTCTTTGAACCGCCGCTGGAATGCTCGGCTTTGCGGCCAGACCGAACACGGTATCGGTGGGCAGCAAAACAACGCCGCCCTGCTCGAGAACCTGAGCGACCTCGCCAACCAGATCAGCGGCTTGTTCGTTTGAAGACTGAGGGCCCATCGCGTTTTCTCTCCGCCGCGCGCAGATTTATAAGCGGGCGCTCTACGGGGTTGCAGCCCTATTTTCAAGCTGAAATACGCGCCTTAGATCAGCGGCTCTAGGATGCGAATGCCGCCCTCATCCGTTGGCGCAATTGGCGGGGTCTCTATAAGGCTGCGCATCTTGAGCGATTTGATCGCGGTGAAGGGGATCGAATGATCGAGCCATTCGGATTTCTTGCGCAGGCTATCAGGACCACAGGCTGTGACGGTGCCCGCGTGACGCTTGACGATTTCGCCAAGCCCGTCCAGCCCCGCGCCCTGATTTTGCCCGTTTTCATAGAGCGCCCAATAGCACCGACCAGCACTTGCAGGCCTTAGGCTCAGCAGTGTTCCGCCCTCAAATTCGGGACAGGAGCGCGCTTGCGCCTCTAGCGCCGAGATCCCGTGGATGGGGATGCAAAGCGCATAGGCAAGCGCATTGGCGAAGCTGACCCCAACCCGCGTAGAGGTCAGCGCCCCTGGGCCAATATCGACAATAATGCCTGTGATCTGTGATATGTCGCGGCCCTGTTCTGCCAAGGCCTTGTGCAACAATGTGCTTAGATCGACCTTTTGCGCACCAAAGCTCTCTGCGGAAAGCGCGTGCAGAACAGCGCCGGTTTCATCAAACAGCGCAACGCAATAGGGCCCGGAGGATGTGCTGATGCCGATTTTCATGACGTGGCTCCAGTATCATCTGACGGCTCAAGCAAGGCGCTCCACTTCGCGCTATGACCAGAAAGGCGGAATGCCCGACCCTCAGGACTATCGCCATAACCGGAGATGTGGATCTGGAGCGCCTCTGGGAAATAAGAACCCAGCCGCGCGCCCCATTCGATGATCGCGAGCGCTTCGGGGAAAAACTCCTCAACCCCCAAAAGGTAAAACTCCTCCGGGCTGGCGAGCCGATAGGCATCAATGTGATAGATTTGCAGATCACCCGCGTCATAGATGTTGCACAGTGCATAGGTCGGGCTGCTCACCGGATCGCGCGAGCCCAAGGCTTGCACGAGAAAGCCGGTGAATGTGGTTTTGCCTGCGGCCAGGGCACCATCCAGCAAAACGACATCGCCGGGCTTCAAATACCCGGCGAGACGCTGCGCAAAATCACGCGTTGCTTGCAGGTCGCTGCAAATAAATTCCCGATCCCCGATCACTTGCGCCCAATCCTACCCGTTGTCGGTCACGGTCTAAGAGACTGGCGCGGGCTTGTCTATCGGCTGAGCGCAACCCAGGCGTCGTTTTGTGACAGGTAGACATGGCCGTTCAGCTCATCAATGAAATGCGAGCGGGTCAGGCGGTCCATCACCGGGCCCTTGACCTCTGACAGATGCAGGCCGATGCCAAGCTCTTTGAGACGCAAATTGATCGCCTCTAGGCTTTCAAGCGCCGAGAAATCCACATCATTCACCGCCGAGAACATCAGCACCACATGCTCGATTTTGCAGCCCTCGCTGACCCGGTTTTGCACCAGATCCTCAAGAAAACGGGCATTCACGAAATAAAGGCTCTCATCGACGCGCAATGTCACCAGCCGCTCATCGGTCTCCACATTGTGGCGATGGATGTTGCGAAAATGCTCTGTGCCAGGAACGCGGCCCACTTCGGCCACATGCGGTCTGGATGTGTTATAAAGATGCAAGAGCACAGAAATCGCCACGCCACTGGCAACACCAACCTCGACCCCAAGGCCCAATGTCAGCAAAATCGTGGCGGCAACAGCGGTGAAATCGGCGCGGTTATAGCTCCAGGTTTTCTTGAGAATGCTGAAATCGACGAGGCTGAGAACGGCCACAATAATGGTCGCGGCGAGTGTCGCTTTGGGCAAGAAATAAACCAGCGGCGTCAGGGCAATAGCTGCAATAGCAAGCCCTATCGCGGTGTAAATCCCTGCCGCAGGTGTTTCTGCCCCCGCATCATAATTCACGACTGAGCGCGAAAAGCCGCCCGTGACGGGAAAGCCGCCGGTGAAGGCCGCCCCAAGGTTGGCCGCGCCTAGGCCGATCAGCTCTTGATCAGGATCAATGCGCTGGCGCTTTTTCGCGGCCAATGTTTGCGCCACTGAAACGCTTTCGACAAAGCCAATGATTGAAATCAGTATGGCGGGCACCAGCAAGGCGCCAAGCAGATCGGAAGAGAGCCCAGGCAAGGTAAAGGGGGGCAGGCTTTGCGGCACATCGCCAACAATGCGCACGCCGCGCGCGCCCAGATCAAAGAGCCAAACCGCCAGCGTTGTGGCAATTACGGCAAAGACAGGCCCCGCTTTGGCCAGCAAATCCGTTAAGACAGGGCCCGTGCCAAGCGCCTTGAGCAGTGGTTTGAGATTGCCGCGCACCCAAAACAAGAAACCAGTTGCTGCCAGCCCGATGATGACTGTGATCCAATTGATCTCGGGAAGGTGCGCAACGATGGACCCGAGCATTTGCGGCAATGTATGCCCATGGGCGCTTACGCCCAGAATATGCTTGAGCTGGCTGGTGGCGATCAAAATACCGGAGGCGGTGATAAAGCCGGCAATCACCGGATGGCTTAGGAAATTTGCCAAGAACCCAAGGCGTAAAAGCCCCAGCAGCACAAGAAAGGCACCGGATAAAAACGCCAAGGTCAGCGCGGCAATCGCATAGCCTGCCGTGCCGCTTTCTGCCACTTGTCCCAAGGCAGAGGCGGTTAGCAAAGACACCACGGCCACGGGACCAACGGCCAGGGCGCGCGAGGTGCCAAAGATCGCATAAAGGATAATCGGCGCAATAGAGGCATAGATCCCCGCCTCGGGCGGCAAACCTGCCAGCAACGCATAGGCCAGGGATTGCGGGATAAGCATGATCGTGACGATCACCGCAGCGGTCATATCATTGGAGAAAGCGGTTTTCGTATAGCTCTTGCCCCACTCCAAAATGGGCATATAGCGCGTAAGCCCCGCGAATTTGTTCCCCGTCATAGCGACCTCATCAAAAAATGCGCGGGCAACGCCGAAGCGCCGCCCGCCAGGAATGCAAGCCCCCCGGAAGGGAAATTGGGGGCATGCAAATCGTGATTTACTCGGCTGTCACCTTCACTTTTTCCGGTTTCGCCAGCCATTCTTTGCCTTTCAGCATGGCTTTCCAATAGATCGGCGGCAGCATTTTTTCCTTTAGGAACCATGCCATACGTGTGGGTTTGGTGCCATCCAAGATAAATGGCGGGAAGCTTGGTTTCAGCACGCCGCCATAACCGAACTCTGCCAATACGATCTTGCCGCGCTCCACCGTGAGCGGGCAGGAGCCATAGCCATCATAGGCAGCTACGGGTGAGCCCCCGGCCATATCCGCCACGATATTATCCGCCACAGTCGGGGCCTGCTTGCGCGCTGCCGCAGCGGTTTTGGCGTTGGGCGCGTTCATGACGTCCCCCAAAGACCAGATATTGTCAAAGCTCTTATGACGCAGCGTGGCTTGATCCACATCGACCCAGCCCGCAGCATCGGCGAGCGGCGAGACGCGGATAAAGTCCGGTGCGGTTTGCGGTGGGCAGACATGCATCATGTCAAACTCGACCGTGACCGTTTCGGGATCCGTATCAGGCTTGGCGACTTTGAATGTTGCCTTTTTCGCCGGGCCATCTACTGCGATCAAATTGTGGAAGAAATTCAGCGTTGCGTCATATTTCTCGACATATTTTTCCAGCGCAGGCACATAGTCTTTGACCCCAAAGAGCACGCCGCCCGCATTCATGAATTGAATGTCAATGTCTTTCAGGCACCCATTTCTGAACCACGCATCGCCGGACAGGTACATCGCCTTTTGCGGCGCACCGGCGCATTTGATCGGCATGGGGGGCTGGGTAAAGAGCGCACGACCATCTTTCAGCTCTTGCACCAATTGCCAGGTATAGGGCGCTAGGTCATAGCGATAGTTAGAGGTCACGCCGTTGCGGCCCAGGGTTTCTTCCAGGCCTTCTACCGCATCCCAATCCAGCTTGAGGCCGGGGCAAACCACAAGGCGATCATATTTCACCACGCGGCAGCCATCCAGGATCACGGCATTGTTTTTTGGCTCAAAGGCAGCCACAGCCGATTTCAGCCATTTGACGCCTGCCGGGATGAGCGATCCCATTGTTTTCGCGGTCTCGCTGGCCTCAAAGATACCGCCGCCAACCATGGTCCAACCGGGCTGATAATAATGGATATCTGCCGGGTCGATGATCGCAATGGAGAGCTCAGATTTGCGGGCCTTTAGACTGGCCGCAACGGACACACCGCCCGCGCCGCCGCCGACAATCACTACATCGAACTTGGCATCCCCGGTATCAGTTGGGGTTTTGCCACCATTGGCAATGCGGCGCGCAACGCCGTTCATATCATAGCCAGCCGCCTTGGTTGCGGCGAGGATCTCTGGCATGGGGCGCTTTTTGCTTTCATGGAAAGACCAAAGCGTGGCCGAGCGCGTGCCCGTGCGGCAATAGGCCAAGACCGGGCGCTGCATATCTTTGAGCGCGGTGCCAAAGGCCGCGACATCCTCATCACGCACCATACCCGATTGCACGGGCACATAGCGCAGCTCTATCCCCTCAGCGGTTGCTGCGGCTTTGATTTCCTCGACGCTTGGCTGGTCCGCGCCCTCTCCGTCAGGGCGGTTACAGATGATTGCGCGAAACCCTGCCGCTTTGATCGCAGGCATATCTTCTGGGGTGATCTGCGGGCTGACCGAGACCTTGTCCGAAATTCTCTTGATATCCATGTTCTGTCCTTAAAGCCCGTTCACTGGGACTTTGAGCATGGGAATACCGTCTTGGTCCGTGGGCACTTCGCCCGCGCGCATGTTGACCTGCAAGGACGGGATGATGAGTTTCGGCATGCCAAGCTGCGCATCGCGCTCGGTGCGGAATTTCACGAACTCTTCTTTGGTTTTGCCTTCACCAACATGGATATTGCTGGCTTTTTCTTCGGCCACCGTGGTTTCCCACAGGATTTCCCGCCCGCCGGGGCCGTAGTCGTGGCACATAAAGAGGCGGGTTTCATCGGGCAGGGCCAGCACTTTTTGAATGCTGTCATACAGCGTTTCAGCCGAGCCACCAGGGAAGTCACAGCGGGCCGAGCCGCCATCAGGCATGAACAGCGTATCGCCCACAAAAGCGGCATCGCCCATCACATGCACCATGCAAGCAGGCGTGTGGCCGGGTGTGTAGATCGCAAAGCACTGCATCTGGCCCACCATATAGGTGTCACCATCCTCAAACAGCGCATCAAATTGCGAGCCATCGCGCTGGAACTCGGTGCCTTCATTAAAGACTTTGCCAAAGACTTCTTGCACCACGGTGATCTTAGAGCCGACCCCGATCTTGCCGCCGAGCTTTTCCTGGATATAGGGCGCGGCGCTCAGATGGTCCGCATGCACATGGGTTTCGATGATCCACTCCAGCTTGAGACCTTGCGTCTCGACCTGCCGGATCAGCTCATCCGCATGATCAAAAGTGATCCGACCTGCCGCATAGTCGATATCCATCACGCTATCAACAATCGCACAGGAGTTCGATGCGGGATCCTTTACGATATATGTAATTGTATTGGTCGCCTCATCAAAAAAGGCCTGGACCTCTGGCTTTATTGCGATGTTAACGGGATAATCCGTCATAATGTCTTCTCCTTAAGATGCGGTTTGCGTCTTTGGTGTTCCGAGGGTTTGGATGAATTTGGCAAGGAAAATGCCTGCGATGAGCGCCGCGGTGAAGGCAAACACCTCCCAGCGACCTGTGCCAAGAGCTGGCAGCGCGCCGCCTGGGCAAAAGCCTGCGATGCCCCAGCCGATGCCAAACACGGCTGAGCCGCCGATCAAGCGCGCGTCGAGTGTTCGGTTTGTTGGCACGCTAAAGCCGCTCTCAAATACCGGGGCGCCGCGGCCAAAGACGAGCTTATAGCCGATAAATGTGACCACAAGCGCACCGCCCATCACAAAGATCAAAGACGGATCCCAGCTGCCCGCGATGTCGAAAAAGTTCAGCACTTTTGCCGGATTGGCCATGCCAGAGATTGAGATGCCGACGCCAAAGATCAGGCCGATCAGATAAGTTACGATGAGGCGCATCTGTTACCCTCCAAGCACATGGCGCAGGATGTAAACCGTCGCGCCGGTGAAAATCATGAATGTGATGGTTGCTGCGATAGAGCGCGGGCTCAGGCGGGCCATGCCGCAGACCCCATGTCCAGAGGTGCAGCCCGACCCATAGGTCACGCCCATCCCAACGATCACACCGCCAATCAAAAGCGCTGTTGTGGAAATAGGAACCTCAACGGCTGGCATGTTGCCAGAAATCAACCAGACCACGAAAGGGCCCGTGACCATGCCCGCCAAGAGCGCCGCGCGCCAGGCGAAATCCTTGCTGGAGCTTGGCTGAAACAACCCGGCCAAAACGCCGGTTGCGCCCATGACCCGGCCCAAAGTGAGCATAAGCAGCGTTGAGGCTATGCCAATCAAGACACCGCCAGCAAGCGATGCATAAGGGGTGAATTCCGTTTCCATCACATCAGCTCCGGCACGTGTTAAAACCAAAGATCGAATAAAGCGGGCAAATGCGCACGGTCGCAACCACCAGCATCACAACGCCAATCGCCGCTGCTGCGTATTTCAAAATGCCCCCCGCAAAGGCAGGTATGCCGCTAAAAAAGGCCAGGTAGAGCAATGCAAGCCCCACTCCTATTCGTAGAATACGGTCAATCGTCCCTACATTGATCATCTTTCGTAACCCCTCCGTTGTCGATGCAGCGGCCATAAAGAACCGCCAAAACTTGGTCTGTGACTAAGTCACATAAGTCGAAGAAAGGTTAACGCTAGCCCGCTCGGGCCAAATGACGCAGGGCAGGTTTATCTGTCAAAGCGATCCGCCCGCGCGACTGGGCGACCATGCCGCGTTTTTGAAAATCTTGCAACACGCGGCTGATGACCTCTCGCGCGGTTCCAAGTTCGCTTGCAAGCTTTTGATGTGTTGCGGAAATCTCTTTGAAATCCCCGGCAAGGGACAAGAGCCGTTCGGCCAAGCGCACATCAAGACGGCCAAAAGCCACATCATCCACCACGCGCAACAGATCAATCAACCGGCGCGAATAGGCTGCAAAAACAAATTTGCGAAAGGGCTCTTCTTCCGCGACAAGCTGATCAAACGCGGTTTTCGGCAGGACCGCTGCCACAATATCGGTCTCGGCAAGCCCTTCCGCATTATAGGCCTCTTCTGCCAGCATACAGGCCGTGGTCAAAACGCAGCTCTCACCCGCTTCGACCCGATAAAGAACGATCTCACGCCCGGATTCAGAACTTTGCGAGACGCGAATACGCCCATCATAAAGAAAGAACAGGCTGTCAGGAACATTTGTGGGGCCAAAGACTTGGGCCCCGGCGGGCAGTCGCAACACCCGTGCCATTTGCCGCAACCGATCCCGCACCGCCGGTGGAAGCGCAGCCGTCCCGGTGAACCTCTCTGTCCAATCGTTAAGTGTCATCCCATGTCCCGCTAAGCCTATTTGCAATGGATGAAAAGGTTAACGCAGCTTTACTCGCAAGGCGAGCCTCGCGCCCGCTTGCTGGACTATGGGTCGCACCGCTGATGCATATTTTCTGTGACTTAGGTGATTTTGTTACAGAGGTTTTTGTGTCACTGGCCTTATGCCTTTCGTGACCAAATACGGAGTTTCTCATGGCACTACTTCTTGGCGATATCGTCCCAAATTTCGAAGCTGACACCACCACTGGCCCTATGTCATTCCATGACTGGATCGGGGATGATTGGGCGTTCTTTTTCAGCCACCCTGCTGATTTCACACCTGTTTGCACCACAGAGATGGGCCGCACGGCGCAGCTGGCAGAAGAGTTTGCCAAGCGCGGTGTAAAGCCGGTTGGGCTGAGCACCGACACAGTTGAAGAGCATCTGAAATGGATTGAGGATGTGAATGATACGCAAAACACAACTCTCAAGTTCCCCATCATCGCGGATCCAGACTTTGAGATCGCCAAGCTTTACCAGATGATCCATCCGGGCGAATCTGAGACCGCGGCTGTGCGCTCTGTCTTCATCATTGACGGCAACAAAAAGCTGCGTCTGACCATGACCTACCCAATGAGCGTTGGCCGGAATTTTGACGAGATCCTGCGCGTGATCGACGCGCTGCAAACGGGCGATGCGAAAGGCGTTGCTTTGCCTGCGGATTGGCGCCCAGGTCAACGTGCGATCATCCCGCCAACCGTCTCCAATGAGATGGCCGCCGAGCAGTTCCCGCAAGGTTTTGAGGAAATCCGCCCCTACCTGCGCACCGTCGATATTGCGTAACCGCGCAGTATCGTCTTTGAACAAAAATCCGTTCTGGGCGCTTTGCAAAGGCAGAGCGCCCTTTTTATGCGATCTTGGCGCAAGCTTTACGCACAGCAAGCGCTTTGGCCCTATGGCAACACTCAAGCGGGTGATAATCCCGACTGAAACCATGTGATCAGCGAAATGATCGAAAAGGTGGGCAGGCCGGTCGCGGCTTGGATATCGCGCGCGTAGGGGCCCATATTGGTGCATTCCAGCACAAACGCGCCAAGCTCGGGATGTGCGGCCTGCATCTCTAATGCGGCTTGCACATTATCCTGGCGCGCCTTTTCCACGTCCAAGGTCAATTCATTCTCCAAAATGGCACGGGTGAATTCCTGCCCCTCTTCCGTTGAGCCGATGGGGGTTCCGCGGGGAACATGGGCTTTGTCCAGATGCTCTTGCGTGAGTGTTGAGGCCGAAATCGTCAAAATTCCCGCGCGCTTGCCTTTGGGTAATATGCGATTGACCATGCCCACCTGCATCAAGGATGAGCTCACGACGGGCACCGGAACGGCTGCTGCCAGCTTCTCTTGGAAAAGCGAGAGAAACCCGCAATTTGTGGTGATCCCATCCACCCCATCGCGCACCAATTCGTGGGCTGCTTCGATAAAGGCATCGAGCATCCCCTCGCCGCGCCGCCGCACAATCAGATCGGGGGATGCATCGCGCACAATGCGGTAATGCACCGGAAAGGGCCAAGTCGCTGCATTGCCCATATCGCCGGGAATGCGCGGAAATCGTGCATCAAGCATCAAGATCCCAACCGAGGCCCCATAAAGAGATTTTCCACCCGTAGCGATCATGGTGCAATATCCTCCAAAGCCCGCCTCGCTAAATCCAACCCTACTATCGCAGTCTCTGACATAACCACTCTCCTGTTGTAGATCATTAAACCCAACTTGGCATATCGGAGCCGTCGGGGGACGGTTATATCATCAGAGCCCACCAATTAACCAAGAGCATCGGCAACCGATATTAGCAATACGAGAAAAAATAACGAGGCGAGTGAAAGGATGATGTGCCCGGATAGCGAAAATGTTGTTCGCCGAAATAGCGATCTAAGCACCAAATAAATAAACGAAGAAATTTTAAAGGGGCTGCAACCGTTTTTCAAAGGGGTTTTGTGTTTTCCATACCGAATCATCAAGAAAGAGGATGAAACAAAGCAAAAATACATCAAAGTTAGTACAACAAGATCACTCATGCACACGTAGTACTCAGAGTTTTAATGTGAGGCAACCCTTAGAGGTGCCACAGCAGATGCATGGTTGCAATATGGTTGCAATTATAGAGGGCGCTAGACAATGCTGAGCGCAATGGGAGGGGATCGCATGCAGGGGACAAATCAACTTAACGGGGCCGAGGCGATGGTGCGCATGCTTGAGGCCCATGGGGTGCGCCATATGTTCGGGCTATGCGGCGATACCACATTGCCACTCTATGATGCTCTGGCGCGTATGGATCACGGCATCACCCATTTCCTGACACGGGATGAGCGCCATGCAGCCTATATGGCGGATGGTTATGCGCGGGTCAGTGGCCGGCCCGGCGTGTGTGAAGGGCCATCGGGGGGCGGGGCAACCTATATTCTGCCCGGTGTGGTAGAGGCCAATGAAAGCTCGGTTCCCATTCTCGCGATTACCTCGGATGTGGCGACCAGTAGCCGGGGGCGATACCCTTTGACAGAATTGGACCAGGTCGCCTTGTTCAAACCGTTGACCAAATGGAATGCCTCGCTTGATGACGGCGCACGCCTGCCTGCAATGGTGCGCGCTGCGTTTCGCGCGATGACAACGGGCACACCGGGGGCGGCGCATCTGGCCTTGCCTTTTGATACGCAAAAAGCCCCGGTGGAAGAGGCCGAGATCTGGGCCGATGCCCGCCACCAAACCTACCTGGCAGAGCGCGCCGCCCCCGACCCCGCAGCGATTGAAGTGGCAGCAGATGTGCTGGCAAGGGCCAAGAACGCGGTGGCGATTTGCGGGGGTGGACCTGTCATGGCCGGGGCTTTTGAGGCTTTGGCGCGTGTTGCCCGAGCGCTCGATATGCCTATTGCCACCACCGTTTCGGGACAGGGGGTTATCGCTGAAACCGATCCTTTGGCCCTTGGCGTGGTGGGCACCAATGGCGGAGACGGTGCCACGCGGGCGGTTGTTGCTGAGGCGGATGTCGTGCTGTTTGTCGGGTGCCGCGCGGGCTCTGTCACCACCGAGCGTTGGAGCTGCCCACAGCGCGATGCCATGATCATTCACATTGATAGTGATCCGATGGTCATCGGTGCCAATTACCAGACCGAAGTGGCTATTTGCAGCGACGCGCGTCTCGCCCTTGAAGCCTTGGCCAGAGCGCTTGAGGCGCGCAGCGATCTAACTGCGCAAGGCGGGCAAGCCAAGGCAAGAGCCGCATGGGAGGCAAAGCTTGCGGCCTTTACCCCGCTGGCCGAAAGTCGCGAGGCACCAATTCGCCCCGAAGCGGTTGTAGCAACATTGATGCAGCTGTTGGATGATGAGGCAACAATCGTCGCCGATCCCGGCACGCCCTGCCCCTATTTCAGTGCCCATTATCGCTGGCGCCGCGCGGGGCGGCATTTCATCACCAATCGTGCACATGGGGCGCTTGGCTATGCGTTGGCCGCCTCCATGGGCGCACATATCGGGCGGCCCCAGTCTAAAACAGTGGCGGTGATGGGCGATGGCTCTTTCGGATTTTGCTGCGGAGAGTTCGAAACCATCACCCGCTATAAGATGCCCATCACCTCAATCGTCTTTTCCAACGCCACCTATGGCTGGATCAAGGCCGGGCAGAATGCGGGTTTTGGTCAGCGGTTCTACAATGTGGATTTCAATCGAACCGATCATGCGGCTGTGGCTGCGGCCTTTGGCGTGAAATCCTGGACGGTGCGCGATCCGAGCGATCTAAAATCCGTTCTGAAACAGGCGCTGGAACATGACGGGCCAACGCTGGTGGATATTCATTCACAGCCCCTTCACGAGGCGGCGGCCCCAGTCTCGGAATGGGTCGCATAGGCGGCAAAGGCGGGGATGAGTTGTTCCAAGAACTCTTTGCCAATGGTCGAAAGCGGGCGCTCTTTTGCGGTGATAATCGCAAGATCCATGGTCACTGCGGGGCGAAACGGGCGGGTGTCATAGCCCGGCTCAAAATCAAAACCCACGGTAAATGGATCAATCATCGCAACGCCCATGCCCTGTTTCACAAAGGCCAGCAGGTTTTCCGACAAATGCGTATGGACCTGCGTGCGCCAATAACAGCCCGCAGCCTGGAACACTTCACGCGTGCGCAGATTGGTCTGATGCTCTGGCCCCATCACCACAAAGGGCTCATTCGCGAGCAGCTCTGGGGTCAGAACGTCATGCTGCGCCAAAGGACTGCCAGCGGGAAAAGTCGCAAGGGTCTCGAATTGAAAGACTTGAGAGGAGAGCGTGTCATAGATCACCGGCAGCTCGATAATGCCAATCTCGAACAAGCCCGACACAACCCATTCTTGGATCTTTGAGGAATATTGCGATTGAAAACTCACCGACAGGTTCGGGCGCGATTTGGCAAAGCGGGCGATCTCGCGGGGCATAAAGCCGAAAGACAGCATATGGGGCGAGGCCACTTGCAGCTGGCCGGGATGTTTGTTTTGCAAATCCGTCACGGCTTGGGCCACATGATCCAATCCGCGCACGACCGTATCCACCTCTCGAAAGAGGATCTGGGCCTCAGGGGTTGGCAGCAGGCGCCCCTTACTGCGCTCAAACAGAGCAAATCGCGTTTCACGCTCAAGCTGGGCGAGCAGATTGCTGATCCCCGGTTGCGAGATGCCTAGTAGGGTCGCGGCCCCCGTCACGGTGCCAGTGTCGATGACAGCATGGAAAGCTTGCAATTGGCGGAAACGCAGGGTCATGGCGGGCAGCTATCACGAATTATGATGGGCTTGCCATAATCTAATATTTGAACTGATACAACAAACCGGGCAAGCTTTGCGCAAGGGGGGCTTGTGCTTGGGTGATCTTGCGCAACAAATTGTCGGGTTTGATCTGTGGCATTGCCAATTGCCCGTCATCTCGCGCCGTGATCATGGGATTGGCGCGGTTGAGGGCAGTTGCGAAATTGTGATCCTGCGCCTCACCGCTGAGGATGGCAGTCAAGGCTTTGGGGAGGCCTCGCCCTGGTCCGTCTTCACCGGCTCTCCCGAGGCCAGCTTTGCCGCGCTTGACCGCTATATCCGCCCGCTTGTTCTGGGCGCGCGCGTTGATCAACGCTCAGCGATCATGCAGCGCGCGCATGTTGCCATTGCCCATTGCACCGAGGCTAAGGCGGCTTTGGAAACGGCCCTTTTGGATCTGACCGGGCAGATTAGCGGTGTGCCTGTGCATGCTTTGCTTGGGGGCAAATGCCGCAACACGATCCCGCTGAGCTGCTCAATTGCCAATCCCGATTTCGCCCAGGATCTGGACCTTTTGGCGCAGCTGCGCGCGGATGGGGTGCGTATTGTCAAGCTCAAGACCGGGTTCAAAGAGCATCGCTTTGATGTCATGCGCCTAGAGCGATTGGCGCAGGATTTCCCAGAATTCTCGGTCCGTGTGGATTATAACCAGGGCCTAACCCCTGAGGAAGCGCCGGCGCGTGTGCGCGATGTGGCTGGCTTTGCCCCTGACTTTATCGAGCAGCCAGTGCGGGCGCATCACTTTGGGATGATGGCGCGACTGCGCGATATGGTGGATGTGCCCCTGCTGGCGGATGAAAGCGTCTTTGGCCCCGAAGATATGGAGCGTGCCGCGCGCGAAGGCATTTGCGATGGGGTCTCGGTGAAAATCATGAAATCGGGTTCATTAACCCGCGCGCAATCCGTGGCCCGCATCGCAGCTGCGCATGGGCTGACGGCCTCTGGCGGGGATATGTTTGAGGCGGGTTTAGCCCATCTTGCAGGCACGCATATGATCGCGGCAACCCCTGAAATCACCTTGGGCTGCGAGTTTTATCAGGCGCGGTATTTCCTTAAGGAAGATATCCTAGAAACCCCGTTTGAAATCGCAGATGGCGCGGTGATTGTGCCCGATACGCCCGGCTTGGGGCCGCGCCCAGACATTCACAAAATCGCCCATTATGCGGTGAACAAGGCGGTGGCAGCATGAGCGAGACACAGACCATAGCCATTGTGGGCGCAGGCATTGTTGGGGTGTCCACGGCGCTCTGGTTGCAGCGCGATGGGCATAAGGTGATCCTGATCGACAAGGCCGGGCCTGGTGAGGGCACATCGCATGGCAATGGCGGGGTGCTTGCCTCTTGCTCGATTGTGCCGGTGACGGTGCCGGGATTGATGCGCAAGGCTCCTGGGATGCTCTTTCGCCGCGACCAGCCGTTATTCCTGAAATGGGGGTATTTGCCGCGCCTTTTGCCCTGGCTGCGCAAATATCTTAGCCATGCCAATGCTGAGGATGTGGCGCGTATTGCCGCGGCCTTGATGCCCATTGTCGGCGATAGTCTCAATGATCACAAAGCCTTGGCCGAAGGCACCGGGGCGGAAAAATGGCTGGCCCCGTCTGATTATCTGTTCCTTTATGAGAACCGGGCGCATTATGAAGGCGATGCGTTTGGATGGGGGATTAGGCGAGAACATGGCTTTCAGTGGGACGAGCTGGAAGGCCAAGCGTTTCAGGATTATGATCCGATTTATTCGAGCCAGATCGGCTTTGCCGCACGTCTAGCCGAGCATGGGCATATTCGCGATCCGGGGCGCTATGTCAAAGATCTGGCCGCGCATGTTGAGGCCAATGGCGGGCGCATCTTAAAGGCCAGCGTTGAAGACATCGCGCGCGAGAATGGTCAGGTCACAGGTATTCGCGCAGGCGGCGAGCTGATTGCTTGTGATGCTGCCGTGATCGCAACCGGCGTGTGGTCCGGCCCGCTTACCAAAAAGCTGGGGCTATCGGTACCGCTAGAAAGCGAGCGGGGCTATCATCTGGAACTGATCGAACCTTCTGCCATGCCGCGCAGCCCTGGGATGGTTGCCTCGGGCAAATTCGTGGCAACCCCGCTAGAGGGGCGCATCCGCCTTGCAGGCATTGTTGAGTTTGGTGGGCTTGATGCCGCCCCGTCCCGTGCGCCTTTTGACTTGATGCGGGAAAACGCGCGCAAGGCCTTTCCTGGCGTGAGCTGGCGCGATGAGGTCGAATGGATGGGCCACCGCCCCGCGCCTGCGGATTCGATCCCCGTCATTGGTGAAATCCCAAGCATAAAGGGCGCCTTTACCGGCTTTGGGCATCACCATGTCGGTCTTACGGGCGGGCCCAAGACCGGGCGTCTTTTGGCGCAGATGATCACGGGCAGAACCCCAAATGACGTGGATATGGAGGTCTATTCCCCCGCGCGTTACGCAACATGAAACGGATCCGTGATCAACGCGGGCAAACTTCACGGGCAAATCTCGAACGAAATATTCAGCAAGGAGAGAAAATATGAAAAAGCTCACGAAACTACTGGCTGCCACGGCGCTAACCACTGCTGGTGCGGCACCTGCCTTGGCGGGTGAGAAATGGGATATGCCGATGGCCTATTCTGCCTCGAACTTCCATTCTGCCACTGGCGCGGAATTTGCCCAATGTGTGACCACCGGAACGGGCGGCGATATTGAAATTGTCACGCATCCCTCTGGATCGCTCTTTCCAGGGGCGCAGATCAAGCGTGCGATTCAGACTGGCCAAGTGCCCATCGGCGAGCGCCTGCTCTCGGGCCACCAGAACGAAAACGCGATATTTGGCTTTGACTCCGTGCCCTTCCTCGCCACCTCTTTTGATGATGCGGATAAGCTCTGGGATGCTGCCAAAGCGCCACTCACCAAGGTTCTTGCAGATCAAAACCTGACACTGCTTTATTCTGTGCCATGGCCGCCGCAAGGGCTCTATTTCAAGAACGAGGTGAACTCGGTCGCGGATATGAAAGGCATCAAGTTCCGCTCCTATAACAACGCCACCTCGCGTCTGGCCGAGCTGACCGGCATGTTGCCTGTGACGATTGAAGCGGCTGAGATCAGCCAAGCTTTTGCGACAGGTGTTGCGGATTCCATGGTCTCCTCTGGCTCTACAGGCTATGACCGCAAGGTTTGGGAAAGCCTGAACTATTTCTACGAAGTAGATGCCTGGCTGCCGCGCAACTATGTCATGGTGAATTCCGAAGTTTGGAGCGGCGTTTCTGACAGCAATAAGAACGTGATCCGCGCCTGCGCCGAGCTTGCGGAATATGCGGGCAATTGGCGCTCCAAAGAATATACCGGCTTTACCCTGGCAGGTCTGCGCGCGGGCGGAATGACTGTTGGCCCGGCCTCTGAGCAGATGGTTGGCGAGCTCAAAGAGATCGGTGTAACCATGACCAGCGAATGGCTCGAAGCTGCGGGCGCTGAGGGTCAAGCCATCGTGGATGCATTCAAGGCGAAGTAATTAGTGAAATAACGGGGGCGGCAGGATTAGCGCCGCCCCTTGCTTTCAAATAGCAAATCAAACGGGGGTGGCATGGCTATTTTTAGGGGGCTCCGGTCCGGGCTGGATTTTCTTTATCGACTGTCAGAGCTCATCGCCGCGCTCTGCATGATTGCCATTCTGGTGCTGATCGTGATGCAAATGCTGGCGCGCTGGTCCTCGGCCATCTTCCCTGGCGCACCCGAATATGCAGCCTATTGCATGGCAGCCGCATCCTTCTTTGGTTTTGCCGCCGCCCTGAACCGGGGCAGCCATATTCGGGTGTCGCTTTTGCTGAATGCCGTTGGGCCCAAAATGCGCCGCTTGGTAGATATCTGGTGTTTTGCGATTGCGGCGATTACCATGTGGTATTTCGTAGTGAATGCCTATGAATATATCTACTGGTCGTGGAAATTTAAGGATGTCTCGCAGCATGAGGACGCCATGCTTGTGTGGATTCCACAATCGGTCATGCTGATTGGCGGCGCGCTTTTGGCCATCGCCTTGAGCGATAACCTGCTGCACCTGATCTTTACGGGAAAAAACCGCATCCAGCATGACACTATTGAATCCACGCAGGAGGTTTGATCGATGGACTATTTCCTTCTGGTTCTGATTTTCCTCATCGTTCTTTTCACATTACTTGGCTCGGGGGTCTGGGTCGGCATTTCGATGATGGGGGTTAGCTGGGTTGCGCTGCAACTCTTCTCCAATTCCACCACAATAGGTCAGGATATGGTGTCCCAGGTTTGGTCGGTCTCGAAATCTTGGGAGCTCGCGGCATTGCCGATGTTTATCTGGATGGGGGAAATTCTGTTCAGAACGCGGCTCTCTGAGGATATGTTCAAAGGGCTCAGCCCCTGGATGGCGCGCATGCCAGGCGGGCTGGTGCATTCCAATATCGTTGGCTGCACCATTTTTGCGGCTGTGTCCGGCTCTTCTGCGGCGACCCTGACGACCGTTGGTAAAATGTCGATCCCGGAGCTGAGAAAGCGCAACTATCCCGAAACCATGACCATCGGCACGCTGGCGGGAGCCGCAACGCTGGGCCTGATGATCCCGCCCTCTCTGACCCTGATCGTTTACGGCGTGACGATCGACAATGTGTCCATCATCAAGCTGTTCTTTGCCGGGATCGTGCCCGGTCTCGTTCTGGCTGCGATGTTTATGGCCTATGTCGCTGGCTATTCCGTTCTGTCAAAATCCTGGAACCCCATTCAAGAAATCGGCATGTCCTTTGTGGACAAACTGAAAAACTCACGTTTCCTGATCCCGGTCATCTTGCTGGTTTTGACCGTGATCGGCTCAATGTATTCTGGCTTTGCCACCCCGACCGAGGCGGCGGCGATTGGCGTGATCGGCGCATTTATTCTGGCCGCGGTCCAGGGCTCTTTGACACGCGAGACCTTTACCGCAGCAACCATAGGCGCTGTGCGCACCTCTGCTATGATTGCGTTAATTTTGGCCGGATCTGCCTTTCTGAAATTCGCCATGGCCAAAACCGGATTGCCGCGCGAGCTGGCCGAAGTGATCGCCAGCTGGGAGTTGTCGCGCTTTGGCCTGTTGATGGTGCTGTTGGTGTTTTACATCATCTTGGGCTGCTTTTTGGACGGGATCTCAACCGTGGTGCTGACCATGGCCGTGCTGGAGCCCGTTGTGATCAATGCCGGTATAGATCTGATCTGGTTTGGGATCTTCATCGTTGTGGTGGTCGAAATGGCGCAGATCACACCGCCCATCGGGTTCAACCTGTTTGTGATGCAAGGCATGACGGGCCACGAGATGGGCTATATCGCCCGCGCTGCGGTGCCAATGTTCTTGATCATGGTGCTGATGGTCTTTGTGCTGATTGCCTTCCCTGGCTTGGCGACTTGGCTGCCGGAGAACCTCAGGTAAAGCCACGCCAAAATCCCCGGTGCCAGCCCAGCGCTGCCCAGGGTCGCACATATATATAGTAGTCAGACGTCGCGGGCCCACATAATCGACGGCATGGCTGCCTCACGCAAACAGCCAAATAGAAGCCTCAAATCCATCTCGTCCGACATGCGGCCCTCGTCCCGACTTATGGGTGCAGGAGGTCTCAGGGCCGCATGAGTAGTTTTGCAATTGCGAGGGGGAATTTGGCAGGGTTTGGTTAAGATCGCGTAAGGGGAGCGTGCGCCGGGTTAACGAGCGGTTTCCGAGTGGGGGTTTTGCACCCCCACACCCCCGCAAGGTATTTTTAGCCAAATGAAGGGGGGCGTGCGGTTGATAGGTTAAGAATTCGTGTCTTTGGGCAAGGTTGTGATGTGGCGCATTTGTCACCTATTGAGGGCCGATCTCTTCGCAGAGGTTGATTGGGCAGCAGCGCTCGGATAGAGAGCCGTGCATTGAAACGCCGATAGAGGAGGGCAGCACATGACTGGAACAGCTTTGACCCTCGCGGGACGTATCACGAGTTAACTCAGCGGCGCTGAGCGGATGTGATTTTTAGCCTTCGGGCCTTTCCAAAACATGACTTAAGGAACCATTTACAATGGGCACTCCTCTTATGGGTGATCGCCGCCTTTCGGGCGGGGTCATCTCTCGTTTCTATTCCTCTAGCGCTTGGATTGAAGGACGCGCTGAGGATCAACTTACCCATGTCAGCACTTGGGCTGGCGTTTCGAAAATTGCTGCTTTTCCTGATTTGCATCCCGGCAAGCATGGGCCGGTAGGCTGCGCGATTTTGGCAGATCGTGTTTTCCCCCAGCTTATTGGCGGTGATATTGGTTGCGGGATGAGCTTCTTTCAGCTCGATCTGCCCGTGCGCAAGCTGAAGCTGGACAAGGCGGTTCGGCGTATGCGCGGTTTGGATCAACCTCTTGAGGCGTTGCAAACGGAGCGGCTTGCGGCGCTGGGCCTGGCTGAACACCTCTTTCCCGAAGCTCTCGGCACGATTGGCGGGGGCAATCACTTTTGCGAGGTTCAAATGATTGCACAGCGCGCGCCGGGCTGTGATCTGGATCCGAGCCTTGCCTATTTGCTGGTGCATTCAGGCTCGCGGGGGCTTGGAACTGCGATCATCAATAGCTTGCCTCAGGGTGCGTTTTCCGGGCTGAGCGGGGCGGATCCCTATGTGGCGCAACAGGAACAAGCGGTCACATGGGCCAGCCTCAATCGGCAGATCATCGCAGAGCGGGCCGCTGAAGCCTTGCGCGCGGATGTGCAGCTGATCGCAGACGCGCCGCATAATTTGCTGACACGGCGCGGCACGGGCTGGCTGCATCGTAAGGGCGCGGCGGTTGCCTCTGATCTTGTGCCTCTGGCCGGGTCGCGGGCGACGCCAAGTTTCTTGCTCAAAGCCACTGCGCATGAGGGGGCCTTGGCATCGCTCGCCCATGGGGCGGGGCGGCGTTATGATCGCTCTTCGATGCATGGGCGCGTGCGGGCGAAAAAATCCGATATCGCTGCGATGGAGCGCAATCCCTTTGGTGGGCGTGTGATTTGCGAAGATAGGGATCTGCTGGTTGAGGAGGCTCCTGTGGCCTATAAATCCGCAGAAGCTGTTGCGGCGGACCTTGAAAAGGCGGGCATTGCTCAGCGTATCGCGACACTGCACCCGCTGCTGACCTTTAAGAAAGCGCGGCTGGAGGGCGGATCATGAGTGAAGATGCGACTATGGCGTTGCTTGTCACCTCTGGGGATGGGCCGGATGAATGTTGCCTTGCGGTGGAGCATATCGTTGAGCGTATGCAGGCCGAGGCGCTCAGCGCAGGGCTTGAGCTATCCTGTCATCGCATAGCGGCCCGGCATGGGGCGAAATCTGCGGTCGTCATGGTCGCGGGGCCGGATCGCGAGGCCTTTGCTACGCGCTGGGTTGGAACGATCCAATGGCGTATGCGCAGCCCCTTGCGGCCCCAGCATAAGCGGGCCAATTGGTTTGTGGGCGTCTTTCGCTTGCAGGCCATGCCAACGGGCGCGAATGCTCTTGATGCGCGTGAGGTTACGTTTTCCACCCTGCGCGCTGGTGGTCCGGGCGGGCAGCATCAAAACACCACAGATAGTGCGGTGCGGGTGGTGCATGGTCCCTCGGGCATAAGCGTCGTGGTGCGCGATGGCCGCTCTCAGCATCAGAACAAAAAGCTGGCGCTGGAGCGGCTGCAAGCCATGCTGGATGCGAAATCGCTCGCGGACCTGGAAAATCAGAAATCCCAGCAGAACCGGCTGCACCGAGCGCTAGAACGGGGCAATCCGCTGCGTACTTTCAAAGGGGCTGAGTTCAAAGAGGTTTGAGACACAGGTCAGTCTTTGAAAACCGTGAGCCCCAGCCACTCTGCGATGAGGGCTGGGGTTTCTTCCCCTTCGATTTCGATGGTCAAATTGTTGGTCTGCAACATGCTGGTGGCATCACGCGCTTTGGCATCTATCAGAGTGAAACGACCGCGCACCCGTGCACCGGCCTTCACGGGCATCAAAAAGCGCAGCTTATTCAGCCCGTAATTCACCCCCATCACCTGGCCTGGGAGCTCTTCGAAGCATTCATAGGCAAAGCGGCTCGCGAGGGAGAGCGTGAGGAACCCATGCGCGATGGCCCCGCCGAACGGGGTTTCTTTGGCCGCGCGCTCCGGGTCTACATGGATCCATTGCTCATCATGGGTGACCTTCGCAAATTCATTGATCATCTTTTGGTCGATAATGATCCAGTCGGCGACGCCAACGTCGTGGCCAATCCGGTCTTGGGCGGCTTTCACCGCAGCGGCGAGTGATGACATGGGCTTTCCCTCAGTTTGGATCGGCAGCGAGTCGAACGAGCCGCTTGCCTTTATTATCGCCAGCGAGCAGGCCAATCAGCGCGTGCGGCGCGTTCTCGAGCCCCTCGACGATGTCTTCATGCACTTTGATCTGACCTGTGCTCACCCAATGCTGCATGGCGCGGATGCATGTGGCGTCATTATGGGAGAAATCCATCACGATGAACCCTTGCATCTTGAGACGTTTCACCACCACGACACCGGGCAGGTTTCGTGGGCCCATCACGTCATCTGTGTCATATTGGCTGATAGCCCCGCAACAGACCACCCGCCCGCGTTCATTCATGACGTTGAGCGCTGTTTCCAAGATCTTGCCGCCCACATTATCAAAATAGACATCAACCCCGTTGGGGCAGGCTGCTGCAAGCCGCTTTGACAGCCCCGCTTCGCGGTAATCCAGACAGGCATCAAAGCCGAGCTCATCCACAACCCAAGCGCATTTCTCAGCCCCGCCTGCAATGCCAACGACGCGGCATCCGAGCGCTTTGGCGATTTGCCCGACATATCCGCCGACCGATCCTGCTGCCGCTGAGACCAGAACCGTTTCACCGGCGACCGGGTTCCCAATCGACATGAGCCCATGATAGGCGGTTTTGCCGGCGATGCCATAGACGGACATGAGGTGGGAAAGGGGCGCGATCTTGGGCAATTTGCGAATTGCACGCGCATTGGCGGTGACATATTCGGACCATGAGGCCTCGGCCGCTACAATGTCACCTATAGCGATTTTGGGGCTGTCTGAGGCCACCACTTCGCAAATCGCATAGGTTGGCATCGGATCTCCGGCATTCACCGCAGCGCGGTAGGTTGCGCCTTTCATCCAGGATCTATTGGCCGCATCAATCGACATCAGAATGACCTTCAGCAGCACCTCACCCGCGCCAGGGGTCGGCATCTCAGTCTCTTGAAGCTTGAAATGTTCGGGCGTCAGCTCCCCGGCGGGTAATTGTGCAATCGTGATCTGGCGGTTTGTCATGAGATATGTCCTAGTGTCGGCAAAGGTTGGAGGGGGCTGCAATGAACGAAGCGCGTCAACACAAGTATAAACCGCCCAAAGGGGCCGCGCAGCTTTTGCTGATCCGCCATGGCGAGACGCAGGCGGCGGTCCGCGGGCAGGATTTTCCGATGATCGACGGTCAGGGGGATCCGCTTTTGCGCCCGGAGGGAGAGGCACAAGCGCAGGCTATTGCTGAGCGATTGAGAGCGGAGCCGATCACGGCGATTTATGTCACCACAATGCGGCGCACACAGCAAACTGCCGCGCCTCTGGCAAAGCTGCTCAACATGACGCCGCGCGTGGAGCGGGATTTGCGCGAAGTTTTTCTGGGCGACTGGGAGGGCGGCGAATTCCGGTTTCGCCGTGCGCAAGGGGATCCAGCGTTCCTGCGGGCGCTGAACACGGCCGAATGGGGTGAAATCCCAGGCGCGGAGACCACAGCGGCGCTGGAAACGCGGGTGTGGCGGGGCATACAAAAGATCGCTTTGGCGCATGCGGATGAACAGGTTGCCGTGGTTGTGCATGGGGGCGTGATTGCGGCGGTTTTGGCCGTTGCCACCGGCGCGCCGTCGTTCACCTTTATGGGGGCGGAAAACGGCTCGATCAGCCGCCTTGTTGTGGGTCCAGATTATGCCCGCCTGCGCGGCTTTAATGACGTCTCGCATCTTAGCGGCTAGTCCATCGTCACCACAACCTTGCCCAAAGCTTTTCGCTCAGACAGCAGTTGCAGGGCCTGCCCGGCCTGCTCCAGTGGATAACGGGCACTGATACGTGGTTTGATCTTGCCTGCCGAATAGAGCCGGAACAGATCACCCATATTTTCGCTATGCGCCTCTGGCTCTCGCATCGTATGTGCACCCCAGAACACGCCCAGGATTTGGCAGCCTTTGAGCAGGGTCAGGTTCAGGGGGATCTTGGGAATGCCCGCCGGAAAGCCCACCACGAGGAACCGACCCGTCCAGGCCATGGCCCGAATGGCAGGCTCTGCATACTCTCCGCCCACAGCGTCATAGACAATGTCCACGCCCTCGCCGCCCGCAAGTTTCTTGATCTGGGCGGAAAACTCTTTTTGCGCGGTGCGGTCAGACATATCCCGCGCATAGATCAGTGTTTCATCCGCCCCGAGATCGCTGCAAAATTGCGCCTTATCGGCCGAGGAAACGGCGGCGATCACCCGCGCGCCAGCGGCTTTTCCCAGCTCAATGGCTGCCGCGCCAACGCCGCCTGCGGCCCCGAGCACGAGCAAGGTCTCGCCCGGCTTGATCTGAGCGCGGTTCTTAAGCGCATGATGCGAGGTGCCATAGGTCAGCACGAAACACGCGGCTTCCTCATAGGGCATGGCATCGGGGATCTTAATCACGCGCTGCGCATCTGCGATCACATGGGTTGCAAAGCTGCCAAACCCCGTCATTCCTAGAACCCGGTCTCCCACAGCAAGGCCGGTGACCCCATCGCCAATCGCCTCAACCTCGCCTGCGAGCTCTCCGCCGGGAGCAAAGGGGCGCGGGGGCTTCATCTGATACAGATCGCGAATGATCAGCGTGTCGGGAAAGTTCACCCCGGCGGCATGGACCTTGATGCGAACTTGCCCCCTTCCGGGCTGCGGCGTTGGCAGATCCTCTAAGACCAATGTCTCTGGTCCGCCCACCTCTTTGCTCAGCAGCGCTTTCATGTGATCCTCCCCCATTTTTTGTCAAAGCTGAGACGCGGCGTTCTGCTTGTCAATCGCAATTCACGCTGCCATTCTGGATAGCGGAATGGATGTTCGAAAATGACGCAACGTCCCATTGGGAGGAGAGCGCAATGACGCTGGAAGCTTTCCGCGCCGAGCTGCGCGCGTGGCTAGAGGAGAACTGCCCGCAGGAAATGCGCGATGGGTTGAGGACCGAAGACGGCATTTGCTGGGGCGGCAAGACCTGGACCTTTACCTCGGATGCGCAAAAACTCTGGCTCAAGCGCTGCGCCGCCAAGGGTTATACGGTGCCGACCTGGCCGGTGGAATATGGCGGTGCGGGTCTGAGCCGCGAACAGGAGAAGATCTTTCATCAAGAGATGCAGCGCCTAAACGCGCGCCTCCCGCTGCAAAGCTTTGGCATCTGGATGCTGGGGCCTGCGCTGTTGCATTTCGGCACGCATGAGCAAAAGCTGCACTATCTGCCGCCCATTGCGCGCGGGGAAATCCGGTGGTGTCAGGGTTATTCGGAACCCGGCGCGGGCTCGGATCTTGCCAATGTGCAGACCAAGGGCGAGGATATGGGCGATCATTGGTTGATCAACGGGCAGAAGATCTGGACCTCTTATGCGGACAAGGCCGATTGGATCTTTGCCCTGGTGCGCACGGATCGCGATGCGCCCAAGCATCGGGGTATTTCGTTTCTTCTTTGCGATATGGCGCAAGAGGGTGTGGAGACGCGCCCCATCAAGATGATCTCTGGCATTTCCCCGTTCTGCGAGACCTTCTTTACAGATGCGGTTATTCCCAAGCACCAGATTGTTGGTGAGGTGAATAAGGGCTGGGACGTGGCCAAATACTTGCTCACCCATGAGCGCGAGATGATCTCGGGCGGCGGGCAGGGTCTTGCTGGCGGGCGGGCCATTGGCGCTGTTCTGTCTGACACGATAGGGGACATGGATGCAACGCTGCGCGCTGACGCGATGCGCTGTGAGATTGACTCGCTGGCGATTGGGCTCACGCTGGAGCGCTACAAAGATCAGGCAGAGTCGGGGCAAGGCGCTGGCAATGCCTCTGCCATGCTCAAATATATGGGCACTGAGCTGAATAAGCAGCGGCACGAGCTAATGATGAGCGCTGGCGGCTCCGATGCGCTGGAATGGGACGGGCCCCTGGGCAATCGCGCGGGGGATTGGCTGCGCACCAAAGCGAACTCAATCGAAGGCGGCACCTCTGAGGTGATGCTGGGAATTGTGTCGCGCCATGTGCTGGGGCTGCCCACATGAAACTGGTTCGAACAGAAGAAGAAATCATGCTTGCGGATATGGCGCGCGGATTTCTGGACGGTGCCGCGCCGGTGGCGAAACTGCGTGAGTTGCGCGATACGGGCCAAACCCATGATGCACAGCTTTGGCGCGAGATGGCGCAGATGGGCTGGGCCGGTGTGCTTGTCCCAGAAGAGGCGGGCGGGTCGAACATGGGCCACAGCGCGGCACATGTGATCGCGCAAGAGATGGGCAAGACCCTGACCGTCTCCCCGTTTTTATCCACCGCCGTGATCGCCGCAACGGCCCTGGGGCAAGTGTCAGACCAACGTGCGAAAGAGGCCCTTGGCAAGATCGCTTTGGGCGAGACGATCTATGCCCTGGCGATTGATGAGGGGATCAAGTTTGATCCAAACAACGTGTCTATGGAGGCGCGGGCTCAGGGCAATGGCTTTATCCTGAGCGGACAGAAACAATTCGTTGTTGATGGGGCCTTGGCCGATCGGTTGCTGGTGCTTGCCAGAACCGGCGAAGGCGTGACGCTCTTTGATATCCCTGCCGACCGGGCCGGTGTGCAGCGCGTGGCCTCAAACATGATCGACGCAAGAGATGCCGCACGTATCAGCTTTGATGAGGTCGAGGCGACGGGCGCGGATGTGCTTGGCAGCGTTGATGAGGCGATGAGCGTACTCAAACCGGCGCTTGAGGCAGGGCAGGCCGCTCTTGCCGCAGAGATGGTGGGGCTGACAGCGGGGGCGTTTGACATGACCGTCGGCTATCTGAAAGAGCGCAAGCAATTCGGGGTTGAGATCGGGCGTTTTCAAGTATTGCAGCATCGCGCCGCGCATTTGTGGTGCGAGATCGAGATGACGGCCTCAGCCATTTTGAATGCGGGCCGGATGCTCGATCATGACCCTGAGAACGCAACCTTGGCGGTTTCACTGGCAAAAGCGCGGGCAAGCGCAACGGCAAAGCTCGCCGTGATCGAAGGTGTTCAGATGCATGGCGGGATCGGCATGACGGATGCGTATGATATGGGATTTTACATGAAACGGGCGCGCGTCAGCACCGAGTGGCTGGGCGATTATAGCTACCACGCGGAAAAGATTGCCGCATTAAGGGGGTTTTGATGGATATTAACGCGCTATTTGGTCTGGAGGGCAAAGTCGCGCTGGTCACGGGCGGCGCAACCGGGATTGGTCGCATGGCTTGCGAGGCTTTGGTGCGCGCCGGGGCCACGGTCCTGATGGCTAGCCGCAAAGAAGGCGCATGCGAAGCGGTGGCGGCAGAGTTGAACGCGTTGGGCGCTCAGGGCAAAGCCATTGGATTTGTCGGGGATGTTGGCAGCGAGGCGGGTATTGACGCTCTGATTGCTGAGGTGAGCGCGCGCACAGATAAGCTGCACATCCTAATGAACAATGCGGGCATCACCTGGGGTCAGCCCTTGGGGCAGTTTCCCCATCACGCCTGGGAGAAGGTCATGAACGTGAATGTCGCGGGCATGTTTGACCTCACGCAAAAGCTGCTCCCGATGCTGATTGCGTCCTCATCGGCAGAGGATCCGGCCCGCGTTGTCAATGTGGGCTCGGTCATGGGAGAGCGCGAAATGGGCGACGGGGCCTATTCCTATTCGATGTCCAAGGCGGCGGTGCATCATATGACGCGTATTTTGGGCAAAGAATTGGCCGGTCAGCATGTGACGGTGAACGCGCTGGCTCCTGGTCCCTTTGTCAGCCGCATGACCGCCTTTGCCACAGCTGATGAGATCACGCGCGACAAGGTTGGCCAGGACGTGCCGCTTGGCCGTGTGGGACGGGATGAAGACATTGCGGGCTGTATGTTGTTCCTTTGCGGGCGCGGCGGGGCCTATGTGACTGGGGCGATTATTCCCGTCTCAGGCGGCATCAACGTCATGTCTGGCCCCAACATCTTTGAACAGGCGCTGCACTGATGGCTGAAATCCGTTTTGATGGTCGTGTGGCAATTGTCACAGGTGCGGGCACCGGGCTCGGGCGCGCGCATGCTTTGGGACTGGCGCGAAGGGGCGCGAAGCTGGTGATCAATGATCTTGGCGTTGGCCGCGATGGCTCTGGCGCATCACCAGAGGCCGCGCAAGCTGTGGTTGCCGAGATCAAAACGATGGGCGGTGAAGCGATTGCCCATGGCTGTGACGTTGCGGATGAGGCCGCGGTGAAGGATATGGTTGCCCAAACCATGCACGCCTTTGGCCGTGTAGATATTGTGGTGAACAATGCGGGCATTTTGCGCGACAAGAGCTTTGCCAAGATGCAGATGTCCGATTTTCGCAAAGTCATTGACGTACATCTAATAGGCTCCGCCAATGTGACCCATGCCTGCTGGCCGATCATGCGCGCGCAGCAATATGGGCGCGTGGTCTTTACCTCTTCGGCCTCCGGTCTCTATGGCAATTTCGGTCAATCAAATTACGGCGCGGCCAAGGCTGCTATGCTGGGCTTGATGAATGTTCTGCATCTTGAGGGCGCGCGCGACAATATCCGGGTGAACACCCTAGCCCCTACGGCCGCAACCCGTATGACCGAAGAATTGCTGCCCCCAGAGGCGGCAGAGCTGCTTGCGCCAGAGACCATCACACCGGGCCTGCTCTATCTTGTGAGCGAGGATGCGCCGTCGCGGACTATCCTCGGTGCTGGGGCGGGAAGCTATGCGCAAACCCGTGTCTATGAGACCAAGGGCATTACGCTGATGGATGAGGTCAACACGCCCGAAGCCGTGGCCGCTCAATTTGCCGACATCACCCAGAGCGCGGGCCAAGACGAGCTGATGGATGCCTTTAGCCAGACCCGAAAATTTGCGCGCAGCGCCGCAACTGCGCGTGGCTTGCCGCTTGATTGGTAGGGAGGCGCGCTTTGAGAGCTAAGAATCGGAACATGTTACGGGATGGCTGAGCTGCTGGTCATTCGCCACGGCCAAGCGTCTTTTGGACAGGATAATTATGACGTTCTGTCCGAGCTGGGCCATGCGCAATCGCGTGCGGTCGGGGAGCTTTTGCGGCAGATCGGCTGGGAGCCGGACCGGCTGATCACCGGCACGCTGAGACGGCAAAAGGAGACGCTCAGCTCTATGGGCTTTGACGGGGCTGCTTTTGACGGGGCCGCCGAGGAACATCCCGGCTTTGATGAGTATGATTTCAATGATTTGCTGCTGGCCCGTTTCAAAGGCGATGTGCCCAAATTGGTGAAAGGGGACCGCAAAACCCATTTTCGCATCCTGCGCGAGACGGTCTTTGCGTGGCAGGATGCAGATTTTGAAGGGGCCAGTGAGACTTATGCTGCCTTTGCCGATCGTGTGGCGGCGGCGCGGGCCTTTGCAACCGACACAGAGGCGAAGCGTGTTTTGGTTATTTCTTCGGGGGGCGTGATTGGTCAGCTTACCGCCACGGCGCTTGGGGCGGATAAACGCCATATGATGGAGTTGAACCTGCAGGTGAAAAACACGGCCATGACCCGGTTCGTGTTCAAGGGCGCGCGCTGGAGCCTGAGTGAGTTCAACGCAACCCCGCATTTCATGACGCCCGGCGGCGCAAAGCTGCTCAGCTACAGCTAGGATGACACGATGAGCTCAGATATACCCGACACACAGACATTGGACGAGGCGGCGGTCTCAGACTATCTCAGCCAGCACCTGCCGGGCTTTGAAGGGCCTATGACGGTTACAAAATTCCAGACCGGGCAGTCTAATCCGACATTCCTGCTGAAAACGGCGGCGCATAACTATGTGCTGCGTCGAAAGCCGCCGGGCGTACTGCTCAAATCGGCGCATGCGGTGGATCGTGAATTTCGCGTGCAAAAGGCCTTGCAAGGCAGCGATGTTCCCGTGGCAAAGATGCATCTGCTGTGTGAAGATGAGGATGTGATTGGCTCGATGTTCTACATCATGGATCACGTTCCTGGCCGGAATTTCAATGAGCCCGCAATGCCCGGCGTTGCGCCCGAGGATCGGGGCGCGATCATTGATGAGATGGGGCGGGTTCTTGCTGCGATGCACGCAGTTGATATCCATGCGGTGGGGCTAAGCGATTATGGCCCGGAGGGGAATTACTTTGAGCGGCAGGTCGCGCGTTGGAGCAAGCAGTACAAAGCTGCTGAGACGCAAGATCTTCCGGCAATGAATACGCTCATGCAGCGATTGGTCGCCGAGCAGCCCGCAGATGATGGGCAGCGCACCCTGGTGCATGGGGATTATCGGCTCGACAATATGATCTTTGATGCGCAGACAACTGAATGCCGGGCGGTGCTGGATTGGGAGCTTTCGACGATTGGGCATCCCTTTGCGGATTTGGCGGCGGTCATCATGCAATGGCAGCTTCCAACCGGGAGCGAAGGGCGCGGCATGGCCGGCCTAGACCGCGCCGCGCTTGGGCTGCCCAGCGATCAGGAATTTATCGAGACATACTGCGCCCGTCGCGGTCTGTCTGGGATTGATCATTTCGGCTATTACTTAAGCTTTTGCTTCTTTCGTATGGCGGGCATCGTTCAAGGAGTGTTGAAGCGAGGCCTTGATGGGAATGCGTCAAATCCAGAGCGGGCCATGAAGCTTGGGGCATTTGTGCCGGTCTTTGCTCAGCACGGGTTGGATGCGCTCGATAGGGGATAACACATTATACTCAACGCACCTGAAAGCCCGAGTTTTGCCCGCGTGACTTGATCTTTTGCCCATCACCTTATCAGAAAACCGGTGCCCACTTTTCCGCTCGATGGGGTATCACAAGCTTTTGACACTGGAGCATGACTGTCATGAGCTCTTGACTTTGCGCGAGGGTGTGCAACTCTTTCGAGTGTACCCAAGAGCTATAAAACCAAGAACAGGCCGACAGGGGCATGACAAGGGAGGATACTATGAAAAAGACCATCAAACTTGGTGCGGTCTCTGCACTTTCACTCATCGTGGGCGCGGCGGCGGCGTTTGCGGAAGATATCAAGATCGCGTTTATTGACCCGCTATCGGGTCCATTTGCCAGCACCGGCACGAACGGCCTGCATCAATATGAATTTGCC
This sequence comes from Aliishimia sp., assembly GCA_963678085.1. Classification (GTDB taxonomy): domain Bacteria; phylum Pseudomonadota; class Alphaproteobacteria; order Rhodobacterales; family Rhodobacteraceae; genus Aliishimia. The sequence continues at coordinate 807,410 of OY782680.1, forward strand.
GTGGATTACATGGTCAATCAGAATGGCGGCGTTCTGGGCGGGAAGATGTTTGAGGTTGTGGGCTTTGACAATAAAATCAGCCCCAAGGAATCTCTGATCCAGCTTCAAGTCGCGATCGATCAAGGAATTCGGTTTATCGCGCAGGGAAACTCTTCGGGCGTGGCAAATGCGCTGACCGAAGCCATTGCCAAGCATAACCGCCGCAATCCAGACGACCGGGTTCTGTTCCTGAACTACGCGGCGGTGGATCCTGCGCTCACCAATGACAAATGCAACTTTTGGCATTTCCGATTTGACGCCAATGCCGATATCAAAATGGATGCGCTTACGGATGTGATCGCTCAGGATGACAGCATCAAAAAGGTCTATATCATCGGGCAGGACTATTCCTTTGGCAAGGCGGTTGCGGCGGCTGCGGTCAAGAACCTGAACGAGAAGATCGAAGGTGTTGAGATCGTCGGCAATGAGCTGCACCCCATTGGCAAGGTTAAGGATTTCACCCCTTATTCCCGCAAGATCGTTGCCTCGGGCGCTGATGCGGTGATCACCGGCAATTGGGGCGCGGATATGCTGGGGCTTGGCAAATCCATCATCGAAAACGGCTTTGACGGTCCGATCTTTACGTATTACGCGGCTGGCTCTGGCATCACGGGTGCGTTTGGTGAAACCGGCAAAGGTGTGATCCGTCTGGTTGGGGAAGGGCAGGTGAACCCACCCGCAACCCCGGAGGCAGCGGCCTTTTATACCGCGTTCAAAGAAAAACACCCGGATGGCAATGTCGATCAGAGCCGGATCACAAACGTGATTGGGATGCTGGCCCAGGCGATTGAAGAGGCCGGCACAGCCGATGATGTTGTTGCCGTCGCCAAAGCGCTGGAAGGCATGGAATATCAGAGTATGTGGGGCTCCAAGCTCTATATGCGGCCAGAAGATCACCAGCTTATTCAGGATATGCATATTCATGCCCACACGAATGAAGGCGTGACCTTTACCTATGACAATTCCGATTATGGTGTCGTGGTGGAATCTACCGTCGAAATGGCGGGCATGGACAGCGCAACAAGCTGCAAGATGCGGCGCCCCTAAGCGTTGCTCGCTGGGCCGTCCCACGTTTGCTTGCGTCGGGGCGGCCGTTTTTGACATATCACACCGCTAACCCTTTTGGGGGATCTTGATGGAACTCATCCTCGTCAACTTGATCGACGGGCTGGTGACGGGGCTGCTGCTCTTTATGCTCTCGGCTGGTCTGACACTTATTTTCTCTATGATGGGCGTTTTGAATTTCGCTCATGCAAGTTTCTATATGCTCGGGGCCTATTTCGCCTATCAGATCAGCCTTGCGCTGGGGTTCTGGATGGGATTGCTGATTGCGCCGCTTATTGTGGGCGTCATGGGGGCGGGTGTCGAGCGATATGGGCTGAGGCGGGTCCATCAATATGGACATGTGCCCGAGTTGATTTTCACCTTCGGTCTGGCGCTGTTGATCGAAGAATTGGTGCAGTTCATCTGGGGCAAGAACCAGATGGCCTATAGCGCCCCGGAAATTCTGAATTTCACCGCCTTCGCAATCGCGGGCAATTCGATCCCCGCCTACAAGATCTTCATGATTTTCACCTCGGTCGCGATCTTTATCGGCCTGCTTTACATCCTGACCAAGACCCGTGTGGGCATGATTATTCAGGCGGCGCTTAGCTATCCGCGCACGGTTGAGGCGCTTGGCCATAATGTGCCTCTGATCTTTATGGGCGTGTTTGGTGTGGGCACGGCCCTAGCCGGTGTTGCCGGTGTGATCGCAGGTCCGGTTCTGGGCACGTTTCCCGGCATGGCCTTTGTGCTGGGATCTATCGTCTTTGTGACCATCGTTATCGGCGGGCTCGGATCGCTTTGGGGCGCGCTTGTCGCATCGTTGCTGATTGGCTGGATCACGACTTTCGCGAAATCCTATAACATCGAGATGGAGGATATTCTTAACGGGATCGGGATCTCGACCCCTGAAAACCTGAGCGATAGCCTGTTCCGCGATCTTTGGAGCCTGACCTCGCCGCAGATTGCTGACATCCTGCCTTATATTTTGATGGTGCTTATCTTGATCTTCCGCCCTGCCGGGCTTTTGGGAAAGCGTGAAACATGAGTGACCAATTGACAACGAGCACGAGCAAAGCCGGACAACAGGGAGGCGCATGGGTTCTGTCGCTAACGCCCTGGATCGTCGCGGCGATCCTCTTGACGGCTTTGCCCTTCATCTTTCAGTCGAATTCGGCGCTGACTATCATGAACCAGATGTGGATCACGGTCGTCTTCGCGCTGGCCTATAACATGCTGCTTGGGCAGGGCGGGATGCTGTCCTTTGGGCATGCGGTCTATGCGGGCGTTGGCGGTTTTGCCTGTATGCATATCATGAATATGTCTGATTTCTTTGCCAGTTTTCCGCTGCCGGTTCTGCCCGTTTTCGGAGGTCTTTTCGGGATGGGGCTTGCGCTCATTGTTGGATCCTTTTCCACCCGTTCGGCTGGGACTGGGTTTGCGATGATTTCGCTTGGGGTTGGTGAGCTGATTGCGGCCTGTTCGGTGATTATCGTGGCCTTCTTTGGCGGAGAGGAAGGCATATCGGGCGATCGCACCTATGCCATGCCCTTCTTTGGCAATGAGTTTTTGCAACAGATTGATGTGTATTACCTGACGTCGTTCTGGGTCTTGTTATCTGCTGCGTTGATGTATCTGTGGTCGCGCACCCCGGTGGGCCGGATGGCGAATGCTGTGCGTGACAATCCAGAACGGGCAGAGTTTCTTGGCTACTCTGCCCGGTGGGTTCGGTTTTATAGCTTTGTTGCATCGGGCTTTTTTGCCGGTATCTCCGGGGCTCTTTTTGCCATCAACTATGAGATTTTGACGGAAGAAAACCTGAATGCGGCCTCTTCCGGTGTGATCCTTTTGGTGACCTTCTTGGGCGGTGTTGGGTTCTTCTTTGGCCCGATCATTGGCGCTGTGGTCTTTACGCTGGTGCAAACGGTGCTCAGCCTGCAAACCGAGCTATGGGCGTTTTATGCGGGGACCTTGTTTGTCGCGACGGTGATGTTTTTTCCAGGTGGTTTGGCCGGGCTGTTGATGATGCATGTCCCTGCCTATCGCATGGGCAAGCTGCGCAGTCTGCTGGTGCCGTATCTCAAGACATTGCTGCCAGGGGCCATCGGGATCCTTGGCCTTTGCGCTTTGGTTGAGATGCTGTTTCATGTTCGGCATGCTTCAACGGGGGATCACGAGATGACGCTGTTTTGGATCACGTTTGACAGTCACACGCTGTTGCCTTGGATCGTTGCGGGGATGATTGCGGTCCTTGGCATTGGCGCAGCGCGCATGACTGCGCCGTCCCTAAAGGATGCATGGGACGGGGCCAACACGCCTGGAGGTGCATCATGAGCGCGCCCGCACTGGAGCTCACCGGGCTTAAGAAAAGCTTTGGAAAGGCCGAGATCATCCGGGGGATTGACCTTGAGATTGGCAAGGGCGAGCGACATGCTATCATTGGACCCAATGGCGCGGGTAAGTCCACCTTGTTCAACCTGATTACCGCGCGCTTTCATGCGACCGAAGGCACGGTAAAGCTGCATGGCGAAGATCTTGCGGGGCTGAGGCCATATGAGATCAATCGCAAAGGGCTAAGCCGTTCCTTTCAGATCACCAATATCTTTCCCAAGATGAGTGTCTTTGAAAATGTCCGCTGCGCGCTGTTGTGGGTGCAGGGCTATAAATATTCGTTCTGGAACCTTGTGCAGCGCAGCCGCGCGCTGAATGACGGGGCAGATGCGATCCTTGAGCAGATTAACCTCTCTGCACGCCGCGAAGTGCCTGCCGGAATGCTCAGCTATGCAGAGCAGCGGGCGCTTGAAATCGGCATTACCATCGCAGGGGGCGCCGATGTGATCATGCTGGATGAGCCCACTGCCGGGATGAGCCATTCAGAGACGGATTACATCACCGATTTGATCATGAAGGTGACAGAGGGCAAAACGCTGGTCATGGTCGAACATGACATGGGCGTTGTGTTTAATCTCGCCGATAGGATCAGCGTTTTGGTCTATGGCGAGATCATCGCAACAGGAGCCCCCGAAGCGGTGCGCGGCGATCCAAAAGTCCAAGAAGCCTATCTTGGCGCAGCATTGGAGGCGGAACATTGATCGAAGTCACGGACATGCACGCCTATTACGGCAAATCGCATATTCTTCAGGGTGTCACGATGAATGTGCGCGAGGGCGAGATTGTCGCGCTTTTGGGGCGCAATGGGGTTGGTCGCTCCACCACTTGCAAGGCAATCATGGGCGAAGTGGCTCCGCACGGGTCGGTAAAATTCAAGGGCGCAGAGATTGCGGGCAAAAAGGCGTTTGAAATCGCCAATCTGGGCATCGGCTATGTGCCTGAAAATCGCGATATCTTCCCCGGATTGACCACGCGGCAGAACCTGAACCTTGGCCTGAAACCGGGGCAAAAAGACGGGGCGGGGCGTTGGTCCATGCAGGCCATGTTCGATATGTTCGAAAATCTTGAAAGACGCGCTGATGTCGAGGCTTCGGTGCTTTCGGGGGGCGAGCAGCAAATGCTGACTATGTGCCGCACGCTCATGGGAGACCCGGATTTTGTTATGATCGACGAGCCGACCGAAGGGCTGTCTCCGCAGATGGTTCAAAAGGTGGCAGAAGTTCTGCAAGCCATTGCGGCCAAGGGAATTTCAACGCTGCTGGTCGAGCAAAAGCTCTCGATCGCGATGGATATTGCGCATCGGGTCTATGTGATGGGCCATGGCCGCGTTGTTTTTGAAGGCACGCCAGAGGAGCTCAAAGCGCGCGATGATGTGCGCCGCGAATGGCTTGAGGTTTAACCTATGGCGCAGTTTGACCAAGAGCGATTAAACCGCATCAAACCCTGGATGCAGGGATATGTTGATGCGCGCAAGTATCCAGGATGCGCGGCGCTGATTTGGCAGGGCGGCAGAGAAGTCTTTTATCACGATTGCGGGTTGCGTGATCTTGCGGGCGCTCTGCCTTGGCAAAGGGACACGATTGCGCGCATCTATTCCATGAGCAAGCCCATCACCTCCGCAGCCCTAATGATTTTGGTTGAACGTGGCTTGGTGCATCTTGATGCCCCCGTGTCCGATTTCATTCCCGGCTTTGCGAATGCCCATGCGCTCATCCCCGGTGCGACGGATGTAACCCAGCTCGAGCCATGCGCGGCGCCGAGTTTGCATCAATTGCTCACGCATACATCTGGGCTCAGCTATTCCTTTAATCCGGGGCTGCTACCCGCTCTGATGCGTGAGGGGAAGAATGACTTTCATCCAGGCCAGCAGACGTTAGCGCAGCGGGCCGATGCTTTGGCGGACCTGCCGCTGGCGTTTCGTCCTGGGGCGCGTTGGGAGTATTCCGTTGGCATAGATGTGATTGGGCGGGTGATCGAAGTGATCTCTGGCCAGTCTTTTGGCGCGTTCTTGATCAATGAAATTTTCGACCCGCTTGGCATGGATGAAACCCGTTTCGTGCTACCTGAGGGCCTGAAGGGCCGGTTTGCATCGCTTTATACCCCGCTGGCCGGAGATAGTTTTGATCTGAACTCAACAGAGAAGAGCGACGAGACGTTGCGCCAAACCGATGATGCCGCGCACTCCCCCTATCTGCGCACCAAGATGGAATCCGGGGGCGGCGGTCTGGTGGGCACCATTGATGATTATATGAAATTCGCCGAGATGCTGCGCAGTGGCGGCAAAGGTATTTTATCACCGCACACGCTTGGCTTTATGATGCGCAACCATCTTGCGGGGGATATCGCGTCTATGGGGCCGGCCAGCTTTGCTGAACAACCGATGGAGGGCATGGGCTTTGGCATTGGCGGCGCAGTTGTGCTTGATCCTGGGCGCGCGCGGGTGCCTGGATCGGTTGGGGATTTCTCTTGGGGCGGGATGGCCTCGACGTTTTTCTGGATCGACCCGGTGCAGGATCTGAGTGTCATCTTCTTTACCCAACTCGCGCCAAGCAGCTCTTACCCGTCGCGCTCTCAGCTCAAGGCGCTTGTGCAGGGTGCGTTGACATGAGTGGGCGGGTGCTTTGGACGCCCTCGCCCGAGCGATACAACGCCTCTCAAATGGCGAAGTTTGAGCGCTTTTTGCAAGACAAACACGGGTTAGCCTTCGACGATTACAACGCCATGTGGCGCTGGTCGGTTCAGGATCTTGAGGGGTTTTGGAACGCGATTTGGGATTTCTTTGAGATCCGAGCAAGTGCGCGCCCCGAAAAGCTGCTGGTTCGGCGGCAATTGCCCGGTGCGATCTGGGGCACAGGCGGTAAGTTGAACTATGCGGAAAATGTTCTGCAACACGCAGAGCGTCATCCAGACAAAACCGCCGTGATCGTGCAATCCGAAACATTTGGCCGCTCAGAGATGAGTTGGGGCGCGCTGCGCGTGAAAGTCGCGCAGGTGGCGGCAAATCTGCGCGATATGGGGGTGGGTGCGGGGGATCGGGTTGTCGCCATTCTTCCAAATACCGAAGCCGCTTTGATCGCATTTCTCGCCGCCGCGAGCCTTGGCGCGATCTGGTCCCTATGCGCCCCTGATATGGGCTATGCCGCCATTTTGGACCGGTTCCGCCAGATCGAACCCAAGGTGCTCATCGCGCAGGATGGCTATATTCACGCGGGCAAACAGATCGACCGCCGCAGCGTGTTAGAACAGATCAATAGGGGGCTGCCTTCGGTTGAGCATTTCGTGACCCTTTCGGTTATGGGCGCGCTGCCAGAGGGCCATGTGAGCTGGGAGTCCCTGACGCAAGGAGACGCCACATTCGCGCCCGTTCAGGTCGATTTCGAGCATCCGTTGTGGATTGTCTACTCCTCCGGCACCACAGGCAACCCCAAACCCATTGTGCATGGTCATGGGGGCATCCTCCTAGAGACATCCAAGAAATCCTTGCATCAGGATGTCAGCGCTACTGACCGCTACTGCTGGCTCACGTCGCCTGGGTGGATCATGTGGAACAATCAATGGATGGCGCTTGGTCAAGGGGCCTGCGTTGCCATGTTTGACGGAGCCCCGAACTACCCCGATCTCAATCGGGTTTGGCAATTCATTGCGGATGAGAAACTGGATATTTTTGGCGCAGGGGCGGCCTTCTTTGCCTCTTGCATGAAAGCCAAGCTGACGCCCGGCGATGACTTTGATCTTGCCCAGCTCCGTTGCATCGGATCGACCGGATCGCCACTTTCGCAGGATTGCTATGATTGGATCTACCGGGATGTGAAGGCGGATCAATGGCTGGCGCCCATCGCAGGGGGCACGGATCTTGCTGGTGCCTTTGTTTTGGGTCATCCAGGAATGCCCGTGCGCGCAGGAGAGATGCAGTGCCGCGCCTTGGGGAATGCGGTCAGGGCCTATGATCCAGAGGGGCGCGAATTGGTGGGCGAGGTCGGAGAGCTTGTCTGCACAGAGCCTCTGCCCTCCTTTCCGCTTTACTTCTGGGGGGATGAGGATGGCGAACGGCTTTTTGAGAGCTATTACGCAACCTATCCAGGCGTGTGGCGGCATGGGGATTGGATCAGCATTGCAGCCGATGGCAGCAGCGTCATCTATGGGCGTTCTGACGCCACCATCAACCGCAAGGGATTAAGACTTGGATCAGCCGAAATTTATCAGGCTGTAGAGGGGCTTGAGGCGATCCAGGACAGTCTTGTTGTGGATCTGGAATATCTGGGGCGCGAAAGCTTCATGCCTCTTTTTGTGGTGCCTGCTAGCGGCGTTCGGCTTGATCAGGCGCTCAAAGATCAGATCAACGCGGCGATCAAAGAGCAGGTCTCAGCGCGGTTCATTCCCAGCGAGATTATAGAGATCTCAGAGGTTCCCCGCACCCTGTCCGGCAAAAAACTTGAAGTTCCTGTCAAAAAGCTGTTGCTTGGGGGTGATCCTGACCGGGTGGTGAACCGCGATAGCATGGCCAATCCGGGCAGTTTCGATTTCTTCATTGCCTATGCGGATGCACGGGCCTCAACCTAAGGCACGGCATATGACCCCAGCGCAAGAACTGCTCCAGCTTCTTGATATCGAACAGTTGGAGGTGGATTTGTTCCGCGGCATTGGCAGCGGCGGAGAGACAACAACACGCATCTTTGGCGGGCATGTGATTGCCCAAGCCTTGATGGCCGCCTATCGCACGGTTGATGACCGCTTGTGCCATTCGCTTCATGCCTATTTTATCCGTCCGGGCGATCCGGCAATTCCCGTGATTTATCAGGTGGACCGCGCCCGCGATGGCGGCAGCTTTACCACACGCCGGGTCGTGGCGATCCAGCACGGCAAGCAGATCTTTAACATGTCAGCGTCTTTCCATATCGACGAGGAGGGCTGGCGCTATCAACATCCGATGAAGCCCGTCGGCGCGCCCGAAGATTGGCCCAACCGCGATGAGTTGCGCGGTGCCTTTGCCGATCAGCTTCCTGAAAAGTATCGCTCAGATTTCCTGCGGGAACGCCCCATCGAATTGCGAGAGGTCGCTCCGCGCGACTTCATGACCCCCGAGGTGGCCAGCGATGAAAACCAGCTTTGGTTCCGCATGCAGGCCGCACAGGGGCAGGGGCCACAAATGCAACACTGCCTGCTGGCCTACGCCTCTGACATGAATTTGCTCGGCTCGTCCCTGCGGCCCCATGGGCTCACCTGGTTTCAGGGCAAGGTGATGACCGCAAGCCTTGACCATGCCATGTGGTTTCATGGGCCCATCGATTTTTCCGGCTGGCATCTTTATGATATGGACGCGCCATGGACTGGGGGCGCGCGCGGCTTTAATCGCGGGTCGATCTATGCGCAAGATGGACGTTTGGTTGCCAGCACCGCCCAAGAGGGCCTGATGCGCCCTTTGCGGCCCAAAGGCTAGAGCGATATTGCGCAGAAATTTCGACCGCTATCACCTGGACATCACGTCCAAATTAAACAGATCATTCTAAGCATGAAACACATGGAGGACAGCTGATGCGCACACAAGTTGCCATAATTGGCGGGGGGCCGTCGGGGCTTTTGCTCTCTCAACTGCTGCACCGCAAAGGCATTGATACCATCGTTCTGGAACGCAAGACCCGCGACTATGTGCTTGGCCGCATTCGCGCGGGCATTCTGGAAACCGGCTTTGTTGATCTGATGCGCGAGGCTGGCGTGGCCGAGCGGATGGACAGCGAAAGCTTTGTGCATGACGGCACCGTAATCGCCTATGGTAATGAACAATTCCAGATCGACTTTACCGAACACACCGGAACCCCGGTTGTTGTTTATGGTCAAACTGAAGTGACCCGTGACCTTTATGACGCGCGCGAAGCCATGGGCGGCAAGATCGTTTTCAACGTAGAAGATGTGGTGATTGAGGGCGCCGATACAGATAAGCCCTGCGTGAGCTACACCGTTGCGGGCAAGCAAGAGCGGATTGACTGCGATTTTGTCGCCGGGTGCGATGGGTTTCATGGTGTGAGCCGCCAGACTATTCCACTTTCGGTGCGGCGCGAATATGAAAAGGTCTACCCGTTTGGCTGGCTTGGGGTGCTCTCTGAAACCCCGCCGGTGCATGATGAGTTGATCTATGCGAATTCTGAACGCGGCTTTGCCCTGTGCTCTATGCGCAATGCCAATCTCAGCCGCTATTACATCCAGTGCTCTCTCTCAGATCATGCGAGCGATTGGAGCGATCAGATGTTCTGGAACGAGCTCAAACGCCGCATCCCAGAAGACGCTGCCGAACGCCTTGTCACCGGCCCCTCCATCGAAAAATCCATCGCCCCGCTGCGCTCTTTCGTGACCGAACCGATGCGCTGGGGGCGCTTGTTCCTGTGTGGAGATGCCGCCCATATCGTGCCCCCGACCGGGGCCAAGGGGCTGAACACCGCTGCCTCAGATATTCATTATCTCTATCATGGGTTGGTGCAATATTTTGACGCGGGCGATAGTGAGGGCATTGATCGCTATTCGGAAAAAGCCCTGGCCCGGATCTGGAAAGCCGAGCGTTTCAGCTGGTGGATGACGAATTTGCTGCACCGCTTCCCCGATCAGACAGAATTTGACATCAAGATGCAACGGGCGGACCTGGAGTTCCTAAGGGAAAACCGCGCAGCCCAAAGCGTTTTGGCGCAAAACTATGTGGGCCTGCCTTATTGAGCTGACCATCCCCTTTGGCCTAACCGCTGGGCATAGCTGGCTCTATTCAGGTATTTGCCCGGCGGACTACGAATTTCCAGTCAACGATTAATGATAAACACGCGGCGGACCTGATGACTTCTCAACCCAAGCTCGACCTCTCTCCGAAAGTCTCGGACGAAATCCGCCAAACCACCTGTTACATGTGCGCCTGCCGCTGCGGTATCAATGTGCATATGAAGTCGGGCAAGGTCGCCTATATCGAAGGCAATCGCGACCATCCTGTGAACAAGGGCGTGCTCTGCGCCAAGGGCTCTGCGGGTATTATGCAAATCAATGCGCCTTCACGTCTGAGAGCGCCGCTTAAACGTGTTGGCCCCCGTGGCTCGGGTGCGTTCGAAGAGATTTCTTGGGATGAGGCGATGGAGATAGCTGTGGGCTTGCTCAAACCAATTCGCGAGGAGAACCCCGAAAAGCTTGCCTTTTTCACCGGGCGCGATCAGTCCCAGAGCTTTACCGGCCTGTGGGCGCAGAATTATGGCACACCGAATTTCGCCGCCCATGGCGGGTTTTGCTCGGTGAATATGGCGGCGGGCGGTATTTACACGATGGGCGGGGCGTTCTGGGAATTTGGCCAGCCGGATTGGGATCATACCAAGCTGTTCATGCTTTTTGGCGTGGCCGAGGACCATGACAGCAACCCGATCAAGATGGGCATCGGTAAAATCAAAGAGCGCGGCGCACGAGTGATTGGCGTGAACCCAATCCGCTCGGGCTATAACGCGGTGGCAGATGATTGGGTGGGGATCACGCCGGGCACGGACGGTTTGTTTATTCTGTCCCTGGTGCATGAGCTGATGAAGGCAGGCAAGATTGATCTTGAATATCTGTCACAGTTCACAAATGCGCCGGTGCTGATTAATTGCGATGAAAACTCACCCGAGTTCGGCCTGCTCTTGCGCGATGAAAATGGCAAAGAGCTGGTGATTGATCGCGTTACCGGAGAGCCAACGGCCTTTGACAAGCGCGGCGTGAAGCCAGATCTTGGGGCGTACTATGACAAGGACGGCGTGCGCCATGTCACCGTGTTCTCAAAGATGGTTGAGCGCTATCTAAGCCCTGATTACGCCCCCGAAACCGTCGCGCCGCAATGCGGGGTGAGCGCCGAGAAAATCCGCGCGGTAGCCAGTGAAATCGCCCGTGTCGCCTTTGATGAGGCCTTTGAGCTTGACCAAGAATGGACCGATTTTCGTGGGCAGATCCATAAGAGTGTAAAGGGCCGCCCAGTCTCGATGCATGCCATGCGCGGGATCTCGGCCCATTCCAATGGCTTTCAAACCTGCCGCGCGCTGCACACGCTACAGATCCTTTTGGGCACGGTTGAGGTTCCGGGTGGTTTTCGCTTCAAACCGCCCTATCCCAAACCTGTCTCCGCCCATCCCAAGCCGCATATGAAGGTCACACCCGGCAAGCCTTTGGACGGTCCGCATCTGGGCTATGTGAGCGGGCCGGATGATCTGTGCCTCAAAGAGGATGGTAGCCCCGCACGCATCGACAAGGCCTATACTTGGGAAAACCCGATGAGCGCCCATGGGCTCATGCATATGGTGATTTCAAACGCCCATGCGGGGGATCCTTACAAGATCGACACGCTGTTTATGTATATGGCGAATATGTCCTGGAATTCGAGCATGAACACCAGCGGTGTGATGGAGATGCTCACGGATAAGGACGAGAACGGCGGGTATGTGATCCCCAATATCATTTATTCGGACGCCTATAGCTCTGAAATGGTGGCCTATGCCGATCTTGTGCTGCCCGACACCACCTATTTGGAGCGCCACGATTGTATTTCCCTGCTGGACCGCCCGATTTGCGAAGCCGACGCAGCCGCAGATGCAATCCGTTGGCCGGTGATTGAGCCCGACCGCGATGTGCGGGGCTTTCAGTCGGTTCTGGTAGATTTGGGTGCGCGTCTGGGCATGCCTGCCTTTACCAATGAAGATGGAACCGCCAAATACAAAGACTATGCCGATTACATCGTAAATCATGAACGCAAGCTGGGCATTGGCCCCTTATCGGGCTTTCGCGGTGAGAACGGTGATAAAACCGGGCGCGGCGAAGTGAACCCAGACCAGTTGCAGCGCTATATCGAAAATGGCGGCTTTCATGTGGCACATATCCCGGCAGGGGCTCAGTATTACAAACCTTGGAATAGCGGCTATCAGGATTGGGCCGTTGAGATGGGGCTTTATGATAAGCCCGAACCCTATCTGTTCTCGCTTTATGTGGAGCCCTTGCGACGCTTTCAACTTGCCGCCGAAGGGAACGGAGAGCGGCAACCGCCCGAACATCTGCGCCAGCGCATCATTGACACCATGGACCCACTGCCGATCTGGTATGCGCCCTTTGAAGATAGTAATGTCGATCAATCCGAATATCCAATCCATGCCCTGACCCAAAGGCCTATGGCTATGTATCACAGCTGGGGGACGCAAAACGCGTGGCTACGTCAGCTTTATGGGCGCAATCCGCTTTATCTGCCTACCAAGCTGATGCGCGAGCATGGCTTTGAGGATGGGGATTGGGCCAAGGTCGCTTCTGTGCATGGAGAGATCACTGTGCCGGTGATGGAGATGGCGGCGCTGAATGAAAACACCGTGTGGACCTGGAATGCGATTGGCAAACGCAAAGGCGCTTGGGCTCTGAAAGAAGACGCGCCCGAGGGCGAAAAGGGCTTTCTCTTGAACCACCTCATCCACGAGCTGCAACCACCCAAAGGTGACGGCCTCAGATGGGCCAACTCCGATCCCATCACAGGCCAAGCCGCCTGGTTCGATCTGCGCGTCAAAATACAAAAGACCACAGCCCCCAGCGACAGTCGCAGCCAACCGGCCCACCCGCCGATTAAATCGCCCGTGGGCACTGGCCCGGACACGCTAACATGGAAGGTCGGATAATGGATCCAGAGCTGGTACTTATCGACTATTTTGATGGAAAACCTGCGAAGCTGGCTATCATCTTGGCGCACCGCGCGGCATTACGGATTCTCCCTCAGCTTGGGCAGCATCTGATAAGTGACGATTTCAGAGATACGTTCCGTTCTGATCTTGCTCGGAGCTTTCTATACTGTTCTATAGCCAGCCGCTGCGCTATGATTGATCATACGAAACCTCGCAAGATTGCGGCCTTCCACGCCTACCGCATCGCATCCCATCATTTGGCTGCGGCAACCGCCTTTGCCCAGGCTGCGGCCGCTTGCACCGCGAAAACAGATGCGGATGCTGTTTCTTTAGCTATCGACGCAGTTCTTGCCGCAGATGATTATAATGATGATGTTTGGTCATCCGTAGTGCATGACATGAGCCTGCTCGCAGATACCGAGGTCGCACAGGACTTATACGACAAAGCTGTGCAGGATGGTAGTGCGCCTCACACAGATGATATGGATAAGCTACGGGATTTTCTGATCACCATTATTGCCGAAAAATTACTCGAAAGGCCATTATGGGGGCGCGGTTGCTCCTCTTACCAAGATGATTGGAACAAGCTACGGGACTTTCTGTTAACGGACGATACCAATTGGCAATTTTGGGTCGATTTCTATCAGACCCTTTTGCAAGGCGGTGCCCATTCTCCAGACTATATTGATCTTATGGATCGAGTAGCTCAATTGCCGGTAGAGGACTGGCAAAGGCCTGCGCAAGAAATCAATGCGATCATTTCTGATTTATACCGTGAGTATTTGAATACAACGGATCGGCAGGGTGAATGATGGCACTAGCGGGTAGGACGTAATATGACCACACTTCCTGAAACCACCGAGCGCAAGTTGGGTTTGGTGATCGACCTTGATACCTGCGTGGGCTGCCATGCGTGTGTGATCTCGTGCAAGGGTTGGAACACGGAAAACTATGGGGCTCCGCTCGCGGATGTGGACGCTTATGGCGCTGATCCGGTGGGCACCTTTCTCAACCGGGTGCATAGCTATGAGGCGCAGCCCGTCGAGGGTCCGGCGCAGCTGGTGCATTTTCCCAAATCGTGTCTACATTGTGAGGATGCGCCCTGCGTGACCGTTTGCCCGACCGGCGCAAGTTACAAGCGTAGCGAGGACGGGATCGTTTTGGTCAATGAGGATCACTGCATCGGCTGCGGCCTATGCGCCTGGGCCTGCCCGTATGGCGCGCGTGAGATGGACGGCGTTGAGAAGGTGATGAAGAAATGCACCCTCTGCGTGGATCGCATCTATAATGAGAACCTGCCAGAAGAGGACCGCGTGCCCTCTTGTGTGCGCACCTGCCCATCCGGGGCGCGCCATTTTGGCGATTTCGCCGACCCCAATTCCAATGTCAGCAAGCTGACCGCAGAGCGCGGCGGCATGGATCTGATGCCGGAAATGGGTACGAAACCCGTGAACAAATACCTGCCCCCGCGTCCCAAAGATCAACTCAACACACCCTGCTCAGCGCCGATGGAGACCGTGGCAAGCGAGCCCAAAGGCTTCATGTCCTGGCTCGACAAAGCCCTGGAGAAAATCTGATGCATCCTGCGCCCTCCGTTATTCTCTTTACCGCGCTTTCGGGCATGGGTTTTGGCCTCTTGGCCTTCCTTGGCCTGGGCGTTCCTTCGGTTGATGGCATGGTGGCCTTTGTGTTTTTCTTCCTCGCTTATGCGCTGGCGGTTGGGGGGCTTTTGGCTTCGACTTTCCATTTGGGCCATCCAGAGCGGGCCTGGCGGGCCTTTAGCCAGTGGCGCACATCCTGGCTCTCGCGTGAAGGCATTGCGGCCGTTGCTGCCCTGTTGACTATGGGGATTTACGCGATTGATGTGATTTTCCTGGGCACTGGGGCCGCGCGCGTTTTCGGCATTATCGGGGCGGCGCTCTCTTTGATCACGGTCTTCACCACCTCGATGATCTATGCACAGCTCAAAACCATTCCCCGCTGGAACATGCCTATCACGCCGATTTTGTTCATGACCTTCTCGGTCACGGGCGGCGCGCTGCTCTCTGGTCAAATCGCATTGGCGCAAGTAATGCTGATCCTCACGGGCGCGGTGCAGGTCGCTTATTGGCATATGGGCGACAAGGCTTTTGAACAATCCGGCACCACGCTTGAGAGCGCCACGGGCCTGGGCACTATCGGCGCGGTGCGCGCATTCGAGCCGCCTCATACCGGCACCAATTACCTGCTGAAAGAGTTTGTGCATGTGGTCGGGCGCAAACATGCGGCGAAACTGCGCAAAATCGCCATGCTCTTGATGGTTGTCGTGCCGCTCGTGGCGCTGTTCTTGCCATTTAATCACACACTGGCAGTCATTGCGATGGTCAGCCACATCAACGGGGTCTTCGTCTCACGCTGGCTGTTCTTTGCTGAGGCTGAGCATGTGGTCGGGCTCTATTACGGTCAACGATAACGAACGCTCCCCCGTCATGCCAAAAATGGGTGCTTGTTTGCGGCTAAAGTAATGAACAACGCGGAACAAGGAGAAGACGAGTGAGTTATGATTTTGTTGTTTTTTCTCATGAAGTAGAGATGCGAACTGATGAAAAAGGAATGGCCGCAATTGAAGGCGAATGGGAGCCTATTGATATGGGAGCCTATGCAGAGGTGCAGCGTGAAATTTCCAGAGCCTTCCCAACTACAAATTGGTCTGACCGGACCTGGGGAATTTTAAACGGCGATAACTTTTCGCTTTCAATCTCGGTTTCGGTTGGGTGCGATGAAATTCAAGACGAGGACCGGGTAGATTGCTTCGGCATACACGCACGCGGGGCGGCGACCGATGCTATTATGCACCTGATCGCGGTGACAGGCTGGATAGTATTAGATGTCCAAACCATGGAGTGGCTCAACACCTCCACTGACCCTGATAAGGGGAGGCGCGGTTTCCAAAACTTCTTGGATAAAGTAATGGGTCGCACTGGAAGGCCCTAGTAAGCGTTTTGTAGGTAAATTCCTGAGGTTCGTGTTTATTGGGTGGGTGCGGTATCATCGCTAAGCTGCCTAAACTCAGAGATATGAAACCGACATGGATTTGAAATCGCAGAGCATAAGCAACCCGGTTTGTGTTGCGATGACCAAATGCTCGCCATCTGCCGAGCCTGATTGCGTGAGAAGCGAATGACCGTTGAGCTGGGCGATCGTGTCGGCATTCTCGTGCAGTAGTGTCACCTGAGGGGGGGCGCTTGTCGTCAGCTTAACAGCATAGGCGGTGTTTCCGGGTGCTGGGATGATATCGGCAAACGCGCTGCGCTCCAGTAGCTCTTTCCCAAGTTCGGCAGTGAGTTTTTGTTCTGTTGCCAGATCGGAAAGTGTACCCCCGAAATCCAGAGCGCGGTCGGGTGCTGTGTCCCAGAGTGCAGGGACAAATGCTTGCTTGCGCCAGATATGAGTGCTTTTTGTCAGCTGCCCCCCAGTCGAGGGGGATTCCAGATTAACAGTCAGGTTCATCACGACACGCGTTAAAGACCATAGCTCGATAATGCCGGGCCCATGCGGCTCGATCCGCTGGGTGATCCATTGCGGTTTATCTTTGGAGCTGTTGAATGCGATGACCTTAACTGGGATGGTTTGTGTGATTGACCAAAGCATGTCAAAGCGGGGCGCCTCAGCCAAGAGCTTGCTCAGATCCAACGCGCCAATCGCCTCTGGGGTTTGGATTTGCCAGATACCCTCGCGGGCATAGCGATCCCAGGTCATAAGCTTCGTTGATCCCAGTTGCCGGTAGGTGCGATGGGCCGTGTCTAGCAAGGTGATCCGGCGCTTGATGTCAGAGCCTTGTAGCAACAGCACGAAACGACCCACGCCGATAGGGACCATGCCGACCAGATCGGGGAAATGATCTGACCATCGTTTCTGCCCTTGCGCTGTCACATAGGTGACTTCACCCGAGGCTGTGCCAACCAATGCAGCGCCCTTGTGCAGGGCCGCGACGAAAGCCCATGCGCCATGGCCGGATTTGGGCAAGGCAATTACCCGCTCCGTTAGCGCCTTGCTCGGGCCGTTTCGTTTGATCTGGCGGAGATCTTCGGCAAGTGCTGTGCACCCTTGAGCCTTTGCAAAACGCTGCAAATCCGTCGTGGAGAGCGCATAGGGGGTTGCCGCATCAAAGGCGAGCGAGGCCCGCACCAGCGCATCGGCCAAAGCAGGTTTGCGTGGATCATCGCCGGGTATTCGCTCAACCGCCCGTTTAAGCCCCTGCCGCAGCTCGCCCGCATCAGCCTGGCGCATCCCGTCAAATATGACCTGTTCGAGCTGCCCGCCAATCGTGTGTTGCGCGCTTGGCCCCTCGTTGAGTGCCTCAATCGACCAGGGCAAGCTTTGCACCGCACGCTCAAGGACAGGAAGCTCTCGCAAATGCCCCTCTCCGATTGCCAGCCCCAAAACATGTAAATGTGTCTCGGCAAGACGCGGGTTATCGGCGCTTTCTTGCACCGCCCGTGGCAGATCACCCTCAGCAATCAAATCCTTGATCCAGTGGGAGCGCACAAAGGCGGAAAACTCAGGGTCTTTAGTGGATATGCGCGCCAGATGGTCCATGCAATTGTGACGACGGGCCATCAAAAGCGCGACTTCCTTTTGACCGGCCAAAAACCAGAGCCGCGCAATGGTTTCGCCATTCGATTTACGCGCGGTTGCCAGTTTGGCCGCCTCTTCATAGGCTTTCATCGCTTCTAGCTCGGCCAATGCGTGTTTGGTATCGCCTAGCAGCTCTGAATAGATGAAAGCTGCACGCCGGTGATCCCCTTTCGCCGAAAGCTCTTGAGCAAGGGTGCGGTATTTTTGCCGCAGCTCATCAAAGCCCCAATCGCCGGGAATCGTAACGGTCTCGGCGCTTATGCCGCTCAGATCAAAATCCAGGTTCGCGCGGGGTTTGGGCAGGTCGGTTGCCAAACGGTTGTTGCGGCGGCTCTTGGCCTTTTCCTCCTGAGCCAGTGACATGGCCCGTTTCAAGGCCCGGTCTATATCGCCTTGGTCGATCATTTTGTTGATCTGCTCAAGATGGGCGTGAAGCTGGCGGCGCAGCTTATTGCCAAGGGGCGTGCTCCACAGGGTCAGGCCTAGAAGTTTGCTGAAAAACCCGCTGCGCTGCGCACCCGTTGGCGGCGTTTTACCGCGCGCGCCAGAGTCAACAATGTCAAGCGGTCGGGGCCGAAAGAGACGAAACATCCATCCAATCAGCAACCCTGCAATGATAATACTAACTGGGCCGACAACGAAACTGCTGCCAAGCGCGAGAATAAGGATCAAAATGCAAGACAGGATCACCAAAGTCGAAACGAGGAGCCGCAGGGTAAAGATCGCAGCCCCTTTCAAAATGCGAGGTGCTTTGGGATCTGATGTGGCCTCGACATGAGAGCGCAGATCTTTGAAGGGCTCCGGCTTGTTTGATACTGCGCGTAGCTCTTGGCTCAGTTGTGGGCTGTTGTTTTCCGGGGCAGGCTTGGCGAGCTTTGGAATGGCTGTATTTGAGGCCGCAGGGGCGCGCCCAGCCATCACCGGGATCTGCGACAAATCCCAAAAACTAAGCGGGTCGAGCACCTCAGCCGCGTCAAGGCTTAGGGTTTTGCGCGCGCCCGCGGCAATGATCGACACCGAACGGGGCGGGCTCTGATCGGTTTCAAAGCTGGCAAAACTATCCGGGCCCGCTCTGCGCAGGGGAATGGCGGGAACCTCGGCCGGGTCCAAGGTCACGGGATCGTCAAAGATCAGGCAGAACCCGCCTTGCTCCAAACGCAGCATTTGCGCCGGGTGGTGCAAGAGGCCCAAGAGCGGCGTGGCTTCTTGCGCATAGGCCCCATGGTACTGCCCCGGCTCAGTCCAAATCCAGTGTCGGCGCGGCTGGGCTGGGGCGATGCGTTCAGGCAGCGGGCTTTGCTTTAGTTTCACAGCCATAGGGTTTCAGCCCCTTCAATAGCGTCCACGACATCAAAGGCCTCGACATGTTTCCAGCCGCGCCGGGTTTGAAGGGGAATAAATCGCTCAAAACTGCCATCGCTGCTCTTGCTCAAAGCAAAGACTGTTTGCGACAAAGGGCAATGTCGGGGCAGGCCATTTATCGGCTCATCAATCGGGGTGACTTGCAGGTTTCGCGCTTTGCCGTTTACCCATTGGAAACTCACCAAGCTGTTGCGGCTCGCATCCCAAGCAAGCGCATTGGTCTCTGAATGAAAAGAGATTAGCGAGAGATCCTCCAATTCGAACTCGGTAATCTCGTCCCCGGTGATTGCTATGTAACGAACATCATCAGTGGTAAATGTCACCGCCTTGGTGTCTGGTGAAAACAAAACGCGGCGGGGCTGGTCTGGCAGGTTGCTATACTCGATGGGCAGGGCGGTGCGGGCCAAAAGTCCGCGTCGTGGGTTTCTGACGCTTAGCACATTCTCTTCGATGTCAATCACATAGGTGCCATCGCTGAAGAAGGACCACACGCCTTTTGGTGCAGGTTGAGATGAACTCTCAAACCGTATGGTATGGGACTCGCCGTCCTCAGCAATCAGCAAGCACTGACCGGCCAGGTTCACATGCAGATTGCCCATCGCGTTCTGGGGCAATTGCCCTATCTCGTCGGTGAGAAAGCCGGAAGCGCGTGTGCTGATCTCAGCCGACGTCTTCGCCACATTCACCATCTCCAATTCAACCACCGTTTTGGCATCTGACTTTCCCACACCCAGCACGAAAGCAATCTCTTTCTTAGACTGTGGCTGGATCCCCAGAAGAACCTTGTTCGGCGGAACGGCTATCCATTGCGGCTTGGCATGCGCATCGAACGGATACCAAAGCACGCCATTGGGGTAGCGGATAAGAACGGCGCGATTGAACCGATCCAGCAGCCAGTCGCGGGGGAACGGGCTGGCGCTCAACTCGCCGACATCCTCAGGGAGTTTCGCCTGTTTCTTGCGCTGCTGAGGGGCAAAGGGGCGGCGAAGCGCGCTGACGGTATCTGCATCTGATGCAGTCGGAACTGACAAGCTTGCGCGGCGACCCCGCGTGGTGATTTGCACCTCGACCTCATCCAGGCCATAACGCGTGCGGGCAAGAATAGAGCCGCTCACATCGGGATGCTCGGCAAGTTGGTGGGTTTGCGCCGCGCCCACATACCAACACTCTTTCGCCGGGCCGGGCAGTGTTTCTAGCGCCGTGTCGATCGCATTCGCAGATAAGGGTGCTTGCACGATCCGGCCCAGAAAGATGCGAATGTTCTCGGTTGTTAAATCTTCTGACCACCCCTTTGCAACGCCCGGAACTGTCCAAACAAGACATGCGCCCGCGCGCTCGGCACGGATGGCGAGATAGAATAAGGCCGCAAGAGCAATGATCCGGTTTTTCCCCAGCATCCAAGGCCCACAGTCGAGCAGAACGCATAGGACATTCTTAACGCCCGTGCCCTTAAAGTCGCGGCGGCGGAACATCAACTCGCTCTCTGCGGCGCGGCGCACGAATTCGTCCGGGTCCAAGTCTCGCAGCAGCCATTCGCTTTCGAGCAGGTTGGATAGCTTTCCTCTGTTTTCAATCCCGTCAAAGCCGACAAACTCACCAGTGATCTGGCGCTCATCCGCATGGAGGGGCGGGGGCAGTTTCGCAAAGCTGGCAAGCATCCCTTCAAGCGCGCGGCGCAAAGGCAGATCCATAGCGGCAAAGAGCGGGCGAAAGCGGGCATAAAGGGGGGGCAGGGTGCTCATGCCAGCGCTCGCAAATTGCATTGTTCAACGGGGAGCGCGGCGCTGAGATCCCAAATCTTTGGCCCGTGGGAGAGCGCCATCGTGCCTTTGATGGTTAGCTTTTGTGTCAGGGCTGGTATAAGGGGCTTCGGGAGATCCGGTTCAAACCCGCTTTGGCACAGCAGCTTTGGGCCAAGCGCATATAGATAGATCGGTGGGCAAGAAAGCCAGGGCAGCGCGGGTTCTGATCCAAAGGAAAACACGGCCAGCCAATCCTCGCCAGTGACCACCATCAGATCGCGGCGGTCCTCTAATTTGCCGCAAAGCTCGCGCATTGATGCCCCCATCGCGATGAGCCCGGCGATTGGCTGCGTGGGCTCGGCCGGTTTCAAATCAAAGGACGGCATTAGCTTTGTGCAGGGGCAGGCGCATCATGAGAGATCGCAGCAACCAACCCGGTTTTCAGCAAGGAGAGCGTTTCGGGCATATCACCTTCTGGAAAGCCAGCATCTATGCGGATGAGCAAAGACTCAAGCTTAACCTGCCAGATCTCAAACGCCGGATCGGATGTTAGGGCGGGTTTTTGCGTCAAGAGCGTTTGGCCGTAGTCTACCAGTTCAGCGGCCAGCGCTTGGGGGCCATAGCTGCTATAGGTCACGCTTTGGGTCAAAAGAGCATTTTCCGCTTTGGCAAGCTCCGCTGCCAGCAACTCTTTCACCTCGGCCTGAAGGCTGGCATCTTGCACCATATAAACCACCGGCCAAAGATCTGCGACGCTGGCCTTATCACGCCCCGCCAAAAGAGCGGCGGCAGCAATCAGTTTCTGCCCTTTCACAAGACGCCGATCCGAGAGCACAAGCCCCCCAACCCGCAGTTTGCGCAAAATATGGGCGTAGGGCTCTTGCACATCGGAGAGATCAATGTGCCCGGTGGCCTCGGTAAGCATAGCAAGATCCTGTGCAGAAAGCGCGGCATGCTGGGAGGCGTTAGATGTGCCAAGCTCTGATCGTGCCTGCGCCCAACCGGCAGCGAGAAGAGAGGTCAGGTTCTCTTCGCTCACCGGCTCAATGAAAGAGGTTAGCAGAAACCGATCCGCAAAGGCTTGCAGCATTGGATCTTCGGGCAATGCATTTGAGGCCGCCACGCAAGACCAGAGCGGCACATCTTTCTCAAACGCCCCGCGCCGATAGCGCCGTTCATTCAAGACCCCCAACAACGTGTTCAAGATCGCGGTGGAGCCCAAGAAGATCTCATCAAGAAACGCGATATTTGCCTCGGGCAGCATGTTTTGCGTCACGGGGCGCAGCTCGCCCTCTTTGAGCGCGGCCAGATCAAGCGCGCCGAACAGCTCGCTGGGCTCGGTAAAACGCCCGATGAGATACTCAAAATAACGCCCCTGAAATTGCTCAGCCGCCGATTTGACCGCAGCGGATTTGCCAGTGCCGGGCGGGCCGATGAACAAGACATGCTCTTTGGTGATGAGCGCAAGAACAACCAGCTCAAACAACAGGCGACGCTCAACCAACTGGCTGCTGGCCTGGTCAATGGTCTGCGACAAACGTGCTACAAGGGTTGAAATCTTCTCGTCCATAAAATCATCCACTCAATAATACTGGCCGCTATTTTCCATCATTCAGTTGAGCTGTTCAACAATTTTGCGTATGCATTGCATATATTTGAAATTTGTGACTTTATTGGCGCGAACCGGAGGTTAAATGATGTCTCTTTTGTCCCGTTTGAAATCGCTTTTTGCTCAGCCCTCACCGAGCCCTGCTGCGCCAGCGCCAAAGCCAGCACAGCCGGCGGATCTGCGCTATATTCGTCTCTCTCTTGATGCAACCGAAATTGGAGCGGGCATTGTCTGTGAAGAGCTGGATGGTAGAGGGAGCAAGCTACAGGCATTGCCAGATGATCTGACCGTGAAATATCGTCTAGCACTTGCGAGGTGCCGGGAGCTCACCCAGCTCCCAGAAACCCTGTCTGTGCCTTCGGTGAACCTGTCTGGTTGCTCTAAGTTGGTGCACTTGCCGCGCAAAATGCATCTGACCTTCTTAAATCTCAGCGGGTGCAAAAAAGTGACAAAGCTGCCCGAGGATCTTCGCATGTCGGGCGGTATTTTGAATTTGCGGGCATGCAGCGCGATAGAGGTGCTGCCTGACAACATAGGCGAAGTGGCCGGATTGAACCTGTACGGGTGTAGCAAGGTGAAAGCTCTGCCCGAGGGGCTCAAGGTCACGTCTTGGATTGATATTACGGGAACCGGGATCACCGAAATTCCTGAGGCTTATCGGGGCATAGGATTTAGGCGGGACTCCGATGTAATCAGCGTTGAAGAGGCACTGGCAAGCTGACATCAACCGGGGCGCGGCGTTCCAGAAAACCCTCTCCGAAGAGGCCGCGTAGATCCAAGTCTTTTAGGTGAGAATAGCCAATATGGCACCGGCAATACCGTGCTGTGCAGTCGCGCGGTTTTAATGCTTGCTCAAAATCCGGTGCGTAGATGTTGCCAATGGGCTCTTTGATGAAATGACAGCGGGTGGCTTTGCCGTCCGCCTCGACCGAGATCACAGTTTCCCCAGCAAAACAGGCACGGCCCTTGCTTTGATGAGGGCGCAGGTTAAGCGGGAAGAGCGGGTCGATGCGTTCAAGCTGCGCAATTTGATCTGGGCTGTAGCGAAGCGCCCGCCCGGTCAGCGCATTCACCCAAAGATAGGCGCTTTGTGGCAGGTCTTGGCGCAGCGCTTCGATCTCTTCAAGGCTCGCGGGATCTCCCACAGCCCCAACACTATAACGCGCTCCAAGGGCCTCTAGCGCCTGGATCTTTTCAACGAATTTGGCCCGTGGGATTTCGCTTGGATGATAGGTGATCCAAAACGCCGCTGCCCGAAGATCACACTCCTGTAGCCAGCCCGTACCGCAGGAAAAATTGGTTTGTATCGCCACGGTGGAGACATGGGGCATATGCGAGAGGGCGGCGATGGCCTTTCGATAATAGCCCCGGATGAGCGCCTCGCCCCATGGGGTGAACAAGATGGATATCTCGCGCGTTTGGGCTGCGACCCAATCCGTGAAAAGCTGCAATGCCGCGCGATCCTGCGCAAGGGTTTCATGGCTGTCTTTGGTCTTGGCAAAGGGGCAATATCCGCACGCATAGTTGCAGCTGGTGAGGCTCCCGCGCCAAAGGATCGTGAGCGGCGCACTCATGCGGGGGTAAAATCCTGCATCAGTTTCGCCATGCCAGAGGAATAGAGCCACGGGCCAATCGCATCTGATCGCTCCAAACCCGCCGCTGTGAGCCTGAGCACCGGACCCTGCGTCATCAGCCCTGCTTGCGACAATCGCTCAAGCTCGGGAAAGGCGATGTGCAGCGATTGCCCAAACAGGTCTTGGAACCGCGCGCAGTTCACCCCCTCTTGATGCAGAAGTGATTTTAGCACATAGCGGCGCATTTTTTCCCCATCAGACAGGGCTATGCCATGCGCAACCCGGCCAAAATCTGCGCGGGTTTTCTGAATGTAACGTTGAAGCACGCCCAAGACCGCCGCGCGGGAGACGGCGAAATCCATCGCATAATGCAACTCGCGGGTATAGGATCGCGCACCTGGGCCAAGACCGATCATGCCGTCTTCTTGGCAGCTATACTCCCCGCCCAAATCCGGCCCTTTGCGGAAATGGCGCATCGAGATTTGTGTGTAGCCCTGCGATAGCAGCAGATCCCGGCCCGTCCGGTAAAGCGTTAGGCGCTGTTCATCCCAGACCTCGGCCCGCCCATCCAGGCCGGTGCGCGGGCGCACATAAAGCGGATAGAGATAGATCTCTTCGGGTTGCCATGTAAGCGCTTGGCGGATGGAGGCGGCAAAGCTGGCCGGTGTTTGATTGGCAGCTCCATAAATCAGATCAATGTTGAGCACATCAAAATCCTGCGCGCGAATGCGGTCAAGCGCGGCGCTCACATCGGCCGTTTTCTGCGGGCGGCCCATGGCTTTGGCTTCGGCCTCGTCAAAGGATTGCACGCCGATGCTGATACGTTGAACGCCCCGCGCACGCAAAAGCTCCAGACGATCGGCGCTGGCGGTCTTCGGCGAGGTTTCCACACTGGTTGGGCTGTGCTGCGGGCTGGCTTTGAAACAGCGCTCTAGCAGGTTAAAAACCTGGTCAAGCTCCTTGGGGCTGAGCCAAGTGGGTGTGCCGCCCCCTAGCGCCATTTGCACCGGCGCATCGCCCATTTGCACAGCCTGCGCGGTGGTCTCGGCCTCGCGGGTCAGAGCGGCAAGATAGGCCTGGGTTATGTCCTCACCTGGATTGACTAGGGTGAAGAGATTGCAAAAGCCGCAGCGCATTTCACAAAAGGGGACATGCACATATAAGAAACGGTTGGAGCGCTCATCGCGCCAGACCTCTTCCAAGGGCAGGGGCGGCTCAAAGGCGCGATAGGCTGATTTATGCGGATAGGCGTAGGTGTAGCCCTGATAGGGACGGATCAATTCGGGCGGCAGGCTCATGTGATTGGCCCCGGCAATATTGCTTCACCATAAGGCACATCCCAGACGGTTTGATGCCCAAGCCGGTGCCCATGATAGCCGTCCTCGCCAAAAGCCTCACCGTGATCTGAGCATATGACCAAAAGCGTTGGCCCCTTCAAAGCAGCAAAGAGCAGGGGCAGGGCGGCATCCAGAGCCTCTAGCGCGGCGGCTTGGCTCTCTGGGCTGTCACGGCGCGCGCCTGCAAGATAGCTATGATGGGGGCTGTGGCATGCCGAAAGGTTCATAAACAGAAACACCCTCCCTGTGGTTGCCGCGAGCCGCTCGCACGCTTTGGCGACTTGATGCTGCTCAGAGCGCGGGTTTGTGACGCCCATGGCCGCAGACCACCAGCTTTCACAGAACAAGGCGGGCAAGGTGCGCCCGAGCGGGGTTTGCTTGTTAAAGAACCCAGTGCCGCCGATGCAGATCGTGTGATAGCCTGCGTTCGCAAAGCCGGTCACGATGTCGGGCGCATCAAATTCCAATGTCTCAGGCCCTGTGGTTTTGCTGCCAGCAAAGCGGGCCGCAAATAGCCGCTTTTCGGTGCTGCGCTTTGGATCTGCTGGCGTGGGCAAAAACCCCGCAAAGAAGGCGTGATGCGCTGCATATGTAAAGCTTGCGGGGCTGTGCCGATGCTCCAAGCCGCCCAAAACGCGGCGCAAAACCGGAGTGCGGCCTGCGTTCATCGCCTGCATCGCCACATCATAGCGCAGGCTATCAATGGTGAGCAACAGCACATCATGAGTGCCAAGACAGGCACGCGCATTAAGCGGCATGGGATCTTGCCTCTAACATATGCTTGATCTGCCAATCCTGCGGGGTGCGCCCATCAATGGTCATGCGCCGGATGTGATCACCAAAGGCGTTGACCTCAAGAACATAATGGCGGCGCAGATCGGCAGAAATCGCGATATCGGGCGCAACGCTCAGACTGTTTGGAAAGGCCGCTTGCACCTTGGCGATTGTGTCCCATAACGCGTCTAAGCGTTCAGGCGCCATCATCGTAAAAAGCCTATCCGCATCAGCACGCTCTGCATCAAGATGTAGATTTGTGATGGGCCCTTGGCTGAGGCGCAACACTGCAAAGGGCGGGGCATTGCGGATTGCAACGATGCGCAGATCACAGCTGCGCCCATCGACCCCGGCCTTGGGGATCCAGCGTTCAACATGCAGGCCAAAGGGGTGCAGAAATGTAAACATCTGCTCGATATCTTTGCGGTCGGTGACCTTTTGCACGCGTTTTATCGGCCTTGGACCAGCTGCGCCGATCGCAAGCGTTGTATAGGCCACCACCTGACCTTTTGGCCCGGCCGTTACCGCCATTGTTCCCGCCGCGCCTGCGCCATAACGCTGCTTAACAAACAGACGCTTTTGCGCGCGCAGCAGTTCCAGAAAGGCCTCGAAACTGGGGGGCGGGGCAAAAACCTGCGGCACAGGAATGCCTAACGTGCTTAGATGCGCCGCGCAGCCGGTTTTGTCATAGCACAGCGCGATTTCATCTGGGGAGGCGCTGAGATAAACGCCGGGGGCGACCGCCTCGCGTTGCAGCGCACGCAACCCAAATGCGAGCTGAGCGGATGAGAGCGGCGATTGACAGGGAAAGCCGCGCCGCCGCGCCTCCTCCTGGCCCGCATCAAGCACCGCTTGCATGGCCGCTTCGCTCTCATCGGGCGAGTCAAATCGCAACCAATCCCCTGGGCGCAAATCCGGTTTCTGACCATAGGCCAGGGGGACGATGTTGCTGAGCCCGGCCCGGTGCGCGGCCTCCTTGAACGCCTCAAAGCGCCGCCCCGGTCCCGAACCTAAAACAACAACGCGGGTCGCGATCACTCGGAAACCGCAATATAATAGTGCATTTCCCCATCGCCCCAGTCATCAGGCTTTTGCGGATTGGCCAAAATCACACCCGGATATTTTTCTGCAAGCGCTTTTTGCATGTCCGCACTTAGATAATGATGCGAGAGATCAAGGGTTTCCAGATGTGCCAGCCGATCTGAGTCCAAAAGCGCCTGCCCGCCTTTATCTGTCAGCGCGCCCATGCTTAGCCCCAACTTGTCCAGGCGATCCACCACAACTGATTGGGCAACTGCCGCCGCGATATCGTCTTGATAGGTGCTGTTGTTCAGCGACAGGGATTTTAGGTCAGCAAAAAGCTCACCCTCCAGCAGCGGCTCAAAATCCGATAGGCTGGTTGTGTCGCCGTAATTCTCGTCCCCGAGCCAAAGTTCGAGATGGGATAAGGGGGCCTGGGATTCAAGCACCTCATGCACGATGCTTTTGTTCATCCCGCCGGTTTCAATAATCAGCGTTTGCAGGGCGCTATGAATGATCTTTCCGAGTTTGAGGTCATTGCCGCCGCGGGCGCGAAAATGCTCAAGCCGTGGAAACGCGGCCCAAAGCGGTGACATATTGCCCTGCTCAATCCACGATATCTCATTTTCTTCGCTGACGATATCTCCAACAAAGAGCGCCTTGAGATTGGGCAGGCGCTCTTTTTGAGACACCAATAGCTCAATGGCTGGGTCTGGTGCGACGTCAACGGCTTCACCACCCTCCATCCAGAGGCCAAAAATCAGCGCCTCTAAGTTCTCGATACCGGGTTGCTCCAAAAGCTCAGCAAGCAGGGAGTGTATACTGTGATCGTCGTCATAAGAGCAGCGCAAACGCACAGCCGTGCTTGAGAAATCTGTGACATCGCCCGCTTTCACGAATTCTTTAACTGGCTTGTCGAAAAATGATGTGAGGTTTTCGTATAACATAAGCTTTCCACCTGGTTGTTGCCGCAAGCTTAATCTGGCGCGGAAAACGGAGTCAAGTCGGCTGATGCGTTGAATTTATTGGTATCTTCTATCTTTGGGTGAGTTCAGGGCCGCTCTTCGCGTTGGGGCTGTGGCGCATATAGGCACGTCGCAAACATTGCCCGCGCAGATGGACGCGCTCGTGATGATGGGTTTCAAAACCAAGAGCGGCAAAGGCGGGCTGCGCGTGCAAAGAGGCATGGGTCGAAAGGTCAAGATTTTGCGCCAGGACCGGTGCCATCAAGGCGCGCAATAGGCCGCGACCCTGGCAGCGCGGTAGGATAAAGGCATAGTCAATATAGCCATCCCGGCGCAGCGAGATAAACCCAATCGGTCCCGAAAGATCCCGTGCCACCCAGACCTGTTGCCGCTCCAGCCGTTTCACCCATCCCGGCCCTGGTTTGCGCTTTGGTGCCCAGGCGTGCCGCTCTGGAACCGTATAAAGATCCGCGCCGCGCACAGCTGCGAAGAACACCTCATAAAGACGCGGCAGATCCCGGCGCGCTGCTGGGCGGACACAGGTCACGGCGTCACGAAATCTGAGCGGGCATAGCCTTGTAGATAGAGCAGGGCTGTTAGATCGCCATGGTTCACGCGCAGATCACACTCTGCGGCCACAACAGGCTTGGCATGCAGCGCCACGCCAGCGCCCGCACGGCCCAGCATCCCAAGGTCATTGGCCCCATCGCCCACCGCCATCACATCGCACTCAGCGATCCCAAGCCGGGCGGTGATTTCCTCTAACGCATCCACCTTGGCTTGCCGCCCCAAGATCGGTTTGCCTGCCTCGCCGGTCAGCACGCCATCCGCCGTCAACAGCGTATTGGCGCGGTTCTCGTCAAAGCCCAGCGTGGCGGCGACCTTCTGGGTAAAGGCGGTGAATCCCCCCGAGACCAGCGCCGTGTAAGCCCCGCTCGCCTTCATCGTCGCAAGCAGCACATCCCCCCCCGGCATATAGGTGATGCGCGTTGCAAGAACCTTGTCGATCACGGTCTCGGGCAGCCCTTTCAGCAGGGCCACGCGCGCCTGCAAAGCCTCTTCAAAATCCAGCTCACCATTCATGGCGCGGGCGGTGATTTCTTTCACATGCGCGCCCACCCCAGCCTCTTCAGCCAGCTCATCAATGCATTCCTGCTCAATCATGGTGCTATCCATATCGGCAAGCAGCATCTTTTTGCGCCGCCCCGTGGCGGGCTGCACGGCCAGATCCACGGACATCTGTTGCAAATCCGCCCAGATATCCCATTGATTGCTGGGAACTTGCGCAATCGAAAACTCCGCCGCCTCATCGGGCGAGAGCCAGAGCGCATCGCCACCGCCCCAAGCGTTGCGAAGGTTTTCAACGAGGCTCGAGTCCAGCCCCCCAGGTGCGGCAATCAAGGTTACGACATGCATGGCGGGTTTCCTATCGTAGTCTGTTTCTGCTCAATTGGAGTGATTTTGCGCCGAGTTAGCGGAAGTTTCCCTGTTGCGCCAGACCAGTTTCCCCATTAGACGCGTCAGTGGGACACCTCTCCCCAACGAGAGGCGCGTATCTGAAAGGGTAGCAGTTATGGCTATTAATAAACCGGCAACGCGGCCGGCCAATCCGCGTTTTTCTTCTGGCCCCTGTGCCAAGCCCCCCACATTCAAACTGGATGATCTGGCAGATGCCGCGCTTGGGCGCTCGCACCGGGCCGCGATTGGCAAAGACAAGTTGAAGGCCGCGATCGAAGAGACGCGCGATTTGCTTGGCATTCCAGCGGAGTATAAAATCGGGATTGTGCCCGCATCCGATACAGGCGCGGTTGAGATGGCTATGTGGTCCATGCTGGGCGCGCGCCCTTGCACCATGGTCGCTTGGGAGAGCTTTGGCGCAGGCTGGGTCACGGATGTGGTTAAGCAACTGAAACTCGATGCCGATGTGCGCACCGCCGAGTATGGCGAGATCGTTGATATGGCGGCGGTGGATTACGACACAGATGTTGTGTTCACCTGGAACGGCACCACCTCTGGCGTGCGCATGCCCAATGGCGATATGATCCCAGAAGATCGTGAAGGGCTGACGATTTGTGATGCAACCTCTGCCGCCTTTGCGATGGACCTGCCCTGGGACAAGCTCGATGTGACGACCTTTTCCTGGCAAAAAGTGCTGGGCGGTGAGGCAGCGCATGGCATGCTGATCCTGTCCCCGCGCGCGGTGGCGCGGCTGGAAAGCTACACCCCTGCATGGCCTCTACCCAAGATTTTCCGTTTGACCAAAGGCGGTAAGTTGATTGACGGGATTTTCTCGGGGGCGACGATTAACACGCCGTCGATGCTCGCGGTTGAGGATTACCTGAACTGTCTGAAATGGGCGCGCTCTGTGGGTGGGCTGAACGGGCTGATTGGCCGCGCTGAGGCCAATGCGCAAACCGTGTGGAATTTCTGCGCCGCCCGCGATTGGATCGACAATCTGGCCGTTGATCCGGCAACCCGCT
The DNA here is from genome assembly GCA_963678085.1 of Aliishimia sp. GTDB lineage: Bacteria > Pseudomonadota > Alphaproteobacteria > Rhodobacterales > Rhodobacteraceae > Aliishimia. The sequence continues at coordinate 838,008 of OY782680.1, forward strand.
CCACCACCTCTGTCTGCCTGAAATTCACCGATTCGCGTATTGAGGATGGGGCCGCCTTCGCCAAAGCCGTGGCTAAACGCCTGTCGGATGAAAATGTTGCCCTTGATATGGGCGCCTATCGCGATGCTCCGGCAGGCCTTAGAATATGGTGCGGCGGCACGGTTGAGACCTCTGACATCGAGGCGATGCTGGGCTGGCTCGATTGGGCCTATCACACTGAGCTTGAAATATTTTCATAACTCGTCTACACGCCGACCGGTCTAATGTCAGTTAGATGGTCATGTGTAAACGGTAAGGAGAAGCTCGATGGGTTTCAAAGAAGCAATATCAAGTGGTCTTAAAAACTACGTAAATTTTCAGGGTCGCGCGTCAAGGTCCGAGTACTGGTGGTTCATGCTATTCTGGACGATCTGCTATGTGATCACGATAGTCATAGATGGCATCATCGGCATTCAGGTGGTGAGTTCTCTCTTCGCGCTGGGTCTAGGGTTGCCAACGATCGGCTTGGCAATTCGCCGCTTGCACGATCTTGATCGCTCAGGCTGGTGGTATTTGATCTGTCTCGTCCCAGTGGTTGGCGGGCTGGTTCTCCTCTATTTCTTTGTCACCAAGGGAACGGAAGGCGATAACCGCTTTGGCGCGGATCCTCTTGGCGGCGTTGATGCCGAGGTCTTTACCTAATTTGTCTGCCCGGCCCTATGTCGGGCAGATCCATCCCTCTTTGCCGCTCTGACCAAGCACAAAGAGCTTAACACTGACATCAGACAAGGAGCCCGAGATGGCCCCCAAAATACGTATTCCTGACAGACTGTCAGATGACGACTTCCAGATCCGTCGCGACTTGAGCAAAGACGCAGAGGCCCTGCTGGGCTGGCTCGATTGGGCCTATCATACTGAGCTTGCAATATTTTCATAACTTATCTACGCACGGGCCGGTCTAATGTCAGTTGGACGGTCATGCGTAAATGTTAAGGAGAAGTTCGGTGGAGCTCAAAGAAGCAATATCCAGTGGTTTTCAAAACTACACAAATTTCCAGGGCCGCGCATCGCGCTCCGCGTTCTGGTGGTGGCAGCTATTCTTTGTGGGTGTTTATTTGCTCGTTCATGTAGTCGGGACCGCGATCTTGGTATTCGGGGTGTATATGGAGATGCTGTTCGTCGCTCTGGCTGGGTATATCGTACCGGTAGGACTCTATGTGTTGGCTATGATCTTGCCGACGCTTGCGGTGACAATTCGTCGGTTGCATGATCTTGATCGCAGCGGCTGGTGGTATTTCATCGGCCTTGTCCCTGTGGTGGGCATCATTGTTCTGCTCGTATTTTTTTGCACGGAGGGAACGCGGGGCGACAATCGCTTTGGCGCGGATCCTTTGGGCGGGGTTAACACGGAAATCTTCACCTAAATCATCTGCCCGGCCCTTTGTCGGGCAGATCCATCCCTCTTTGCCGCTCTGACCAAGCACAAAGAGTTTAACACTGACATCAGACAAAGGAGCCCGAGATGGCCCCCAAAGTACTTATTTCTGACAAACTCTCAGACGCCGCCGTTCAGATCTTTCGTGATCGTGGGATTGAGGTGGATTTCCAGCCTGACCTTGGCAAAGACAAAGAGGCGCTGCTGGCCAAGATTGGTGAATATGACGGCCTTGCCATTCGCTCTGCGACCAAGGTGAGCGAGAAAATCCTGAATGCCGCCACCAACCTAAAGGTGATTGGCCGGGCCGGGATTGGCACCGATAATATCGACAAGGATGCCGCTTCGCAAAAAGGGGTGATCGTGATGAACACGCCCTTTGGCAATATGATCACCACGGCCGAGCACGCGATTGCCATGATGTTTGCTGTGGCGCGCCAGATCCCGGAGGCAAGCGCCTCGACCCATGCGGGCAAGTGGGAAAAGTCCAAATTCATGGGTGTTGAGCTGACGGGCAAGACCCTCGGCGTGATCGGTGCGGGCAATATTGGCGGGATCGTTTGTGATCGCGCCAAGGGTCTGAAAATGAAGGTGATTGCCTATGATCCCTTCTTGAGTCAAGAGAAAGCCGACAAGATGGGCGTTGAAAAGGTTGAGCTGGATGCGCTCTTGCCCCGCGCCGACTTCATCACTTTGCATGTGCCCAAAACCGATCAAACCGCAGGCATGCTGAACGCGGCGGCCATTGCCAAGATGAAGCCTGGTGTGCGCATCATCAACTGTGCGCGCGGCGGTCTGGTCGATGAAGAGGCTTTGGCCGAGGCGCTCAAATCCGGTCATGTAGCCGGTGCGGCCTTTGATGTGTTTTCAGAAGAGCCCGCCAAGGAAAACCCGCTCTTTAACCTGCCCAATGTGGTTTGCACCCCGCATCTTGGCGCGGCGACCACTGAGGCGCAAGAAAATGTGGCCCTGCAAGTGGCTGAGCAAATGTCCAACTACCTGCTCACCGGCGCGGTTGAGAACGCTTTGAACTCGCCTTCACTCACAGCTGAAGAGGCCAAAATCATGGGCCCTTGGGTCAAGCTCGCAGGGCATTTGGGCAGCTTTATCGGTCAGCTCACCGACGAGCCAATCAAAGCGATCAACATCCTTTATGATGGCTCTGTGGCTGAAATGAACCTAGAGGCGCTGAATTGCTCGGTCGTTGCCGGTATCCTGGCGCGGCAAAATCCAGATGTGAATATGGTCTCTGCGCCGTTCATTGCTAAGGATAAAGGTATCCAGATCTCCACCACAAACCAAGATAAATCCGGCGCGTTCGAGGGCTATGTCAAGGTGACCGTGGTGACAGAAAAGCGCGAGCGCTCCATTGCGGGTACGGTTTTCTCGGATAGCAAGCCGCGCTTTATCCAGATCAAAGGCATCAATATCGACGCCGAGATTGGCCAGCATATGCTTTACACAACGAACGAGGATGTGCCTGGGATCATTGGTCTTTTGGGCAACACCATGGGTAAGAACGGGGTGAATATCGCGAACTTTACCCTGGGGCGCTCTGATGCGGGCGGCGAAGCGATTGCGCTGCTCTATGTGGATAACCCCATCCCGGCCGAGGTGCTGAGCGCGCTGGAAACCACAGGCATGTTCCAGCAGGTTAGACCGCTTGAATTCACGGTTGGCTAAAGGGATACTGCGGGCGGAGATCCAAAGCCCCGCCCGCAGATCCGTTGATGGTTTTATAGCGACGTATTGACCGCAAGATGCAGATTTCCCAAGCCCTTGCCTGGGAACCCGGGTCTTGCGATCTAACCATCAGGCTTTCATGCGCAGGTTTTCAGGATCGTAGACATGGGGGGAATGCCGCTGGGCTCTTCGGGTCTGGCCCAGCACCCGGATTGCGCAGTCTTCTCCCATCTGCAAAGCTCCGCGTTTCACATAGGCCAGCACGCAATGTGTGCCGGTTCGATACCCATGGCTTGCCGAGGTGACGTAGCCAATCAAGGCCTCATCTTTCAAAATTGGATCTGAGGCAAGCGGCTCGGGGCTGTCCTCGATAATCCTGAGCCCGACCCATTCCCATTCCGCATCGCTGCCAGATTGGAGCGCGACGGCATCGCGGCCCACAAAATCGCCTTTGTTCATATTGGCAAATCGGCTGAGGCCCGCATCAAAGAGCGTATATTCCGTGCCAAAATCCGCGCCCCAGCCATGATAGCCCTTCTCAATGCGCATGGCGTTTAGCGCATAGGATCCGAACTGGCAGCCACCCACGGCGCGCACATTCTCCATGATCGCCTCATAGACCGTCACAAGGTGCTCCGAGGCCAGGTGCAGCTCCCAACCCAGCTCGCCCACATATGAGACGCGCATGGCGGTGACGGGCACGCCGGCCAAGGTGATTTTGGCCACCGAAAGCCAAGGCGCGGCTTCAGCCGACAGGTCGGCATCGGTGAGCGGCGCAAGCACCTCGCGTGATTTGGGGCCCATAACCATCAGGGCCGCATCATGTTTGTAGCCCCGGCTCAGCGTGACACCGGTCTCAGGAAGGTGGGCGCTTAGCCAATCAAAATCGCGCAGATCGGCCAGGGTCGGCCCGCAGAGCAGGAACCGCTCATCGCCAAGCCGCGCAACGGTAGCCTCGGACCAGATATGCCCCTTAGGGGTTAGCATGTAGCTCAGCCTGACGCGCCCCGGTTTTGGAACGCCGCCACAGAGAACTTTGGATAGGAACGCCTCAGCGCCGGGGCCCTGCAGATCATATTTGGTGAAGCCGCCATGATCCATTACGCCAACGTTAGTCGCGACCGTGCGGCACTCTTGCGCCACGGCATCCTGCCAAGGCTCGTGGTGAAAGGACAGATCGGCCTCGCCATTATCCTTGATTGCATCGGTTTCAAACCAAAAGGCGCGCTCCCATCCCGCGATCTGGCCCATAACAGCCCCATGTTCCTTTAGGCGCGCATAGAGCGGGGTGCATTGCACCGGGCGTCCGCGCTGCATGTTTCGATGCGCAAAAGGAATGGCATATTGCAGGTCATAATGCTGGGAGGCGCGGGCATGAGCATAATCTTGCGTCGTCCAATCCCCAAAGCGGCGCGGATCCCAGGCGCTCAGATCCCATTCGGTTTCGCCCTCGGTGATCCATTCGGCCATAGCTTTGCCGATAGCCGCTGAATGCGTAATGCCAATCTGCACACCGGTGGCCTGATAGAAGTTCGGCGCCCCCGCTGCCGGGCCCACCAGCGGCAGGGCATCTGGTGCATAGGCGATGGGTCCGTTAACAAAGCGCTGCGCGCCCGCATCGCCCAGCAAGGGCACATGGGCCATGGTTGCCTCAAGCACGTCCAGAATATCTTCGACGCTATCAGGAAACAGTTGATGGGCAAAGTCATCGGGCGGGCCCTCCTTTTGCCATGCGGGCCGCCCATCATGGGCATAAGAGCCCACAAGGAAGGCATTGCGTTCACGGCGCAGATAGAATCGAATGTCAGGATCGCGCACGAGGGGAAACAGATCGGTGTGATCTTCCAGCGCCTTAAATGGCTCGGTCACAAGATACTGGTGTTCCAGTGTGACCACCGGCGCGGGCAGGCCCGCCATCTGAGCAATTTTGCGACCGTAAAAGCCACCGGCATTGATAACAATCTCAGCCTTCACAGTGCCTTTCGCGCAGGTGATCAGCCATTCTCCTGAAGCGGTGCGCTCGATAGCGGTCACAGGCGCAAAGCGTTCCACCTGTGCGCCCAGATCCCGCGCGCCTTTGGCCAAAGCTTGGGTCAACTGGCTGGGGTCGATATCGCCTTCATAGGGGTCGAATATGCCGCCCAACACGCTCTCGCCCGGATGCCAGAACGGGTGCATCTCGTCCATCTCGGACGGGGTCAACATGCGCAGATCATAGCCCGCGCTTTCGGACACGCCGCATAGATGGCGAAAGAGATCCATCCGCTCTGGCGTATGGGCGGGCCAAAAGGCTGACGTGTGGCGATAGGTGATCGCGCTATCCACCTTTTGTGCCAGATCCTTGTAGATTTTCCAGCCATAATTTCCCGCCCGCATCCCAAGCCAGGAGGTTGCATAGGTCGGGATATTGCCCGCAGCATGCCAGGTTGAGCCCGAGGTCAGCTCGTTACGCTCAAGCAGCAGCGTGTCCGTCACCCCGGCCAGGGCCAGATGAAACAGGATCGAGGTGCCAACGGCCCCCCCGCCAATCACGACAACGCGGGCAGTATCTTTCATGGTCTACGTTCCTTCAGGCAGGCGGATATCGAAAGCGGCGCGGATTGCGGCCTCTCGATCCTTTGGCAAATGGGTGGGTGGTTCGCGCAACAACTCGCCGCAGCGATCTACGGCCACATCCCAGATCGTGCGCGCCCCGGCATCTTGCCAATCCGAAATGCTCTGTCGATTGCCAAGGCTGGGATAGGTATATTCGGTTTTCATCAGTTCCAGCGTTTGCGCTTCGCCCAGGTAATGCCCCTCACCGGTTGCCACCGCTTCGATCCGCTCAAGGTCAATCGCTGTGTCGGTCAGCTCAATGCCGCGCACGGACCGAAGGATCGCACCGCACATGTCATCATCAATCACCAAAGCCTCGCGTGAGGCGGCCATGATGGAGCCGAGCATGCCGACCGAGAGGTTAATCATATCGGCCCCGGCTTGGGCCGCAAGCGCCACCGTGTGTCCCTTTTCATAACCCGCTTGCGCATCGGGAGTTTTGGCATCGGTCATCCCCGCTGAGGCGGTGGAGGGCAGGCCAAGATGCAACAACAATTGCGCGGCAGCGGCGGCGGCAACAGCAGCTTCGCCCGAGCCACCTGTCATGGCCCCGGTGCGCAAATCGGAGATAAACGGCATAAACGCAAAGATGCAGGGATAGCCTGGTTCAATCACATCAACCACCATCAGCCCGGCCAATGTCTCTGCAAGCCCCTGCGCCAGGGCGCCTGCCAAAGTGACCGGACTGGTCGCTCCGGCCTGCCCGGCAGTGCAGATTTGCAGCGGCATCCTGTGCACGATGGCCTGTTGCATGATCTCAAGTCCCTCAGGCGCGAAACGCAGGGGCGAGACCGCATGCACGATCACTCCGAAACAGAAAGGTTGCGTGCGAAAGGCGCCGTCGCGCCCCAAGGCCGTGTCAAACATGGCAACCGCTGGATCGAGATGGGCGGCACTGTCAAAGCTAATCCCGATGGGTTTTGAGCAAGCCTTAAGGCAAGCGAACCCGGTGTTGATATCCAGCAGCAACGGATGGTCCATGTCTCGCGCAATCACCGGGCGCAAACCGTAATGGATATTTGGTAACTGCCCGACCAAACGCATAAGATCATAGAGATCATGCAGCTGAGCGCCCCGAAACTCCCCTGTGGCGCTGTCCAGAACCTCGGTCGCAGCGCCGCCGGTCCCGATATGCACGCGGCCACCGCCGATGGTCAGGCCCATATCCTCCACAAAACCCGGCAGATTGACGCGCTGCGCCGCCCGCGCAATCGCGGCCTCCACCATCGTTTGCGAAAAGCAGACCCTGCCATCCGCGCGGCGCGCTGCTCCTGCACTGACCATCGCAGCGGCAAGCCACTCGGGACATTCGCCAATCCCGGTCTGTGCAAGGATATCAAACGCCGCCTGCACGATCCGATCCACCGCGGCAGTATCCAGCGGCGCAAACCGGCCACCCAATGGCGGCAGGGTGACGCCTGGCGCGCGCGCCTTGGGTTTTGAACGGGTTCTACGGGCCATGTGGCAGTCCTGAGAAAAACTAATCAGTGCAAGTGTTACGCAAGCGCACGCAAAGGCAATTCGAAAATTTGCGCTCAGAGGAAAAACTTTCATGCAAACTCTAACTTTTCAAGCGGGGTTTTGCGGGCTAGCCTTCAATATCTGCTTGGCTTATTCGAGGAGCACTCATGATGGAAATGGTGGTCTTAGGCTTAGGCACGATGGGCAAGCGATGAGCGCTTGTAATCAGCCAATTACGGGGCGCTTTAGGCATTGCTCAAACATCAAAAGGAATAAGACATGGCGATCTTAGACTACATTTTGCCCAAGGACGGGCTGGCAGGGTCCTTTATCGACGGCGCATGGCACTGGCCGGCAAGCGGAGAGACGCTGGAAATTGAAAACCCCTCACGGCGCGAGACACTCTGCGAGATTGGCCGGGGAACCAAAACAGAGATCGACCTTGCCGTTGCCGCCGCAGAACGCGCGCGCCGCGCATGGGCCGCAAGGCCAGCCGCAGAACGAGGTGCAATGCTGATCGAGCTGGGCAATCGCCTGATCGCCAATGCCGAAGAGATCGCCCGTGTTCTGGCTGCCGAAAGCGGCAATGCGATCCGAACCCAATCACGGGGCGAAGCGATGGGCGCGGCTGGGGTGCTGAAATATTACGGCGGTGTTGCGGGCGAGCAAAAGGGCGAAACCCTGCCCTTTGGTCCTGGCATGATATCCTATTCAACCCGTGAGCCGCTTGGCGTGGTCGGCTCTATCATCCCTTGGAATTCGCCTTTGCAACTTGGTGCGGTGAAGATCTCTATGGCGTTGGCGACGGGCAATTGTCTCGTTCTCAAACCTGCCGAAGATGCGCCGCTTGCTGTGTTGAAGCTGGTGGAACTGGCCGCCGATATCTTCCCGCCCGGCGTCTTTAATGTCGTCACCGGCCTCGGCGAAGAGGCGGGGGCGGCGCTTGCAAGTCATCCGGGCATTGCCAAGGTTTCCTTCACCGGCTCATCCGAAGTGGGCAAGCTGGTGGCGCATGCGGCCGCGGATCGTGTGGCCAATGTAACGCTGGAGCTGGGCGGTAAAAGCCCCTGCATCATCTTCCCCGATGCTTGCACGCCAGAGCGGATTGACGCCACCGCCCAAGGCGTGGTCAATGCTATGCGATTTTCCCGCCAGGGCCAAAGCTGCACGGCCGGATCGCGCCTCTTTGTGCATAAATCTGTTTGGGATGATCTGATGCCCCTGGTTGCGCAAAAGGCAGCTGCGATGAAGGTGGGCGATGCGCTAGATGAAGACAGTGATATCGGGGCAGTGGTGAATGAGGAACGCTATACTGAGATCTGCGCCTATGTCGCAGAGGCAGAGCAGCAAGGGGCCACCTTCCTGACAGGCGAGACTCCAAAGGCAACCGAGAAAGGGTTTCATCCAATCCCGACAATCCTCACGGGCCTCGACAATTCCTGGCGGATTGCGCGTGAAGAGGTCTTTGGCCCGGTCCTTGTTGCGATCCCGTGGGAGGATGAGGCCGACATGATTGCACAGGCCAATGATACCCATTACGGGCTGGCCGCGTTTATCTTCAGCCATGACCTAAGCACCGTCATTCGTTTGAGCCGCGCGCTTGACGCAGGCTGGGTGCAGGTCAATCAGGGCGGCGGGCAAATTCCCGGCATGTCCTATGGCGGGACCAAGCAATCTGGCCTGGGGTCTGAATATTCCATCGAAGGCGCGCTTGAGGCTTACACCTATCGCAAATGCGTGACGATGGCTCTTTAGGAATGGGGGCTCTTTAGGAATGGGGGCTCTTTAGGGTTGGGGACGCTTTAGGGATGGGAACGGACCGGTTCGGAAATACGCTTGATGCGTCGGTTGGCTATGCGCGGGGGCGGTTCTTATCCTCCAGCGCGGCAGAAATCCGGCGGCTGCGCCATGCTCAGGCGGTTGCGGCTGAGGTGGTTAAAGCGCGTGGAATTGACAGCATTGGGATTTTCACCGGAAACCCGCGCTATTTTCCCCTGAAACCGGATGATCTGTCCACCTATTGCGAGGAATGGGTGGGGCCGGGGCTGTTTTCCAATGAGCTGACCCAAGCCGCTATCGCGCATTTCGGCGGCGGGGATACGGTCGCTGTGACCAATCGCACCAGTGCCGGGATTGTGGCCGCCGTTTTGGCCTTAAGCGATGGGCGGCCTGTGCTCTCTGTCGTACCTGGCGGAGATCGCAGTCACGCATCACTCGTGCGCGGGTGTCGACTGGCGGGTGTGGAGCTGGTGGAAATCGAAGGCTCTGCGGACCCGGCGCCGCTGATCGCCGAGCACGCGCCCGCCTTGCTGGTGATCACCACAGTGACAAGCAGTTTGGCGCGCTTGTCCGATGATGAAACGCGCCGCGCGATTGCTGCCGGTCATGCCGCCGGGGCCACGGTGTTTATGGATGAAGCTTATGGTGCGCGACTGCGCCCCGTTTTGCATGGCGGCGCGCAAAGCCTCGAGATGGGGGCAGATTTCGCGATCACCAATGCGGATAAGGCAGGCTTAAGCGGGCCGCGTGCGGGCATTCTTTGCGGTGCATCTGCCCCTGTTCTGGCCACGCTCGCCAAAGCCTCGGAACTGGGCCAAGAGGCGCGCGCGCCCATTGCCGCCGGAGCAATGCGCAGCCTGCAAGCCTTTAACCCGGAAGATTTGCGTGCTGAGGCCAAAGACGGCGGCTCCATAGCAGATGCTCTGGCGCAGGCTTGGGGCGCAGAGCTTGTGCATCGCTCAGATTTGGGGCCGATGCTGGATGAACAAGACGTGCTATCGCGTGTGCTGTCATTGGCCGAGCGAGACAGGGCAGGTATTGTTCCGGCAGAGGCAACTGCGGCGATCGGGATGCTGCTCTTGCGCGACCATGGCGTTTTGACGGTGAACACGCATGGTGCACCGGGCGGGCGGGTCTCACTTCGCCTGAAACCAACCGCAGGCGCGCTAGAGGCGGCGGGCGGCGTTGGCGGCTTGGTGTCGGCCTTGGATGCAGCACTGCAGGAGGTGTCACACCGCCTGGATGATGACGCATGGTTTGCGGCCATCTTGTTTGGAGACACACCATGAGCGATTTCGCAAAATATGACGACCGGCTGGACCGGCTGGTCAATCTCGATCTTGGCAACCGGGGGATTGAGCCGCTTTATGAGGCATCACGCGCGCTCGCAGGTCAGGCGCTGTGCGGCGCTGCGGCAGATCTGTTGCTGGGCATGCCAGAAGGGGGAACTGCGATTGTAACAACAGGTTCAGTGTCGCGCGCCTGGCTTTCGCCGCAGCTGGGCGAGAACGACGGCCCCGCTGGTGCAGCTGCTTTGATCCGGGCGCTTTGGCTGGCGCGAAAGGCGACTTGCGTTCTTGTGATCGAGGAAACCTTGATCCCTCCTATGGCCGCAACATTACAGGCCTGCGGTGTCGCTGTGGTTGACCTGGAAACGACGCGCAAGGCCAGCGCCGATGGCTCAATGGCCTGTGCAACGCTGCTTCCCTATCCGGTGACAGATGCAGAAGGGGCCGCAGCCGCACCCGAGATGCTCGACCAGCTCAAGCCCGATATCATGATCTCGACCGAGCGGGTGGGGCGCAATGAAAACGGCATCTACTACAACATGCGCGGGCGCGATTACGGGATGGGCCGGGCGCGCATCGACATGCTGTTCGATGCCGCAATGGCGCGTGGCATCCCGACCCTTGCTGTGGGCGATGGCGGCAATGAGATCGGCATGGGGCTGGTCGGTGATGTGGTGAAAACCTCTGTGCCCTTTGGTGCCCCCGGCGATTGCCCCTGCGGCGGCGGGATCGGCGCGACCTCGGGCGCGGATATCCTGATGACCGCCGCGGTTTCGAACTGGGGATGCACCGCGATTTGCGCGGCCATGGCCATGCGCACAAGGGATGCCCGCCTGATCCACACCCCGGCGATGGAAGCTCGCTTGCTCGAGGTCATGACTGCCAATGGGCTGATTAACTCTGCCGATGGGATCATTGACCCCCATGTGGACGGCATCAAAGACACCACACATATCGCGCTTGCGGAAATGGCCGAGGCTATCACCCGCAAGACATTGCTTTGACAGAAAGACTTGACCATGATCACTGAAACCCTTCTTGATGAAATCCGGGGCCGCTTTGCGCATGTCGAGAGCTGCCCTGTGGCGGGGCCGCGTGTTTTCTTTGAAAATGCAGGCGGTGCTCTGACACTGAAATCGGTGGTTGAGACCTCAACCCGATACGCCGCAATCCCGGACAATCAGGGGCGTGACAATGAGATGGCGCATGATTTGGTGGCCACGATCAACCGTGCCAAGGGTGATATGCGCGTCTTTTTCAATGCGCCAGAGGGAGATATCTTTTGCGGTGAAAGCGGGACCGAGCTGCTCTTCCGCCTGATCATGAATGCCATTATTGAAACCCCTGCGGGGACGGTGATCGGATCGACCTTGGAGCACCCGGCGACCCGTAGTGCCTGCAACCGCTGGGCCAAAGTGGCAGGAAAATCTTACATTCAGGTGCCCCATAATGATGCGACCGGCACGGTGACCGCCGATGACTACATCCCGCTTTTGACCCCGGATATTCAGGTTGCGACGATCCTGCATACCTCGCCCGTTACTGGCATGGGGGTGGATGTGGCTGGGATTGCTAAGGCCATTCGCGCCGTAGCGCCAGACGCGCTGATCATCGTGGACGGCATCCAACACGCAAGCCATGGGCATATTGACATTGCGGGCTATGATATTGATGGCTATGTGATCTCTCCTTACAAAGTGTTTTCGCGCCATGGCTACGGGATCGCCTGGACCTCTCCCAAGCTGAACGCACTGCCCCATGACAGTCTGATTGGAGGGCCTGAAGGGAATTGGGAATTGGGCACGCGCGACACTGGCGCCTATGCAACGATGTCCGATGTGGTGGGCTATTTCGATTGGCTGGGCGCGCAGGTCAGTGACAGTGATGATCGCCGCACCCGGATAGAGGCGGCAGGCGCTGCAATTCATGCCCATGAGAAAGCCCTGACCGATGCGATGATCCACGGGATCGACAACCTCTCTGGCTTGGCGGAGTTGAACGGGGTTATGATTATCGGGGGCACGGACAATCCCGCCCGCGAAGGCCTGGTGTCAATCGCGGTTGAGGGGATGGATGCCCCCGATCTGGTAACCGCGCTGCGCAGCCATGGCATTCGCACCCATACACGCAAAGCAGACCACTATTCCGGCAATATCCTTGACCCGCTGGGGCTGCCTTCTGCTGTTCGCGTCTCGATGTGCCATTACAACAGCTTTGATGAAGTTAAGGCATTCCTGACCGCGATGCGCCAAATATTGGATGGGCCTGGTGGTCAGAATTGAGCAAGAGGATCTTGGGCGGGGCGATCATGCCCGGCCCTTTGAACTCATACCAGAAATTGCTGCTTGGCCCCGATCCTGTACGCATGCATCGGGCTGCAAATTTCGCGTTGGCCGGTTGCTCATTTTTTGCGGTAATTCCTTTGCGATGCAGGTAGATTGAACGGGATAGCTGCAAACCAAAAAATCAGGTAAGAGTATGACAGGACCGATATACGCGATTGGGGATATCCACGGCCAGCTTGGGATGCTGGAGCTTGCGCTGGCGCGGATTGAGCTCGATGGCGGCGCGGATGCGCGGGTGGTGTTTCTTGGGGATTATGTGGATCGCGGACCGGATAGCGCAGGGGTGATTTCGCGGCTGATCAAAGGGATTGAGGCCGGGCGGGATTGGATCTGTCTCAAGGGCAATCATGATCGCATGTTTGAATGGTTCATGCTGCCCGAGCCGCGCCATGATCCGCATCTGCTTATTGGCTATCACTGGTTTCACGAGAAAATTGGCGGCGTTGAAACTATGGCTTCTTACGGGGTGACATGGCCCGAGCTCACCCGGCTCTATCAACTGCGCGCCCTAGCTGGGCAGGCCGTGCCACAAAGCCATGTGGAGTTTCTGCAAAGCCTTAAGATTTATCACCAAGAAGGCGATCTGCTCTTTGTGCATGCAGGCATTCGCCCTGGCGTGCCGTTGGCTGAGCAAAGCGAAGATGATCTGCTCTGGATCCGCAAAGAATTTCACATCGATCCTGTAAAGCATCCCTGGCTTGTTGTGCATGGACATACGCCGGTAAAGGTGGCGATGCATTACGGGAACCGGGTCAATCTTGATAGCGGTGCAGGTTATGGAAAACCGCTTAGCGTTGCGGTGTTCGAAGAGGGGACCTGCTATTTGCTCACCGCTGAGGGACGCCAGCCATTGCGGCCCTCTGGTTCAATCTAGGGGGTGCTCGATCACCTAATTTCGGCGGGTGGCCTCGCTGTCGGGTCTGACCTGTTCGAACCCGGCAACAAAAAGATCATCCAAGAAATATGCCGCCAGCTCTGCCCGATTGTTGAGCCCGGATTTGCGGTAGACCGACCCGGCTTGTTGTCGGATTGTAGGCTCAGATGTAGCTCTTGCCTGGGCGATCTCCTTTAGTGACATGCCCTTTAGGATTAGCGCCGCAATATCGCGCTCCGCCTCGGTCAAGCGCCACTCATCGAACTGAACGGAGATTGCAGCGCCCAGCCCTTCCATAAGGCGCTGGCTTTGGCGACGCCAAGCAGCGCCTGCGGCCGAGGCATCTGCAACATCGCGGCTCAGGCGGGTTGTTGCGCTCTCAATATCGCGCATGCGGGTGACAAATGAAGCACTAAAAATCATCGCACCAGCCACACAGAGCGCCTCAAGAAAATCTACGATGATGTCGCCAATCTCTAGCGGGTCATCTGATGTCAACGCCTCAAGCGTGGTGAAGGTCACCGTCATCCCAAGCGCCAATAGCAGTACGACGACAGAAATTCTAAAGGGGTTTGTCACGCAACATATCTCCTGATCAGCGTCTCAAAGCTAACAATTTTCAACCCCAGGTCTATCCTACATCTGTATGATGCATCGGAAAACTACACGGATGAAGGATAGCTCGCACGCAGATTGTTATGGTTTCGTTAACCAGCGCCAAGAGTCTCGGCGCGCTCAAAAATAGGAAAGACGCTTATGAAACTTAACAATTCCCATCTGGTTGCGGCGCTCGTGATCCTTGTGTCGGGCCCCTGCACAGCAGCGTCTGTGTTGCCCGATTTTAAGCCCGTGCTGCCCGATTTCAGTGCCGCAACTTTCGTTCCTGGCACCGCTGTGGATAATCCCTATTTCCCTGTAGGTGCAGGCCCCACGAAATCGTACTACGGCGCAAATGAGGAAGAATCCGAGAGGATAGAATTGAGCTATGCTGGCCCAGGCAAAACTCTCCTTGGTGTCGAGACCGTGGCGCAGCTTGATCGCGTGACCGAAGATGGTGTTGTTGTCGAAGAAACCTATGACTACTACGCGCAAGACACTGACGGAAACGTCTGGTATATGGGCGAGGACGTCGTAAATTATCGCTACGATGATGATGGCAACTTCCTTGGAACCGATAACGCCTCCGCATGGCTTGCAGGAGAGAACGGTGCTTTGCCAGGCATCATGATGCTCGCAGATCCGGTGGTTGGTGCGGATTACTACCAAGAATACGCAGTGGCAGATGAAGGGCTGGACCAGGCGGGGATCTATGCGCTCGGCGTCACCGTTGATCTCGGTTGGACCAGTTTTGAAGATGTTCTCGTGACATTTGAGACCAGCGAGCTCGACCCCGAGGCGCGCGAGCTTAAATATTATGCACCCGGCATTGGTCTGATCCGCGCCGAAAGCGGCGTCTCTCTTCTATACACCGATCCTGAGCTGACCGTTGATCTTCAGGCACCAGCTTCCGTTGCCCCGGTTCCATTGCCTGCAAGCTTCCCGTTTCTCATCGCCGGTGTCGCTGGTCTTGGCTTCCTTGGCCGCCATCGCATTCGCTCAACAGTTAAGTGAGTATGGCCCGAATTTGGGTCGGTTTGAGCGATAGGATCGCTTCCTCAATTTAAGCGATCCCGCCGGTGGGCGCGTAGCCCATCGGTGTCCTTAGGCAGAGCATGGTTTCAAAACAGATCTGTCGAGAGATATTTCAGCCCGCAATCGCAGATGATTACCGCAACTGTTTCGCCCTGATGTGGGCCTTGTAACAACTGAAGAGCTGCGGCGACGTTTGCCCCGGCAGAATAACCTGCAAAGATCCCCTCAAGCCGTGCCAGATCCCGCGTGGTTTGCTTTGCGCTTTCTGCGTCAATATTCAGATATCCGTTCCAGCTTGTCTCCCTTAAGAACGTCAAATCGGCCATGGCATAGCCGCCGCCTTGGATCGGATGATCGGGGTTGTTGGCGGGCTGGCCGGCAAGGACCGCCGCGCCTGTGGGCTCTACCGGATAGCATTTGATCGCCGGGTTTTGCGCGCGCAAATAGCGGCTCACCCCGGCCAGCGTACCGCCAGAGCCAACAAAATCGCAAAAGGCATCAATCCGCCCACCCGATTGCCGCCACAGCTCGGGACCGGTGGTTTGCGCATGCGCGCCAGGATTGCCTTCTCGGGCAAATTGATCGGCGCGAAATGCGTCCCTTTCAAGCGTGAGTTCTCCCGCAACGCGGTCCACCTCGGCTAAATCCGCACCAGAGACCTCTCCCGGTTTGCTGCCAGCGCATTGATCAACCAACACAACCTCGGCCCCAAGGGCCTGCATCATGCGCGCGCGCTCAGGCGAGTTGCCCTTGGACATCACGGCCACAAAGGGATAGCCCTTGATCCCACACACAATCGCAAGCCCCGTGCCCATATTGCCGCTGGTGAGCTCCACCACCGTTTGGCCGGGGCGCAGGCTACCATCTTGCTCAGCGGCTTCTATCACTCCAAGGGCCGCGCGATCCTTTTTCGAAAAGCCGGGGTTGAGGTGATCGAGCTTGGCCAAGATCGTACCAGAGCAGCCATGATGCGCAACAAGGCGATCAAGCCGCACAAGCGGTGTGTCCCCGATAGCACCCAGAATTGAGCTATAGCACTGGTCATGTGTCATGCGTCACACCCTGTCACAGCGTATGGCGCAGGTTAAGGCTTTTTGCGCCTCGGCACTGCATCCCCGCCAGAATGCTGCTTTTTGGCCGCGGCGCGGGCGCGGTTTTTCTTGCTGCTTGGCTTGCCTTTCGGGGGCGGCGGGCCTTTGCCGGCGCTGGCCTTTGGCCCAGTGGCTGGGGCGCGTTTCTTGGCGGGTGGCTTTTCTGGAGATGGCTTGGCCTTTGCGCGGGGTTTCTCGCCCTTTTCCTCGACCGGTTTTCGCTCCGGCGGCTTCTTTGGACCTGGCTTTTGAGCAAAAGGTTTCTGCCCGCGCCCTTTTGGTGGTTTGGCCTTGCCAAAGGGGCGTTTGGTCTGCGCCACATCGGGGGCATTGTCGAGCCGGGTGAGGATCTTGCCCTTCTCCACCTGCATATCCGCGCCAATCGCTTGCAACAGTGCAGGCACCGAGCTTTCTTTGATTTCGATATAGCTTTCGGTTTCTGCGATGCGGATTGCGCCGATATCATCCTTGGTGAGCCCTCCGGCTTTGCAAATCATCGGCAACAGATATTTTGGCGACACCGCATCGGCGCGCCCCTCTGGCAAGGAAAACCAGACGCTTGGACCGAAAGCCCCGCGCTTTTGCGGCGCATCTTGCGAGACGGGCACCAGCTCTTCGGGCGCGGAGTGGCGGGCCTTGAACTGGCGCAAATAGGCGGCGGCGAGCTCTTGCGCCGTGAAACTATTGACCAGACGATCAATGACGGGTTGATCCGTTTCACTGATCGGGGCCTGCCAATCTTCGGCCTCAAGCATGCGCTCTATATCGCGCGCATCAATCTCCGCCGCTGAGGGCGCTGCGCCCCAATCCGCCGTGACCTTAGCAAATTTCAAAATGCGCTCGGCTTTCTTTTGCGAGGCGCGCGTGACCACCAGAGCGCTCACCCCTTTGCGCCCGGCCCGGCCCGTGCGCCCAGAGCGGTGCAGCAGCGTTTCATGGGTCTTGGGCAGTTCCGCATGAACCACCAGATCAAGCTTTGGCAAATCAATACCCCGCGCGGCCACATCGGTTGCCACACAAACCCGCGCCCGCCCATCGCGCATGGCCTGCAAAGCGTTGGAGCGCTCGCTTTGGGTCAGCTCACCGGAGAGGGCCACAACGGAAAAGCCGCGATTGGACAGCCTTGTGGTCAGTCGGGCAACCATGGCGCGGGTGTTGCAAAAAACAATCGCATTCGGAGCCTCATAATAGCGCAACAGGTTAATCACCGCATTGTCACAATCGCTGGGCGCAACCAGCGTAGCGCGATAGTCGATATCGGCATGCTGCGTGCTCGTGCTGACGGTGGAAATGCGCTCGGCACCTTGTTGATATTGCTCGGCCAGCTTGGCAATGGCGGGCGGGACGGTAGCAGAAAACAGCAGCGTTTGGCGTGTCTCGGGGGTTTGTTCAAGGATGAATTCGAGATCTTCGCGAAAGCCTAGATCCAGCATCTCATCGGCTTCATCCAACACGACCGCGCGCACCTGGCTCAGATCAATCGAGCCGCGCATAATGTGATCGCGCAGCCGCCCTGGCGTTGCGACAACCATATGCGCCCCGCGTGCCAGCGCGCGCCGCTCATCGCGCATATCCATGCCACCCACGCAAGAGGCCAGAAAACCGCCCGCGCCGCGATAAAGCCAGCTAAGTTCCCGCTTGACCTGCAGGGCCAGCTCGCGCGTGGGCGCGATGATCAGGGCAAGGGGCGCACCGGCGTCATCAAATCTTTCATCAGCGCGGAGAACCGTGGGGGCAATCGCCAAGCCAAAACCGATGGTTTTCCCCGACCCGGTTTGCGCTGAGACGAGCAGATCACGGCCCTCAAACTCTGGCTGGGTGACGGCCTGTTGCACAGGGGTCAGTGTGTCATAGCCCTTTTGTGCCAAGGCCTCTGCAAGGGTCTGTTTCATCATGGCGCGTCTTTTCGGATTGGAGGTGCCCGAGGGAGCCCCAGGTCAGAAGCCGCCCCGATAGCGCTTAATCTGGTCTATGTATAGTGCCAAGATGCAAAGATGCTGCGACGTAGCCCATCGACCCAAGCAATTGTTCTGTGTTGCGCCACCGAGGTGGGGGTTTTGCACCCCCACACCCCCGCAAGGTATTTTTAGCCAAATGAAGGGGGGCGCTTGGAGGGGGGTGCAGGTATCACTTGGCGTATTTTAGCATAAGAGAACCGAGAGGTGAAGTTCGATGTTGTGTTTGTGCCAATTCAAATTCATACTTGTGAATGTTAAGGAATAGTTCAAGGATACCTGCCATGCTACTGCCTCGTCGATCGTTTTTGAAAACTGCTGCTGCGTCTTCGGTGCTGGGGGCATTGCCGATGCTCTCGCGGGCTGAGATCGCGCTGGGGTCCGCCAGTCTGACAACCGTGAGCGATGGCAGTTTGATCTTGCCGGGAAGTTTCATTTTCGAGCCCATGCCAAAGGACGAGCTGGCGCCTATTTTGACGGAATACGGCATTTCCAATGAGCGGCTGACCCCTGAATGTAACCTGGCTTTGTATCGCGATGGTACCAATACGGTGCTCTTTGATGTGGGCGCGGGCGCGGATTTTTCGCCAAATGCAGGCACTATTGTCGAGAGTTTGGAGGCCCTTGGCCTGACGCCCGAGGACATCACTCATGTGCTGTTCACCCATGCGCATCCCGATCATCTTTGGGGGCTGTTGGATGAATTTGACGACCCGCTATTTTATGATGCGACCTATATGATGGGCCGGGCGGAATGGGATTACTGGTGGAACCCTGAAACCGTAAACATCATTGGCGATGCGCGGGCGGCTTTTGCTGTCGGGGCCAAGCGCCGGATGGAGGCGATTGAGGACGCGGTTGAATTCTTTGACGATGGCGATGAGGTTCTGCCTGGGATCTCGGCGGTTTTGAGTCCAGGGCACACGCCCGGTCATATGGCGTTTGAGGTCCGTCAGGGCTCTGAGGCGGCGTTGATCGTCGGGGACGCGATTGGCAATCACCATGTGGCTTTCGCAAAACCGGGCTGGGAAAGCGGCTCGGACCAAGATGCGCCAACGGCTGTGGGTACACGTAAGATGCTGCTGGATCGGTTGAGTTCTGAGGATCTGTCGCTCATTGGTTTCCACCTGCCCGGCGGTGGTATGGGCCGCGTTGAAAAGGCCGGTGACGGCTATCGTTTTGTAGGAGCATAACTCATGAGATTACTTTTCGCTTTTCTTTTCTCGGCAACTGCCGCACTGGCCAATGAGGATATCGCAGATCAATATCCGCAGTCGCCATTATACTCCAAACCCATCGAGGTTATCCCGCATGTGTGGTCGGCTATTGGGGCAACTGCGCCGCCGACCTATGAAAACTCAGGCCATAACAACAATCTCAGCTTCATCGTCACGGGTGATGGGGTGATTGTTGTGAATGGCGGCGCGGCCTATATCCTGGCCCAAGCGCTGCATGAAGAGATCAAGCAGATCACCGACCAGCCGGTGAAGCTGGTGATTGATGAAAATGGTCAGGGGCATGCGATGCTGGGCAACTCCTATTGGTCAGAGCAGGGCGTGCCGATCTTGGCCCATGTGGATGCGGCGCATGAGATCGAAGAGCGAGGTTTTCGCATCCTCGAAAATATGAAGCGCTATAACCGCGATAAGGCCGAAGGCACATTTATTGCGCCGCCCACCGAAACCTTTGAGGATCGTAAACTCATTGAGATGGGTGATTTCACCATCGAAGTGCTTCATCTTGGCCCCGCCCATGGTCCTGGTGATACGCAAGTCTGGCTGCCCGAGCAAAGCCTGGTGATCGCGGGAGACATGGCGTTTCACCAGCGGATGCTGCCGATTTTTGAGGATACGATTGTCTCAGAGTGGCTCGAAACTTGGGATACGGGTTTTGAGGCGCTCAATGCCACCTATGTGATCCCCGGCCACGGAACGCCGACCAATATGGATCAAGTGCGCCGCTATACGCGGGATTATCTGTTGCATCTGCGCACTGAGATCGGCGCGTTGATCGAGGATGGCGGGGATTTGGCAGAGGCTTATTATATCGACCAGACTGCGTATAAAAACCTACACACATATGACGAGCTGGCGACCAAGAATGCGGGCCGTGTCTATGAGCAGATGGAATTTGAATAATCTGCAAATGAGGGAGGGTCGCTTGAGGATCAGGACAATTTTCTTTCTGCCTGTCTAAACATAGGGGTTTTGCGCACATAATTTCCCGAATATATGGGTCTAGCCGGACATCTTTCCGCTTTGACGCATTTGCCAAAAATAGGGCGCTCCGATTTACATGGCCGCATGTGAGAAAGGAGCGCCCTTATGCTTTTTGAGGTCATCGAAACGGACATCCCAGCCCGCACTTTGCAGATTTGGGCGGGGCTGGGTCTTGGAATTGTGTTTGGCATTGCGGCGCAGAGTTCACGCTTTTGCTTGCGCCGCGCGGTTGCCGGTGAGGGTGGCCGCGATTTCGCCGCCGTCTCTGTGTGGCTCTTTGCGCTTGCGGTTGCCGTGATTGGTTTTGCTGCGGCAAAGGCCTTGGGGGTCGTGAGCCTTGAGGGGCATAGGTTTATCGCGAAAGAGCTCCCAGTTCTGGCGCTGCTGCTTGGCGGGCTCGCCTTTGGGGCTGGCATGGTTCTCACGCGGGGCTGCGCGGCGCGGCTGGCTGTTTTGTCCGCCACGGGAAATCTGAGAGCGGTCCTAGTATTGATCGTTTTCGCCTTAGCCGCCCATGCAACGATGAAAGGTGTGCTTGCGCCGCTGCCTGCTGCCCTCAGCCAGTTCACGGTGCTCAGCCCGATTGGCTCTGTGTCTGAGCTGACCGGCGGGGTTCTGCTCTCATCTGTTTTGCTGCTAGGGGGCGTGGCGGTGCTGGCCTATCGCGGCAAAACCAGGGCGCGTGATCTTATCGCTGGCGGTTTGATTGGTTTGGTTGTGCTGGCCAGTTGGTCCGCAACAAGCATGTTGTTGATGGATGAGTTTGATCCCTTGCCCGTACAAGGTGCCGCCTTCACTCAGCCTGCTGCAGAGAGCGTGTTTTGGATCATTGCTGCTACAGCGATCCCAGCCGGATTTGGCGCAGCGTGGCTGGCTGGGGTTTTGCTGGGCAGTTTTGTCAGTGCGGGCCTGCGCCGTGAGCTTGCTGTGCAAAGCTTTGAAAGCCCCGGCCAAACCCTGCGTTATTTGCTTGGCGGTACGCTTATGGGCGTGGGCGGCGTTCTGGCGGGCGGCTGCACCGTGGGTGCGGGGCTCAGCGGGGGCGCTGCGCTGAGCGTGTCTGGGCTCTTGGTTCTGGCCGCAATCATTCTTGGTGCACGGGTTATGCGCGCGTTCCTGCGCATGCCACATCTGAACAGGCAGCTGCTCCCGGCCGTGTAGGGGGTAGCTGGTTTCGTCATCCTCTGCTAAGAGCAGGGCATCGTTGGCGAATGGAGATTATGATGAAGTGGCTCATCCCCTTGGTGTTGGCTTTGACAGCGCAAATGGCCCTAGCGGACCCTGTGCAAGAAGCGATGCAGGAATATACCGATTTCGCCACTTATGACGCGGGGATTATTTCGCCTCAGCAGGTCACACAGGAAATTTTCGAGAGCGTGACCTTTATCGACACCCGCTCAGCCGAGGAATATGCAGCGGGCACCATCCCTGGCGCAGTGCAGATCGAATGGCGCGAGATTTTCGCGCGCACGGACGAGGTGCCGCGCGATGGCAAGGTGATTTTGTTCTGCAACACAGGCGCGCTCTCGGCTCAAGTTACCTTTGGGCTGCGCGTTCTGGGCTGGGATAATGTGCTTGTTCTGCAAACCGGCTTTGATGGCTGGAAAGAATCTGCTGCCTATAAACCGGGTTAAAACTATCCGGCGATCAGTTGCTTGAGGAATAGCGCCTCTTGTTCGACTTCTCTAAGGCGATACGCGACCACATCACCGATCGTGACCATGCCAATTGGCTTGCCGCCCTGCAACACCGGCATGTGACGGAAACGCCCGTCTGACATGCGGCGCAAGATGTCGAACAGCGTGTCTTCGGAGGTGCAGGTCTCCACAGAGCGGGTCATGTTTTCGCCCACGGTTTGCGGCAGCGTCTGGCCCGGCGTTTCGGCCAATTTGCGCACAATGTCCCGCTCTGAGAGGATCCCGGCCAGAGCCCCGCTTGCATCCGTCACAACGAGCGCACCAATGCGTTTTTCCTTTAGAAGCGCGACCGCTGCGGCGATTGTATCACTTTCAGCCACTGTGATCAGATCACCGCTTTTCTCGTTAAGCACTTGCTGCACGCGCCCCGATTGCACCTGCGCGGCTGAGGCGACCGATTGGCTTGAGCTGCTTTGCTTGGCTTTATCGCCCACCATTGGGGCTTGGTAAGATGTTGGCATGGGATAATTTCTCCTTTTGGTTCAGTTTTCAAATCGTGTCGCGCCGCGGCGATGGGTGTCGAAATTCAGCCGCACATGCACCGGTTGATGGGCGCGCTGGGTACATTTTTGGCGCGGACAGGTGTGACAATTCAAGCCTATGGGCGCAAAGCCGCCCCCTTTCATCAAGGGGAATGCATTGAAATAGCTGATTTCGTCACGATATTCCGCTTCGCAGCCCAAAACCACCACCATACGCCGGTCCTGGGTTTGACGCGAAAAGACCGGGCGTTCGGTAGTGCGGGCGATGGTCAGATAGCGCTTGTCATCCCACATCTCGACCAATTGCGGCAGCACGACATTGGGTTGCTGAAACGCATCATGGATGTTCCACACCGCGCAGCGCGCGCCAGTATCGCCCAGCTCTGCTTGGGTCGGGTTCACCCGTTTGGTCACATTTCCGGCCCTATCTAGGCGCGTTAGGAAAAAGGGCACGCCCTTCTCGCCGGGGCCTTGCAGGGTTGTCATGCGATGGCACACCTGCTCAAAGGTCACGCCAAACCCGGCAGCCACCCGATCAAGATCATAGCGGGTAACTTTGGCGATTTTCAAAAATTGCTCAAAGGGCATAAGGATCGCGGCGGCCACATAGTTCAGTAGCTCATTGCGCAAACGCCGCCCATTGCTTTCATCGGGCACGGGGCAGTTTGCGGCGACCTTTTCTATGGCATCCTCAGCTTCGATTTTCGCCACCACATAGGCCAGTTGGAAAATGCGGTTGGGAGCGTCAAGCGCCTCTGATAGCTCAAGGTGCCCGCGTTTTTCGTCAAAGGACATGAGCGTATCGCGCATCTCAGACAGAATGCGCACCTCGGAGGAGACCGAGTGATTGACCCGTAAATGACGTTTGAGCAGGGCATAAAGATCATCCTGCGGCCCCCCGACACGGGCGCGTATCGCCTCGGCTGCAGCTTCAAGTGTGGGGAAATGATTGCGGTTGGATTTGAAAAACTCAAAGAGCCGCGCCTCGGGCAGGGCGGTTTTGACATCACCGTCAAACTCGGAATTTTGCACATGATCTGCAAGGCGTTGGTAGTCTTGGTAAAGCTGACGAAAACGATCCACCAGTTGCGGAGCATGGGCAAGCGCGGCGCGCAGCTCTTGCAGGTCCGGGGCCTCGCCCACAAAGATCGGATCGCGCGCCATAGAGCGCAGCTCGGCCAGCTGTTCGGCCTCATTGGTCTGAATGAAGCTGCGCGCATCAATGCCATACACATCCGAGAGCGACATGAGAACCGGCACGGTCAAGCTGCGTTGGTTGTTTTCCAGCAGGTTCACATAGGCGGCGCTGACCCCAAGCTGTTTGGCCAGCTGGGCTTGAGTGTGTTTGTTCTGACGCCTGAGTTGGCGCAGTTTGGGTCCGACGAAAGCTTTGCTCATATTAACAAGTTTACAAGAACATTTCTTCGTTACAATTCCAAAACACAACACAACATTAATTTTCGTGCATTCAGGCCTGGGTTCTAGCAACAAACCATCGCAAGGGAGCTGTGACTCGGCGTGCCATCTTGGTGGTGGGTCGGAATACTGGTTTAGGAGGAGAAATATGATTTACAAAGCAACGCGCCATTTGGTCCTGTCTCGGGTGTCCTGAGCAAGGCTGCTTCTGCGATATGGTTTGACCGGGGCGGGCAGGGACTCGCCAAGGGCATCTGTGCATGCCACATAAGTGCCTGACACTTCGGTAAGACATATCGGCAAAGGATCTGACAATGGTTGACACATTCAAGGCGCTACTTGCAGAGCATCCAGGCGAGGCCCCGGCAATTGGGGCACCGGGCAAGGCGTGGCTGAGCTATGCGGGTTTGCGCGCGCTGGCATCCGCGACCGAGGCGGCGCTGCGCGGATTTGGGATTGGGGCGCAGGACCGTGTGGCGATTGTCTTGCCGAATGGTCCCGAGATGGCGGCAAGCTTTGTGTGTATCGCGCAAGGGGCTTGCACCGCGCCGCTCAATCCAAATTACCGGGAAGACGAGTTTACGTTCTACCTAGAAGACCTAGGGGCCAAGGCATTGGTGATCATGCAGGGTTATGATGGCCCGGCCCTTGCAGCAGGCCGCTCTTTGGGTTTGCAGATTTTGCAGCTATGCCCAGGGGACGATGCTGGGGCCTTCACGTTGCAAGGCGATGCTGCGGAGCCAGCCCCGGCAGCCACGCCAAGCGCACAGGATGTCGCGCTGATCTTGCACACATCTGGCACCACGTCGCGCCCGAAAATTGTGCCGCTCTTGCAGTCAAACCTTGCGGCCTCGGCGCAAAATATCGCGACCTCCCTGGCGCTCACGCCCAAAGATCGTTGCCTGAATGTGATGCCCCTGTTCCATATCCACGGGCTGATTGCAGCGGTTTCGGCGACGCTGGCCTCGGGTGGGTCGATCTTTTGCACGCCTGGATTTAACGCGCTGAACTTCTTTGCGATGATGGCAGAGGCGCGCCCAAGCTGGTATACGGCTGTGCCGACCATGCACCAAGCGATCCTGTCGCGCGCCGGGCGCAATGCTGCGGTGATTGCGGATAATCCGCTGCGGTTCTTGCGCTCTTCTTCCGCGAGCCTGCCCGCCCAGGTTATGCAGCAACTGGCCGAGACCTTTGACGCGCCGGTGATTGAGGCTTATGGCATGACCGAAGCCACCCACCAGATGTGCTGCAATCCGCTGGATCGTCAAAAACCCGGCTCCGTTGGTGTTGCGGCTGGCCCTGAGGTGGCGATCGGGCATGAAAGCGAAAACCGTCTGATTGAAGGCACGGGCGAGGTTTGTATCTGCGGCCCCAATGTCACACCCGGCTATGAGAGCAACCCAGAGGCCAACGAAAAGAACTTCTTTGAGGTGGATGGCAAGCGTTGGTTCCGCACCGGTGATCAAGGGGCCTTTGATGCAGATGGGTTCTTGCACCTCACAGGGCGGCTGAAAGAGATCATCAATCGTGGCGGTGAAAAGGTCTCTCCGCTTGAGGTGGATGGGGTGCTGATGGATCACCCTGAGATCGCGCAATGCGTCGCCTTTGCTCTGCCCCATCCCAAGCTGGGCGAAGAGGTGGCCGCTGCCGTCGTGCTGCGCGAGGGGGCAACAGCTGATGAGCGGACCATTCGCGATTTCGCTGCCGAGCGCATGGCCGATTTCAAAGTGCCGCGCCGGGTGGTGATCCTGGACGAAATCCCCAAAGGTGCAACCGGCAAGATGCAGCGCATTGGCATGGCTGAAAAGCTGGAGCTCACCTCATGAAGATTTGTATTTTCGGAGCCGGGGCCATTGGCGGCTATATGGGCGTTAAGCTGGCGCATGCAGGCGCGGATGTCAGCCTGGTGGCGCGCGGGCCGCATCTGGCAGCGATGCAGCAAAACGGATTGACGCTGATTGAAGAGAGCAGTGAAAGCAATGTGCGGGTGCGCGCCTCGGATGATCCAGCGGATTTGGGCGTTCAGGATTACGTGATTGTCACGCTCAAAGCCCATTCGGTGCCTGCTCTCGTGCCCAAAATGGCGCCCCTCATCGGTGAAAACACGACCATCGTAAGCGGCGTGAACGGGGTGCCTTGGTGGTATTTCCATAAGGTCGGCGGCGACTTAGAGGGCACACGGCTCGCCTCAGTTGATCCGGGCAATGCGCAATGGGATGGGTTTGGCCCGGATCGTGTGCTGGGCTGTGTGGTCTACCCGGCAGCCGAAGTGATCGAACCCGGTGTGATCAAACATATCGAAGGCAACCGCTTTTCCTTGGGCGAGCCCGATGGCAGCAAGTCTGAACGCGCCGTTGCCCTGTCCAAAGCGCTGATGGCGGCCGGGCTCAAAGCACCGGTGCGCCCGAAATTGCGTGATGAGATTTGGGTCAAGCTCTGGGGCAATCTGTCCTTTAACCCGATCTCGGCGCTCACCCATGCCACGCTGGATGTGCTGTGCACCGATCCCGGAACGCGGGCCGTTGCGCGGGCCATGATGGTTGAGGCGCAGCAGATCGCAGAAAAGCTAGGCGTGAAATTCCCCATTGATGTGGAGCGTCGCATCGACGGGGGCGCAGCCGTGGGCGCGCATCGCACCTCTATGTGGCAAGATCTCGATCAGGGACGGCCCATGGAAATCGACGCGCTCGTGAAATCCGTGCAAGAGCTCGGCACCTTAACAAGTACACCAACGCCAACAATCAACACTGTGCTTGCCCTGGTTCAACTCAGGGCCAAAAGCGCAGGGCTCTATATCTAACAAGGAAGGTTTTACGTATGAGTGCACCATATCCCTCACTAACGATCGCAAATACCATAGCTGCGGGCCCCGGCCCCGGCAATACCGATCCGCGCGTGTTGGCGCAGTTCAGCAATGCTGGCCTGGCCGATCACATGCATGGCGATGTGCTGCGCGGCATGATCGAGTGCAAGCATATGCTGCGCGCGATTTGGGGCACTGAGAATGTGCATACCTTCGCTGTAGCGGGCACAGGCTGGAGCGGGCTTGATGCGATGATCTCTGCGGTGCAGCCCGGTGATAAAGTCGTTGCCTTTGTGAATGGCACTTTTTCCGGGATTGATGGGCTCTCCTTGCGCATGAAAGCGGCCACCGCTGAGGAGCTGGCGGCGAACCCCACGGACCCGGCTGCGGCGAGCGTGATCACGATTGATATCCCCCATGGCACCTCTGTGGATGGCGACATGGTTGAGGCAGCATTGGCCGAGCATAAGCCCAAATGGGCGTTTATGGCGCATTATGAAACCGGCTCAGGTCGGATCAATGATATTGCTGGCTTTAACGCGGCTTGTGAAAAACATGGCGCGCTGGGGCTGGTGGATGCGGTCAGCTCGCTTGGCGTGGCGGATTTTCGCATTGATGATTATCCGGGCGTTGCGGCCTGGGCCTCTTGCCCGCAGAAAGGCATTTGCTGTTTGCCCCTGACCTATGCGCCGGTGAGCTTTACGGATGCATATATCGATGTTCTGAAAACCTCCGGGGCGCGCTCTTTTGTGCATCACCCGCTGATGGAGGCCCGCCATTGGGGTATTCTCGACGGGCAGGATGTTGAAAAAGGCACCTACCACCGTACCCATTCGGCCTATGCGGTTGCCGCCTTTCATGAGGCGCTGCGCATCACGCTTGAGGATGGTTTGGCCGCCCGCGCCGCGCGCTATGCCGCCTATGAAGCCAAGTTGAGCGCTGCGGTGACTGCGATGGGCTGCGAGGTGACCTCGAACATGCAGTCTTTGGTGGTTTTGAACCTGCCCTCAGATTTGGCGGGGCGCGAGATGGAGCTGGTGCAACATTGCCGCGCGCAGAATTTCGGCATTTGGCCCACCTTGTCTGCACCCGTGCAGGTGCGTATCGGGATTTTGAACCTGCTTACCGATGAGGCTTTGCATGAGATTGTGACCCGCTTTGGCCAGGCAATCCGTGATCTGGGCGGCAGCTATGACGATGCGGCTGTGGCTGCTGCGATGGGCCTGGACGCTGAGAACGTAGCGGCGGAGTAAATGAGCATGAGCAAACCTTCCGTATTTGTCACGCGTCGCTGGCCCGAAGCGGTTGAGGCCAAACTGGCCGAGCAATATAATGCAACCTTTAACATGGATGATGTGCCCCTTGGCACC
This sequence comes from Aliishimia sp., assembly GCA_963678085.1. Classification (GTDB taxonomy): domain Bacteria; phylum Pseudomonadota; class Alphaproteobacteria; order Rhodobacterales; family Rhodobacteraceae; genus Aliishimia. Next base: position 866,113 of record OY782680.1, read on the forward strand.
GAAGAACTGCGCGCGGCGATTGCCAGCCATGATGCGGTGCTGCCAACGGTCACGGATAAGCTCGATGCGGCGGTATTTGACGTAACCCCGCAGGCCAAGATCTTGGGCAATTACGGGGTTGGCTATAGCCATATCTGTGAGGACTCTGCCCGTCGTTTAGGTCTTGTGGTGACCAATACGCCGGATGTGCTTTCGGAATGCACAGCCGATATTGCCATGACGCTTTTGCTTATGGCGGCGCGCCGTGCAGGGGAGGGCGAGCGCGAAGTGCGGGCCGGGCAATGGTCCGGCTGGCGTCCCACCCATATGATCGGGGCAAAGGTCGCGGGCAAGGTGCTGGGGATCATTGGCTTTGGCCGGATCGGGCAAGAAATGGCGCGCCGCGCGCATCATGGGTTCGGGATGAAGATCCTGGTGCAAAACCGCTCTAAAGTCGCGCCGGAAGTGCTTGCGGCATGTGGTGCAGAGCAAGTGGAGAGCGTCGAAGCGTTGCTGCCCCAATGTGATTTCGTCTCGCTGCACTGCCCTGGTGGCGCGGCAAACCGGCATTTGATCAATGCAGAGCGTTTGGCGCTGTTCAAGCCCGGCGCTTATCTCATCAACACGGCGCGCGGCGAGGTGGTGGATGACATCGCTTTGGCCTCCGCCTTAACCTCTGGCGCGCTTGGCGGGGCGGGGCTGGATGTGTTTGATGGTGAGCCCCAGATCAATGCGGCGCTCTTTAACTGCCCCAGCCTTGTGATGTTGCCGCATCTAGGCTCAGCCACGCGCGAGACCCGTGAGGAGATGGGCTTTCGCGTGCTCGACAATCTGAACGACTTTTTCGCCGGCAACGCGCCGCGTGATCGGGTGATCTAAGCCCCAAATCCAAAATGGACATGAAATAGAGGAGGAAATTGTATGAACAAATTAAACACCGAAGCCTGGGTGGGGCGAGAGGCGGTTTCCTTGGGCGGCGTCGATGCGATTCAGGCCCAGCATATCCACTCTATTGTCGGCACCGGAGAGGCCCCGCGCCTTGGGGATGCCATGCCTCAGCTTTGGCATTGGTGCGCCTTTCCCAATGGCGCTCCGATGAACCGGCTCGGAGAAGATGGGCATCCCAAGGGTGGCACGTTGCTGCCGCCTGTCTCTCTGCCGCGCCGCATGTGGGCCGGGGGGGCGCTGACTTTTCACCGCAATTTGTCGGTGGGTGAAGCGCTTGAGAAACGATCCCGCGTGCGGGCGGTCACGGAAAAGATGGGCAAAACCGGGCCTATGATCCTCGTGACGGTGGATCAGGAAATCCATGGAGAGCAGGGCCTTGCCATCGAAGAGCGTCAGGATATCGTCTATCTTGAAATCCCGGACAGCTACACGCCGCCGCAAAAACGCGATCTTCCCACCGCGCCGATTGAAGCGATCGAGACGCCTGAAACGCTGCTCTTTCGTTACTCTGCCGTGACCTTTAATGCGCATCGCATCCATTATGATCTGCGCTATACTCAAGAGGTCGAGCATTACCCTGGCCTTGTGGTGCATGGTCCTTTGCAAGCCACCTATCTGATGCGCGCGGCGACGCAGCATAAAGGGCGCGCGCCGATGTTCTTTGATTTCCGCGGGGTGCATCCGATGTTTTCGGGAACACCTTGTGACATCTCGATGCAACAGGGTGAGGATGCGTTGTCTCTCTTTACCGGCCAGAACGGCCATCAATGCATGCAAGCCCGCGCGGTTTGGGAGGAAACAGTATGAGCATTTTATCCGGTATGCGCGTGGTCGAAAGCTCGGCCTTTGTGGCAGTTCCGTTGGCGGGCATGACCCTGGCGCAGATGGGCGCGGAGGTGATCCGTTTTGATCGCATTGGCGGCGGGCTAGATTCGGGGCGCTGGCCCCTGGCTCCAAATGGGAAAAGCTTGTTTTGGGCCGGTATGAATAAGGGCAAAAAATCCATCGCCGTGGACATGAAATCCGACGAGGGGCGGGAGCTGATCACGCAGATCATCACCGCTCCGGGCGAGGATGCGGGGCTGTTCTTGACCAATCTGCGCGTGCGCGGCTGGATTGATTACGATAGCCTCAGCAAGCATCGCGAGGATCTGGTCATGGTGACTTTGACCGGCGATCGCTTTGGCCGCCCGCAAGTGGATTATACTGTGAACCCAGCCCTTGGTATTCCAACGATCACGGGCCCTGAGGGCAGCGATGAGCCGGTCGCCAATGCGCTGCCCGCTTGGGATCTGATTGCAGGGAATATGTGCGTTTCAGCCCTTTTGGCGGCAGAGCGGCACCGGCTGCGCGGGAAAGGTGGGCAAGAGGTGGAGCTGGCTCTGAAAGATGTGGCGGCTGCAACCATTGGCCATTTGGGCATGATCGGGGATACAGCTTTGAACGCTGAGGATCGTGGCAAAGCGGGCAATGCGCTTTATGGGGCTTATGGGCAGGATTTCCTTTGCGCCGATGGCAAGCGCGTGATGGTGATTGGTTTGACCCATCGTCAATGGCGCGGACTTGTATCGGCCACGGGTCTTGAAGAGGACATGGCAGCGCTAGAGGGTCGTTTGGGCGTGTCCTTGGCTGATGAGGGCAATCGCTGGCAGCACCGCGCGGCCATCACCGAGGTCTTTAAGCCATGGTTCGCTGCACGCAAAGTCTCTGAGTTTGAGGGGGAGTTTAACAGCAAGGGGCTTACCTGGTCCGAATTCCGCTCGGTGCGCGAGGCGTTAGAGCAGGATGCGGATATGAGCCTCAGCAATCCGATGTTTTCAAATGTGGAGCATCCGGGAATTGGCACATTTTTGACCCCCCGCCACCCTGCGAATTTTGCGGCGATGGAGACCAAAAGCGCGGGCGCAGCGCCGGTTCTTGGGGAGCATACAGAAGAGATATTGGGCGATCTCTTGGGCCTTGGTGATAAGGCAATCGGCCAGCTCTTTGACAAAGGCGTCGTCGATGCACCAGGGCGCCGCTCTGGACAGTCGGCGGCTTAATCTTAGATATCCCGAGCGCCCGCAGACCTTGCTTCGGGGATTTGCGGGCGCATCTTGAGCTATGCGATTTTGCGACCTCTGCTCCAGGCTCCGCGTAGGAGGGGGATGTCGCCAATGCTGCGCACCCTTAGCACGTCTCCTCGAAGGCCGGTTTGCACAAGGCCCCGGTCGTTAAGGCCAGCGGCGCGCGCCGGATTGATGGTGACTGTCGCGACAGCGCGCGGAAGATCATCCCAAAGCTGGGCGAGACGAAAGGCCGATAAAAGCAGCGCAGATGGCACATAGTCAGACGACACGATGTCCAGAAGATCCGACTTTGCCAACTGCTCGGCCGCGACGTTACCGGAATGTGAGCCGCCTCGGATGAGGTTCGGAGCGCCCATCATCACTGCGATTCCATGGGTGCGGCAAGCCTCAGCGGCCTCCAATGTGGTTGGAAATTCAGCAAATCCGACGCCGTTCTCTGCCGATTTTTCAACGTGCTCAGGCAAGGTGTCGTCATGGCTGGCCAAAACTGCCCCAAGGCGCGCCGCTTCGCGCACAGCCCCTGCCTCATGCTCGGCACCAAAGCGCTGCTGAAGGCTCAACAGGTTTTCAACATGCTCGGCAAATTCCGCATCACTCATGCCGCGTTTCTTGGCAACATAGGTTTTCAGCGTTGAGAGATCCCGAAACTGGCGCTGGCCCGGCGTGTGGTCCATCAGGCTTACGATGCCAACCCGGTCTTCGGGGCCAAAGGCGGCGAGCTCCTCTAGCAGAGTTTCCGAACAGATCTCGGCGCGCAGATGCAAGAAATGGCTGATTTTGAACAGCCCTTTGGCGCGGGCAGCCAGCAATTCGTCAGCGAGTTTTCGGGCATAATCAATATAGCGCCCCTTGCCACTGTGGATGGATCCCACGCGCATGGCATCAAACACGGTGGTAATCCCGGTTGAGGCCAGCTCCGCATCGTGGGCGATAAGGGCAGGCAAATGCGGCCAATCCACATCTGGGCGCGGCTCGATATGGCGTTCAACATTATCCGTGTGCAGCTCCACAAGGCCGGGGATCACAAAATCACCCGCGCAATCCAGCGCGCCGTTGGGGACGTGATCGCCCTCGGTGATCTGCGTGATAATGCCCGCTTCTATGCTCAACGCGCCCGCGATGACCTGATCGGCAAGAACCAGCTTGGCATTGGCAAGACACAATGTGCCCGGCAGATCGCCATCATATTGCTCGGCTAAAGACGTGGCGGGAAAAGGAGAATTCATGACATACCCTCACATGGCAATCTATTATATACCCCAAAAAGACGGGCCGGGAGGCCTCCAAGGGTTCTGGAGCTCATCGGCCGTGTATGCTCAAGTAGCGTAACACCATGATGACATTGCGCAAATAGAGCTTTTGTGGCTCGTTTCAGATAAGCGTGACTGGTGGATAGGCGTTGCAGCGCTTGGCGCATATTCATCACAGCACATCGTCAAGTTGCGTTGCCGCCTGCGCGACGGTTTGCTTGAGCGGCCCATCATTGCGCAGATGGATGATTTTTAGACCTTCTGGCAGCGGCTTTTGAGCCTCAGCAAGGCGGCGCGCGATCTCGTCCTCGGTTTCGCGCCCGCGCTCAGCCAGCCGCTTGGCCAAGGCCGACGGGTCCGCAGTGATGTTGAGAACGATGAAATTTACAAAGGTCGCCGCGCCCTCTTCCAGCGCCTTGCGCGAAAAGTTGACAAGGCAATCGAGGCCCTGATTAAGATGATCCTGCACCGTGACCGGGATTCCGTAATGCAGCCCATGTGCGCCCCAATGCACCGCAAATGCGCCGTTTTCGACCATCGCCTCAAAGTCCGGCACGGATACGGCGTCATAATCCTCGCCGCCCCGATCCGATGCCCGCGTGATCACACGGCGCACAAGATGCATATTGGGAAAAGCCGCGTGCAGCCCCGCCATCACACTGTCCTTGCCCACACCAGAGGGGCCAACAACTGCTATGAGCCGCCCCTGTATCATGCGGCTGCTCCGGGTGTATAAAGGCTTACATCAATCTGCCGATCACACACGCGGGCACGGGCGGCCTCGTCGTGAAAGATCCCGATGATCGCCGCGCCGCGCGCCTTAGCCTCTTCGATCAGGGATAGGACAACTTCGCGACTGGTGGCATCTAGGCTGGCCGTGGGCTCATCCAGCAACATTGCCGGATAGCTATGGGCAAAGCCGCGCGCGATATTGACCCGTTGCTGCTCGCCCCCTGAAAAGGTGGTGGGAGACAGAGACCATAGCCGTTCGGGGATGTTAAGTTGCATCAAAAGCTCTTTGGCCCGCGCCTGAGCCGCATCGGCGCAGACCCCAAGCGCGCGTAAAGGCTCGGCCACCACCTCAAGGGTAGGCACACGCGGAACCACGCGCAGGAACTGGCTGACATAGCCCAAAACCTCGCGGCGCAGCGCAATAATCTCACGCGGCTCAGCTTGGACCAGATCAATATCCCCGATGCGGATCTCGCCCGCTTGGGTGAGGTAATTGCCGTAGATCATCCGCATGAGCGTCGATTTCCCCGCACCAGAGGCCCCGGTCAGCGCAACGCATTCGCCCGGCGCAACCGAAAAGGACATATCGCTAATTACCTCGATCACCGCACTGCCTTGATTATGTAGGGTGAAGGTCTTGGAAACGTTTTGAAGCTCAATCATGGCTCACACCTGCAAAACAGAACTGACAAGAAGTTGGCTATAGGCGTGTTGCGGATCGTCCAGCACTTGATCGGTCAGCCCCGCTTCAACCACGTGACCGGACTTCATCACCATCAAACGATCGGCCAATAGACGCACCACAGCCAAATCATGGGTCACGATAATCGCCGAAAGCCCCATATCCCGCACAAGGCCTCGCACCAGATCCAGCAGGCGTGCTTGCACGGAGACATCGAGCCCGCCCGTGGGTTCATCCATAAAGACCAGACGCGGCCCAGTGACTAGGTTGCGCGCGATCTGCAAACGCTGCTGCATCCCGCCGGAAAAGGTCGTGGGACGGTCATCAATACGGGAGGCGTCAATCTCGACCCGTTCCAGCCAATCGAGCGCCTTGCTGCGGATATCGCCATAGTGACGCGCGCCCACAGCCATGAGCCGCTCTCCTACGTTGCCGCCCGCGCTCACGCCCATACGCAGCCCATCGCGGGCATGTTGGTGAACAAAGGCCCAATCCGTGCGCCCCAGCATCCGCCGCTCTGGCTCGGACATGGTGACCGTATCTTTGGGGCCATCATTCTTGTGCCCTATCGCTTCGCTACTTGAGGGCCTGCGCGTATCATACACCACCTGCCCCGCATCGGGCGCTAGATGCCCCGCCAAGCAATTGAGCAGCGTGGATTTGCCCGAGCCACTCTCGCCAACGATGCCCATGACTTCGCCGGGATAAAGGTCAAAGGACACATCCGCGCAGCCAATATGCGCACCATAGCGTTTGGTGATGCCCTGAACGGAGAGAAGGGGGGTCATGCAGCGTCCTTTCCGATATGGCCTGCGGCGCGGCGGGTTTCGCAGTAATCCGTGTCAGAGCAAACAAACATCCGCCCGCCCGCATCATCAACGATCACCTCATCAAGATAGCTGCCTGTTGCGCCGCATAGTCCGCAGCAATGATCGGCCTTAGAGGGCTCGAACGGGTGATCCTCGAAATCAAGCGAGACCACCTGCGTAAAGGGCGGCAGCGCGTAGATCCGTTGCTCGCGCCCTGCGCCGAAAAGCTGGATCGCAGCCATGCCGCCCAGTTTCGGATTGTCGAATTTGGGGATGGGTGAGGGGTCCATCACGTAGCGCCCTTCGACCTTTACGGGGTAGGCATAAGATGTCGCGATATGGCCGTGGCGGGCGATATCCTCGTAAAGCTTCACATGCATGAGGCCATATTCTTCCAGCTCATGCATCTTGCGCGTCTCACTTTCGCGCGGCTCCAAAAAGCGCAAGGGCTCAGGGATAGGCACTTGGTAGACGATGATCTGCTCATCCGTCAGCGGCTCTTCGGGGATGCGGTGGCGGGTTTGAATCACCGTCGCGTCGCCGGTCACAGTCGTCGTCTCAACCCCGGCTGTGCGCTCAAAAAAGGAGCGGATCGAGACAGCATTGGTGGTGTCATCCGCGCCCTGATCAATGACCTTGAACCTATCGTCAGGCGTGAGAATCGCCGCAGAAACCTGCACACCGCCCGTGCCCCAGCCATACGGCATAGGCATTTCCCGGCTGGCAAAGGGGACTTGATACCCCGGTATCGCCAGCCCCTTGAGGATCGCGCGGCGGATCATCCGCTTGGTTTGCTCGTCCAGATAGGCGAAGTTATACTCGGAAGTCTCTGTCATATCCCTGTGTCATTCCTGTGCTTGAAGCCGCTGGACAGTGAAGGTTTTTGAGGGGAACCCATGATTTTGTTCTGGACCATGTTGATTGTGGCGCTTTTTGTCGGGCCCTATGTGTTTGATATGATTGTGCACTGGAGCTTGCGACTGATGGCGCGTTATCTGCCCAGTGACATTGCCGGACCGGATGGCTGGTTGGTAGATACCAGGGCTCGCACGGGTGTTTTTGATAGGTAGGCGCAGCGGTGGGCATTACTCTGCGGCCTCTTGGATTTGACCGGCACCGGCTTCGCGGCGCAGCTTTCGCACCAGTTCCAACTCTGATTGGAAATCCACATAATGGGGCAGCTTGATGTGCTCCAAAAAGCCCGTCGCCTGGATGTTATCAGCGTGATAGAGGACAAATTCGGTATCTTGCGCGGGCGCGCCTTCGAAATCTTCGCCAAGCTCTTCCCAACGAAGCGCACGGTCCACAAGCGCCATTGAGATCGCCTTGCGCTCACTCTGGCCAAAGACGAGCCCGTAGCCGCGGGTGAATTGTGGAGGTTCGGTTTTGGAGCCTTTGAACTGGTTGACGGTCTCGCATTCGGTCAGGGTGATCTCGCCGATTTCCACGGCAAAGCCCAGCTCGGGGATCTCCATTTCAACGGGCACTGCACCAATGCGCAGCTCTCCGACAAAAGCATGATTGCGTGCATAGCCGCGCTGCGTGGAGTAGGCGAGGCCAAGAGTAAATCCCTCATCGGCGCGGGTGAGGGCCTGGAGGCGCAAGGCGCGCTCGGCGGGCATTTCCAGAGGCTCGCGCGTGAGATCCGGGGGCGGGGTGTCGTCCGCGGGGGCCTCTTCGATTAGCCCCTCGCGGTTCAGGAATTCGGTGACATGTGGGACATCGCCGGGGGTCGTCTCGCGCATGGGAGCCTCGGGTACATCGCCCTCAGCGGCCAGTTTGAAATCCAAGAGGCGATGGGTGTAGTCAAATGTTGGCCCGAGCACCTGCCCGCCCGGCAAATCTTTGAACGTGGCTGAAATGCGCCGATCACAAGACATCGCGCCCGTTTGCACAGGGGTACTTGCGCCAAAGCGGGGCAGCGTGGTGCGATAGGCGCGTATGAGGAAAATCGCCTCAATGAGATCCCCGCGCGCCTGCTTGATTGCCAGCGCGGCAAGGTCGGGATCATAAAGCGAGCCCTCGGCCATCACGCGGTTGACCGCAAGGCTGAGTTGCTCGCGGATTTGGGCCACGCTCAACTCGGGAATGGCAACATCGCCGCGCCGCTCTTCGGCCAGCCACGCATGGGCATTCTCAATGGCGCGCGCGCCGCCCTTTACCGCAACATACATCAGGACACCTTGGTGGTTCGGGGCAGCGCCGCTAGACGGTTGCCAGAGGTGAATATGAAATCAAGCCCGCGCGGGAAGAGCTGCTGATTGGCCTGAAAGCCAGCATCACCTGGCAGCGAAAGATAAGCGGCGTCGCGGATGCCCGGCCCGGTGAGTGTCGCGCCGCTTGGGCTCAGCTCTGGGCGCTCAACGATCAGCGTTGCTGAGCGGTCAGGATATTGCGATGTGCCGATGGGATAGCTGGATAGGGGGAGCAGATCCTCCCATGTGCCAAGCGCAAACATAGAGTGCTCAGGAGCGGCCAAAGGCGCGCCGGTGTGAAAGGCCAGCCAAGCGCGCACCGCATCACACTCAAATGCGCCCGCCAGATAGATGGGCGTATCTGTGTCGCAAAGCGTCAAAAGCACCACGCCAGCTGCAACAGAAAGCGGGGCGGGCGGCGCTGCGCCAGCGATCTCGTGGATGGTGCCGGGGCGTGCCATTGCCTCCATCACGTGACGGAAAGCATGCGCGGATTGAATGGCTGGGCTGTCAAATCCACCGGTGAGGGTCTCGGCCTGCATCAATCTTCTCCCCGAACCATGGTGAAAAACTCGACCTTTGTGGCGGCGGCCTTTGCGGCGCGGGCGGCTTTGGCCTGTTCCTGTTCTGCTTGAAGCGGGTCTAAAACCGCCTGTTGCAGCGCGCTTGCGGCATCGGTTTGCATGAGCGCATCAACAAGGGCGGCGGCCTGCGCACAGGACTTGCGCCGACCCTGGATATAGGCATGCCCGACCTCTCCGGTTGCAAGCGTCAGGGCGCAGCGGGTCACAGTCATTTCGCCCAGGTTAAACGGCGCCCCTGTTGCACCCGCACGCCCGCGCACCATGGCGCTGCCGATCTCGGGCGCGCGCAGCCACGTATAGCTGGGGCGCTCAATGGCGGCATCAAGCAGCGCGGCAACCCGGCCCTCGGGGGCCTTGGCGAGCAAACCCATCCAGGCTTTGCGCTGTGAATTTTCGTCGAAAGTGTCTTTCATCTCGACAAGTTTTCCATATACTATACAACTATACACATCTTAACAGAAAGCAGATCTAAAGCCAGAGGAGATTTGTAAATTTTGCATGACAGATCCGGCCAGACCCCCATTTGGAAAGCCATCGCTGATGCGCTGCGCAGTGATTTGAACGATGGGCGCTATAATATCGGAGACAAGTTGCCGACCGAAGCCGCGCTTGCCGAGCGCTTTGGTGTCAACCGCCATACGGTGCGCCGCAGTATCGCTGCGCTTGTTGAGGAGGGGCTGGTACGAACTCGGCGCGGGGCAGGTGCTTATGTGACGGCGAGCCCCACCGACTATCCCATTGGTCAACGCGTGCGCTTTCATGAGAATGTGATTGCTGCAGGCAAGAGGCCTGAAAAGCAACGGTTGAATGTGGAACAGCGCGCCGCCACCGCAGCCGAGGCTTTGGCGCTTGAAATTGCCCCAGGTGATGCGGTTTGCGCCTATCACGGGCTCTCGCTCGCAGATGGTCAGCCGATCGCCCTGTTTGAAAGCCTGTTTCCGCTTGAGCGGCTTGGGGGGATCATCAGCGCGCTGCAACGGACCAGCAGCGTGACCGAGGCCCTCAAAGACGCGGGCGTCGCCGATTATACCCGCGCCTCGACGCGCTTGACCGCTTTGCGCGCCACTGCCACGCAAGCGCTGCATTTGCAGGTAAGTGAGGGAGATCCGCTGTTGCGCTCAACGAGTGTGAATGTGGATCGTTTGAGCCAGCCGGTGGAATTTGGCCGCACTTGGTTTGCAGGCGATCGGGTGACGCTGACGCTGGGGGCATAGCGCCCCGTCAAAAGAAGAAACCCCCACCTGTAAGCGGGTGGAGGTTTCAACGATTGCATAATCGAGACGTCGATTTTTACTCAAGACCCATGCAATTTGCATAATAGGTGACGGTCGCGGGCCAATCGGAGAAGATGCCAACAACGCCCACATCTTGCGCCAGCGCGTCAATCAGCGGGTACATGATCCCATCGCTATCCACCACATCGGCGATGGATTGGTAATACCAGCCGCCGCCATTTACCAGCGGGCCGGAACGCTCGATGGTCCAGGTGATGATCTTCAGCCCAGCAGCTTTGGCTTGGATTGCAAGCTCGGAGGGAACGATCTCGCCATTCTCAAGCGTGACCAGCATCCATGTGGGCGGTGCGATATAGTTCACGCCCATCGCTTTCAGCTCTTCCATCGTGTTGGGCCAGGTGGCCGGATCCATGGGCGAATAGCCGTCGATGTTATACTCATCCATCAAATAAACGGCTTGGGCCCCAAATGCGGGCTCGGCCTTGATCCAATACAGCACGTCTTCCAGGTTGAAGGACTGGAGCCATACATCAGACGCTGGGATGCCTGCGGCCTTGTATTCGTCAACAAGTTTCTGCGCGTAGTCTTCCTGGGTAAAGCCGTTAAAGGGCATCTCAACCGACGGCGATTTCAGTTCGGGTGTGAACTTGGCTCCCAATGATTTGAACAACGCGATGGATTCGGCATGGGTCATCAGCATTGTCGGCTCGGCTGTATAAAGCTCCGTGCGCCAATTCGCTGTGCCGCCCAGATAAGCCTCTGCCGTGGTGGCGGATTTATCTGCAGCGTCCATTTTTGGTGTCAGGCTGCGGAATTCTTCAAGCGTGATTTCAGACGTCCGGCATTCCGCTTTTGCTGGGGTGTCGCCGCTTGCGGGGCTAAACGGCTTGACGCAAGTCTCAGCCAGCGGTGTTGTCACGATATTGGTGGTTGTGTGCAGATCGTTCTGAGCGTGACGGCATACCAGCTCAAGATCCTTGGTAAAGGTCACATCGCATTCAAGAATGCCCGCACCCATGCGCGCCGCTGCGACATTGGATTCAACCGTGTGCTCAGGGAATTGCATTGGCGCGCCGCGGTGGCCGATAGAGAAAGTAGAGCGCTGGCCCGCCTGCCCGGCGCAAGACATCAGCCTATCTTTGAGCGCACCGTCTTTCATTCGGTCGATCAAGTAATAGGGGCGCGGGCCATATTCGATCACATCGCCCGCTTGTGCGAGCGCTGGCATGGCAGCGATGAGGGCCGTTATAAGTGTGGAACGACGCAGCATGGTTTCCTCCTTGGATATATGTGCGTGATCTTATGCGCGGCGCTGCGTGACAGAAATGTTACCTTTGCGTGAACAATTTTTGACGTTCAGCCTAAGGCAGGTTGGCTGTGCGCTATTCGTATTTTTCAAGAAAGGCCGCAGCGTCCATAGCCCGGAAATCGGCAAGCGCGTTGCGCAGCGCGTCATGGGGCCAATCCCACCAAGCCAAAGCGATCAGCCGTTCGGCAATCTTGCGCGGCTGGCGCAGGCGCAGCGGTTTGGCGGGCGTGCCTGCAACAATCGTGTAGGGTTCCACATCCTTTGTCACCACCGCGCCAGAAGCCACTACCGCGCCATCGCCCAGCGTGACCTCGGGTTTGACCATCGCGCCCGCCCCGATCCAGGTGTCATGGCCGATATGCGCAACACGCGATTTGCGATGGGTGAAAAAGTCTTCATCCCGCGCCGCGTCGTCCCAATAGTCATCCGAGCGATAGAGGAAATGGTGGCAGGCCGCAGTCTGCAGCGGATGATCCGTTGCGCCGATCCGAGAAAAGGCGGCGATATTGGCGAACTTACCGATCTGGGCATTGGCGATATCCGCATAGCGGTCGCAATAGCTGTAATCATCCAAGCTGGAATGGGCGACGCGGCTACCCTTGCCAATCTCGACATAGGCGCCAAATCTGCTGTCACTGATTTCGCACTCGGGATGGATGAAGGGTTTATCTGCTGAAAGACGTGCCATCAGTCGTTGCGCCCGATCAATTTGCCGCGCAGCCAGCCGGACAACCAATCCATAAAGATCACCATGATCACGATCAGCACGATGTAATAGGCCACCTCTTCCCAATCTTTTTGGGTCTGGATCGCTTGCGTCAGCATGAGCCCAATCCCGCCCCCAGTGATCGCTCCGATGATCGTGGCCGAACGTGTGTTGGATTCCAAAAAGTACAGGATCTGCGCCAGTAAGACCGGCATCACCTGCGGGATCACCCCAAAACGGTAGCGTTGCAGCGGCTTGGCCCCGGTTGAAGAGACGCCTTCGATCTGTTTCTGGTCAACATTTTCGAGCGCCTCTGAGAAGATTTTACCAAAGGTGCCCGTGTCCGTGATCAAGATCGCAAGCGCTCCGGTGAGCGGGCCAGGCCCAAAGGCACGGGCCAGCACCACTGTCCAGATCAGCGCATCAACCCCGCGCACAAAGTCGAACAAACGACGTGTGGCGGCGCGCAGAAGCATGATGGGTGAGAACCGCTTTGCCGCCAAAAAGGAGAGCGGGATCGCGATCATCGCGGCGCCCATCGTGCCAAGGAAGGCCATCAAGATGGTTTCGCCAATGGCCCAAGCCACGTCCTTGTGCCGCCACATCGGGTTGTTCCACCAATCTGATATTGCCCCGGCGATATTACCACGTTCTGCGTCAAGCTGTGCGCCAAAGAGGATCGTGCCAAAGCCTTGCCCATGATACGGGCTATCAAGCGTGAACCAGAATAGCTCCCATCCGGGAAAGTAGTTGAACACTTCTGTGCGTGCGCCGGTTAAGGTGATGCGACCTTCTGGGGTGGTGATGCCAATCCGGCGGCTTGAGGCAGAAATCCAACCGGGCAGATCATCCGGGAGATTGCTAATCAGCTCACGCCCCTGTGCCTGCACCTCGATCAAGGGAAAGCCGGGAATCTCAATTTCGGTCCGGTTCTCAGGCAGGTAGCGCACGACATGCTCGCCGCCCAGATCGATGGTGATGACCTCATCGCCGCTGACCCAATCGGGGCGCTGACCTTCGGGGTAACGGCCTTTGCGCTCTCCTTCGACCGCATAGCTGATAGCGCCGCTGCGATTGTCGCGCGTGACATGCACTTTATGCGACCAGCTATCAGAAGCCAATGTCACCGCATTATCCAAATTGGCGCGCTGCGCGAGGCCGGGAATGTCGAAGGCAAAGAAGATATAGACAAGATAGAGAGCGATCACGGCCGGAATGGCAAAGCCCAGCAGCCGCTTGCGTTGAAACAGCTGATCGGCTTGATCCTTGGCAAAGTTCAGATCGGTCGCGCTCATTGGCCTTGCCCCTCTGTTAGACGGTTGCGATAGCGGCTCGATACTTGGTCAAAGAACACGATCGTGCCAAAGAGCAGAATGAAGATCGCGGCGGCTTCGTCAAAGCGCCCCGGCCCCCAAGCCATCGCGTTGCGCAGCTCATAGCCAAGGCCGCCTGCGCCCACAAAGCCCAGAATGGCCGAGGCGCGAATATTGATCTCGAAACGCAAAAGCGTGTAGCTGAGGTAATTGGGCGCGACTTGCGGCAATACGCCAAGCAGCATGCGCTGGGACCATGTGGCCCCGGTCGAGGCCAAACCTTCAACAGGTTTCAGATCGGCATTCTCCGCGACCTCAGAGAACATCTTACCAAGCGCGCCTGCGGTGTGAATGGCAATCGCGATCATCGCCGGAACAGGCCCGCCGCCAAGAACAAAGATCAGCATCAGTGCAATCACGATTTCAGGCACAGCGCGCATGATATCGGAGATGCGGCGAAACAGCGGGATCAACCGGGGCCATCTTGCAAGCCCGCGGGTTCCGAGCAAGGAGAGGAATAAGCCGCCCAGGGCTCCGATAAGCGTAGAGACCGCGGCGATATTGATTGTCTCGATGAGGGCGGGGAAATATTTCGCGATCAATGCGGGCAGATCCGCGCGCTTTTCCCAAGCCTCTGAGAGCACATCGGCGGGGTAATCTCCAACCTGGTGCAAACCCTCCCAAAAACCACCGGCGTTGCGATCATCCGCGATGTTGAAGCCAGAGACCATCAACAGCACAAAGATCAGCAAGGCCAAACCGCTATAAAGCCTGCGGCGTTGAACTTGCGCCATGTAGCTGGATTGGATGCTGTCTACGCTTTGTGGCGCGTTCCCGAGCGATATATCCGCCATTGTGTTCCCACTCAAAAAAAACCGGCAGCCCCAGGGGGCTACCGGATGCGTCATAGAAATGGCTTAGCCACCGATTTTTGCTTTGCGCGCTTCGATGACAGAAATGTATGTGTCATGGGTTACAGGCTGGAAACCAAGGGTTTCACCGGCAGCAACCGCATAGGCGCAGTCTTGGTCTTTCTCATGCAGACCATCAACCAGAGCGGTCATTTTCGCTTTCACATCTGCAGGCAGAGCCTTACGCAGAACGATTGGGCCTTCTGGGATCACGTTGGATTTCCAGATTTCAACAAGATCGTTCATGTCGATCAGACCCGCGTCAACCGCCTTGCGCAGCGCGCCGGAGTTGTAGCCGTCTTCCCAGTTGCCCTGACCGTCGGCCCAAGTGACGCCGCCGTCGATATCGCCATTATTCACCGCAACGATGGTTTGCTCATGGCCGCCAGTGAACTTAACATCGCCGAAATACTCGCCGGATTCCATGGTGATGCCGTCTTTGTATTGTGGGATCTCGATGGAAGGGATCAGATAGCCGGATGTGGAGTTAGGATCGCCAAAGCCAAATGCTTTGCCTTTCATGTCGTCCAGGGATGCGATGCCGCTATCTTTGCGCGCAAAACCAATGGAGTGATAGCCGATGGAGCCATCCAGGTTTACTTTGACCAGAACAGGCTCAACCGCTTCTGGGTCTTGCAGGTAGGTTGCAGCATAGGAAGACGCGCC